>SVGU01000098.1 GCA_015056155.1 Clostridiales bacterium
TACCGCTGTCGTCGCGGGCCCCGCTGCTGCTGCTGCCCCCGCCGCTGAGGAGAAGACCGAGTTCGACGTCGTGCTGAAGGGCTTCGACGCCGCTGCGAAGCTGAAGGTTCTGAAGGTCATCCGCGAAGTGTGCGGCCTGGGCCTGAAGGAAGCCAAGGACTTCGTCGAGGCTGCTGCTGCCGGCCCCAAGACCGTCAAGGAAGGCCTGTCCAAGGAAGACGCCGACAAGCTGGCTGCCCAGATCAAGGAAGTTGGCGGCGAAGTCGAGATCAAGTAATCTCACTCGTCTCAAGGCGACTCACAAGAGGGTGCTCGAAAGAGCATCCTCTTTTTGCATTGCATGAAGAAAAGGCCTGACCGGTACTTGCCCGGCCAGAGCCTTCTGTTTATTTCGCGTGCTTCAGATGCACACCGCCGCTGACGGTATTGATGCTGATCCGGCACTGTTCATCACCGTACGCATACCCGGTCTTGCCGTTCCCGTTCATGCCTTCCGGGCCGGTCACGCGACCGCTGATGCTGTCCACGTCAACCGCAAAGCCCGCGTCAGCAGGCAGGCAAATGGTGACGCTGCCGCTGACAGAATCGCCGTCGATACGCTCCGGCGCCTCGTTCGCTGCGATCTCCACGTTGCCGCTGACCGTGTCGAACTCCACCCTGCGCACCTGCGCATCCGCAAGCTTCACATTGCCGGAAACCGAGTTGATGCGCAGATTCTCCGTGCAGACGCCCTGCGCATCCACGACAGCAGAGACGCTGTTGACCGTCAGATCCGTCAGGCGCATGGATTCGGGCAGCAGTACGGTCAGCTCCTTGTTCAGGTTGCCCGGATAGCGCGAACCGGAGGCCGCGAACTGAATGATCAGCTTCTTGCCGTCCAGGCGCCAGTGCAGCTTGTGCTCTTTGGACAGGTTTCTGTCCGCCTGCTCGGACAGGCTGATCTCATCGCCGTTGGTATATTCGATGTTCACCTTGCCGGCCACCCAGTTGAGCTCAATGCTCTCCACAGACCCGCTGATCACACATTCGCCGGCGTTGTACGCCCTGCCATCGGGGTATCTGTTGTACGTCGAACCACAGGCAACCAGCAGGACACAGGCACAGATAATCAGCAGGATAGCAGCAGTCTTCTTCATCGTCATTCTCCTCTTTCGCTTCATAGCCGGGCGTTCTTCCCGACGACATCGAGGATAGCACATGCAGCGCGCAAATACAAATAGAGGGGCATTACAGGAAAATGAGAATTTGATGAGTTCCGCAAGCAGAAAATGCCCGCCAGCATCTCCCTTGAGGAAGAGAATTGCTGACGGGCATGATTATGGGTGTACAGATGTTGCGCGTACTGATCAGAAGTTTTCGCTGAGCGCAACCTGCAGAGTGTACAACACCTCCAGCAGCTGCTCATCCGTGTAGTTGTCGTAGGTACCGGCCATGACCGCGTTACCCAGCTCCATCATCAGCGTCCAGTATTCGCCCGGGTAGATTCCCTGCGGCCGGGCATGATCGTTGATCTGGGACAGAAGCGCCGCTTCAGATGCGTTCAGGTCGGTCAGGGTCTGCTGCACCTGCAGATCTGCCGGCAGGAGCCGCGCCTCCTGATAGTACAGCCTCTGCATCTCCGCAGACGCCAGATACTCCGCCAGCTTCGCGACCTCGGCCGCCTTCTCCTCGTCGGTCTGCGGCTTGACGCACACGTACTTGCCGCCGCTGAAGGGGATCAGCAGATTGCCCCCCGCCGCGGGCAGCTTCGCCGCACCGAAGTTTTCGCCAAGGACGCCAAGTGCAGTATAGTAATCCCACGTGCCGTCCACGATCATGCCGACGTCTGTCGCGCTGGAAAAGCTGGAGCCGCAGACAAAGGCGGGCGACGAAGCCAGCCGGATCATGTTCCGGAGCGCACGGACGCCCATGGACGTGGCCAGATTGCAGGTCAGGGAGGAGAACGAGCCATTGGCATTTACATCGAAATCAATGATGCAGCCCTCGCCGAAGAAGAAGCTCGCCGCATACCAGCCGGAATTCAGCTCGAAGTAGATCTTCTTCCCTGCCGCCTCGCAGTCCGCGATGATCTTTTCCAGCGAGGTGGGATCCGACAGGACAGACTTGTCGTAGTACATGAAATAGCCGTTGTCAGCCGTCAGCGGGTAGCCGTAGACGACGCCGTTGCCAACGACGCCCTGGATCGGACTTTCACCGAAGCGGCTGAAGAAGCCGGTGCTGGGCACCGTGTCCAGCGCGCCGGCGCTGACGAGCCGCTCGACCTGATCCTGCGCGATGACAAAGATGTCCGCGCCGCCGGTGGGGTCGTACGCCTTCCTTTCCGCAGCGTCTCCCTCGCCCATTTCTTCCACGACCACGCGGTAGCCGTGGAGCTGGTTGACGACGCTGTCAGCCTTTTTCTGCACCAGATCGACCAGAGGGCTGCGGACCCAGACCGTGATATCGACAGGTTCGCCGGTTACGATATAGGGAATGTTGTTCTCACGGCAGTAGCTGTGCGCTTCGCTTCCGCGCTCGACCACCACGTTCACCTTCGGGCAGTTCTCGAAGCAGCCCGCGCCGATCAGGGTGACGCTCGCAGGAACGACGACCGTCTCCAGATCAGGGCAGTTCCGGAAGCAGGACGTGTCGATCATCTTCACCGAATCCGGAATGCTCACCGAACGCAGCAGCTCCGCATCCGAAAAGGCCGCGGGAGCGATGTACTCCACCTTGTCTCCGGCGTACGTCGCAGGGACACGGACCTCCGTGACGCCCAGCGGCAGCCTGTACATCAGCGCGCGGATCGTTTCGCTGCCCAGGGTATACTGATCATGGGTGAAGAAGCATTCGGGGCTGTCGGTGAAGTCCGGCAGGCTTTCGCGGACGAAGGTCACGTCCGTGCCGTAGAAGGCAAAGCGGTCCACGAACACGTCGTAGGCGACCTCCACCGTGCCGGTCAGACTGCCGCAGCTCATGAATGCGCCGTTCTCGATGCTGCGGATCCCCTCCGGAAGCGTCAGGGACGTGATGCCGTCGCAGTCGTAAAACGCTTCCCTGCCGATCATCGTCACGCCTTCGGGAATGATCAGCGCGCCAGTGAGCGACGCATCATACCGGAAGGCGTATTCCTCGATCACCGTCAGATCCGCCGGCAAGTCCACATCCGCCGATGCTGCGGATATCCCCAGCACCATCATCAAGCTCAGGAGCACCATCAACAGTTTCCGCATACCCGGACCTCCTCTGCGCTTTTTCCTATGTATGTCTGTCTTACTTCTTGTCCTTCTTCTTGAACAGGTACTCGTCGACCTTCTTGACGATCTCGTCGGACACCTTGCGCTCGATGGGGAACACCTTCGCACCGTCCACGCGCTGGGCAAACATCAGCGCCTGCTGCAGGGTGATGTCGAGGGCCTCAGCGCTCAGGTAGCCGCTCTTGAGGTTGTCGCGGCGGTCATGGATGTAGCCCGCGCCGGGCACGCCGAAGCGGATCAGGTTCACTGCGGGAACGCCCTTGTCCGCAAAGGGGATGCAGTCGGAGGAGTAGATGTCCAGCTTCACGTCACAGGCGATGCCGGCTTCGCGCATGAGGGCGTCCACATAGCCCACGGCCTTCTCGGTGGCCAGCACGGGCGCGCCGTTCTTGCCCAGGATGGGCGCGGCCACGTCAACGTTGATCATCAGCACATGCTTATCCAGCTCGTCCTCGTGCGCCTTGACCCATGCCTTGGAGCCCAGCAGGCCCTGCTCCTCGGAGCCGTACCAGTTGAACTTCATCGTGCGGGTCGGCTTGTGCTCGGCGAAGTAACGCAGCAGCTCCATGATGATGACGGAGCCGGACATGTTGTCATACACGCCGGTGGAGAAGTACACGCTGTCAAAGTGCGCGCCGAAGGAGATGATCTCGTCCGGCTTCTCCGTGCCTTCGATGACCGCGCAGACGTTGCGGCTGGTGCCCTCGTAATCCTCGGCAGTCAGCTCGATATGCATCTTCTTCGCGCCGCGGCGGACGATCTCGGCCGCGTCCATCGTGCGCAGGTGCAGGGCAGTCGCCGCGCCGACCTCCTCGGTCAGCACCTCGCGGAGCTTGCGGATGTCGCAGTCGGTCTCGCTCCGGCGGTCGATGGTGGTGCCGTCGAAGGTCAGGATGGCAGCAACGCCGGCCTTCATCAGCTTCTCATACACCTTCTTGCCCAGGCGGCCGTTGACCATGACGGCCTTGCCCTTGACGTTGGCCAGATGGGCGTCCTCTGCGCCCTCGGCATAGTAGAACTCCAGGTCCACGCCGCCTTCGGGGGTGGACAGGCCGCGCTCATAGCCGGTGCACTCGTATTCCTTCACGTAGGGTTCGGTCACGACCAGCTTGGCATGGGACACACGGCCGCAGGCCACGGCGAACTCCTCGATATGCGCCTGTGCGCCGGTGGACTGAGCGACCTCCAGCAGACGCTCGGCGGCCTTCTTTTCGGCCTCGGAGCAGCTGACGCGCTCAAAAGCGAGCTCCTTCAGCAGGGAAAACGCACGATAAGCAGATACTTTCATGTTTGGGGAACCTCCTCCGTTTTTTTATATTATACAACGTTTTGTCATTTTGCACAAGTGCTGCGTACATGGCGCAGATGATCGAACTCATCCGCTTCCCTGCCCTGACGTCTTTGGGAAGCAGAAAAGCGGAGACCGCCCCCGAAGGAGCAGTCTCCGCCGCAGTGTGTCGAAAAAGTGGCTGCGGCCACTTTTTCGAGAAAAGGAAAGAGATTCCGCTTCTGCGGAAGCGGGCATTTTTCACTATCAGCCAAGGCTGATGGCCGTGAAAAATGTAAGGAATGGTTTCGGCAGATGCCGAAACCGCCCCGCCCGCGCGGCAAAGCCCCGCGATACGATTACAGTCAGAGGGCCAGCGGGCCCTCCGACACCTCCCAAGGAGGCTTTTTTGACAGGCTGAAGCGGAGACCGCCCCCGAAGGAGCAGTCTCCGCCGTCAGAACCTGTGTGTTTCTTTATTTCCTGAACACGCTGAAGGTGCATTCGAAGTGCATCTCACGGGGCACGCGGTAGGCTTCCGCCAGGGCGGGACCGCAGCTGTTGGAGCCGATGCCGCTCTGGTATGCGTCCACGCACAGCACCGTGGAATCGCACTTCTCCAGCTCGAAGTTGTGCTTCTTCTTCGTCAGCTCCTCCTGGGTGTAGGGGGATGCGCTGAAGGAGAAGCTCCCGCCGGTCACCTGCAGGGTGGTTTCCTCATCCGCTGCCTGCACCATGGAGCAGTCGTAGTGGCTGCCGTTCTCCTGGGGCTTGATGTAGTCCTCATGGAGATCGGCGACCTTCGCGCTGTACAGATGGCGGAAGGAGCTGCGGCGCTTGTCGATGTAGCTCTCGAAGGGGCCGTAGCCATAATATGTGATCCGGTCCATGGCCTTGGGCAGGAACAGGCGCAGGCCAAAGCGCGGCAGGAAGGGATCCTGCTCCCGGCGCTCTGCATCGCAGGTCAGGTCGATCTCGCCGTTCGGCTTCACCAGCCACTGCACCTTGCCGCGCACCACCGCCGGGAGATGGGCGGAAACCATGGCGAGATCGTCCTCGATCAGCCAGCAGCCGTCCTGCTGCCGAAGGACAGGCGCGTAGCCACGGCCGCAGCGGAAGTGATAGTGCTTGCCATACCATTCTCTGGCGATGTTGCGGTCGTTGTCGGTGGGCGCGCGCCAAAGGTTCCAGCCCATGGGATGGGTCAGCAGCGTACGGCCGCCGTACACCATTTCGTCGAAGGCTGCGGTGGTCTTGTTATACACGTAGCGGAAGCCCTCGCCGGTGAGAATCAGGTGGCGCTGGGTCTCCTTCACGGTGACGGGCGCGGCGGATTCGGCCATCGCAGGCGCGTCGTACTCCTGACGGCCGGCCTCGTCCTCCCCCACCAGATGGCCCGCAGGCACCAGCGCATCCGCCATCAGCAGGTACTCGCTGAAGTGCACGGCGTACGGCCCGGTCAGCCCCTCCGGCAGGGGCAGAGCGACCTCCCTGCGGGTATGGGGTGCAATGTCCAGCAGCTCCGCAGACACATCGGCGGTGTATACATCCTGGCCATTCTGACGGACGGTGTAGACCATGCGGATGGCGTCCTTCAAATTGGTGAAGTCGAGGGTGTTCCAGAGGGTGAACAGGCCCTTTTCGAGGTCGGCCTCCACCACGCGGGCGGGGCGCAGGACGTTCTTGTACTCGATCAGGCCGGTGTGGGGGCGACGGTCCGGGTAGACCAGGCCGTCCATGCAGAAGTTGCCGTCATGGAGCTTCTCGCCGAAGTCGCCGCCGTAGAAGTACTTTTTCCGGCCATCCGGCGTGCGGCCAGTGTAGATGGCGTGGTCGCACCACTCCCAGATGAAGCCGCCGCAGTGCCCCTCATGCCGGTGGAAGCACTGGAAGTAGTCCTCCAGGTCACCGGGGCCGTTGCCCATGGCGTGGCAGTATTCGCAGAGGATGTAGGGCTTGTCGATAGACTTCTCGGCAAACTGCTTGTCCATCTCCTCAATGCTGGCGTACATGCGGCTGTAGGTGTCCAGGTCATGCTTGTTGATCTCCTGGCCCTCCGGCGGGAAGGAGGCGCGCTCGTAGTGGGTCAGGCGGGAAGGATCGTAGACCTTTGTCCACTTCAGCGCCGCGTCCATGTTGCAGCCGTGACCGGCCTCATTGCCCATGGACCACAAAACCACGCAGGGACGGTTCTTGTCGCGGATGACGCAGCGCTGCACGCGATCCACGAAGACCTCCTCGTAGACAGGGTCATCTGCCAGAGCATTGTAGCTTTCCAGCCATGTGGGCTTTCCGATGGCGGTCACGCCGTGGCACTCCATATCCGCCTCGTCCACCACATAGAAGCCGTATTCGTCGCACATCCGGAGGAATTCCGGCGCGTTGGGGTAGTGGCTGGTGCGGATGGCGTTGATGTTGTGCTCGCGCATGACCCGCAGATCGCGGTGCATCTCCGCAAGGCCCACGGCGCTGCCAACGAGGGGATCGCTGTCGTGGCGGTTGACGCCCTTGAACTTGATCGCCACGCCGTTGACCTTCACCACGGTGCCTTCGACACAGATTTTTCGCATACCGATTTTTTCCGCAATCCACTCGCCGCCGCAGTGCATCAGCAGCGTGTACAGGTAGGGATCCTCGCTGTTCCACAGGCGGGGATCGTTCAGATGGAAGGCGATGCCGTCCTTGGATTCGCCCTCGGCGATCACCTGCTCCTCAGCGTCCAGCAGCTGCCAGGCGATGGGGGCGCCTCCGGTCTTTTCGATGTCAACATGCACATCGGCGGCGGTCAGGTCTGCGTTCAGGTCGGTGTGCACGAAGTAATCGGTGATGTGGCTTTCGCTGCGGCGCAGCAGGTACACATCACGGAAAATGCCCGACTGGCGGAACTTGTCCTGATCCTCGAAGTATGTGCCGTCGCACCACTTGAGCACCAGCACGGCGATGTGGTTATCGCCCTCATGGACGAAAGCCGTCACGTCAAAGGCGGAGGTGGAGTGCGCCACCTGGCTATACCCGACGAATTCCTTGTTGACCCAGACGTAGAGGCAGGAGTCCACGCCCTCAAAGTGCAGCGTGGCCCGCTCGCCCTTTTCCGCCGCCCAGTCGAAGGTCCGGGTGTACAGGCCGCAGGGATTGTCCCACGGTACATGCGGCGGGTCAAAAGGGATGGGGAAGCGCGCGTTGGTGTAGTGGTGCGTGTCATAGCCGTGGCACTGCCAGACAGACGGCACGGGGATCGTATCCGGCGCGGCCTCCGGAGCGAAGAGATTCTCCGGCAGGTCAAGGAAGCTTCCGTAGTAGCCGAAATTCCAGTCGCCGGACAGCAGCGTCAGGCGGTCGGAGCAGACACGCACACCGGTCATGGCGCTGTCGCGATCCGCATGGGGGATGAAATACGCCCGGTTGGGCAGCGTGTTCACATGCAGATGGGAAATATCCTCATGGTAATGCGGAAAATGCATGGATATCCTCCTTTGTCAAACGAGCCTTGTTACCGAAATTATATAATCATAGCGATCCAAAGTCAAGCGCGAAGAAAATGCAGAATGTTTGATCTGACCGCTACCCAAAACGAAAAAAGCATGATAGAATAGATCCATCGAACGCCGAAAGAGGTCGGACACATGACAATATCAGAGATTCTCAGCGCCCGGATCGCACCGATGCAGGCGCAGCTGCAGGCATATCCCGGATTGTGGGAAGTATTCCGGCGCTGCTTCCTGAACACCATCGAAACGACCGTGCAGCAGACGCCCGGCGACACCTTCGTCATCACCGGCGACATCCCGGCCATGTGGCTGCGGGATTCCACCGCGCAGGTGCTGCATTATCTGCGTTTTGCGGACGATCCACAGGTCGCGGAAATGATCGAAGGGCTGATCGCCCGCCAGGCGGAGTGCATATTGCGGGACGCCTACGCCAACGCCTTCAACCGGGAACCATCGGATTACAAGCCCTACGACGACTTTCCCCGCGCCTCCGACTGGGTGTGGGAGCGCAAGTACGAGATCGACTCCCTCTGTTACCCGGTGTGGCTGGCAGAGAAGTATCTGGACCAAACTGGCAGCACGGCCTTCCTGACGGAACGCTTCGCCATGGCGCTGCGCAGAGTCGTCGGGGTGCTGCGGACCGAGCAGCGTCATGAGGACAGCGACTACCGCTTCATCCGCACGAACTGTCCGCCCAGCGACACCCTGCCCCATGAGGGGAAGGGCAGGCCCGTGGCCTTCACCGGCATGACCTGGAGCGGCTTCCGACCCAGCGACGACGCATGTCGGTACGGCTACCTTGTGCCGTCAAACCTGTTCGCCGTCCGGGCGCTGCGCGGTGCGGAGAAGCTGGCAAAGCTGATGAATGATGATGCGCTGGCTGCCGAAGCTGCGGCGCTGGGCCGTGAGATTGCAGCAGGCGTCGAGGCCT
>SVGU01000099.1 GCA_015056155.1 Clostridiales bacterium
TAGCAGATGATCGTCTGCATCGTAATAGGCGTTCCTGATTTTGAAGAGCGGCCCGCCGTTGGACAAGTTGATCGTGTTTGATTTCACGGAGGCGTGGGGCGGAATACAGGGCGTGAACCCAAGAAATTCGCTCACGCAGCGGGCAAGCTCATCACGGGAGGTAAAGGATTCTCTGGTCATCTTCAGCTCACCTTTCTTTGCGATATTACTTCGTTTCTCCCCCGCAGTCCTCTATCACGCGCCTGACCTTCGCGAGCGCCTCCGCGGTTTCGCCCTCGCCCTGGGAGAGGACGACGAGGTTCACGCGCTCGCGGCGCTCCTCCAGGCAGTCATGGAGCGCGTCGGCGTTGCAGCCGTAGTACTCCGGGAGGCCCAGCATCATCTTCAGCGCCAGGTGCAGCTCCCGCGCGGTTGCGTAGCGGGATGCGTCAACGAAGATCGTCAGGCTTGTCATTTGCGCTCACCGTGCCTTTCTGGCCGTCGATGGTGACGACGGCGCCGGATTTGAGGATCTCGGTCGCATGGGCGGCGCCGATGATCACGGGGATGTCAAGGGTCATGCCGACGATCGCGCCGTGGCCCTCGGGGTTCGCGTCCTCCAGCACCAGACCGCCGGCCTTGCGCAGCATGGCGTACATGGCGCTGTTGGTCTGCTTGCAGACGATCACGTCGCCGTCGTCAAAGACGGAGGCGTCCGTCTCCAGGTTGCGGATGACGCACAGCGGAGCCGTCTTGCGGCCGCCGTGGAGGCCGGTGCCCTTGGTCAGCATGTGGCCGACGACGTGCACCTTCATCAGGTTGGTGGTGCCGGAGATGCCCAGCGGCACGCCCGCCGTCAGCACGACCAGCTCGCCGTCATGGACGATGCCCGCGCCGACGGCCGCGTCAACGGCGTGCTCGAACAGGTCGTCCGTGTTGGACTCGGTGCCGATCATCAGCGGGATGGTGCCCCAGTACAGGCCCATCTGCCGCCACACGCGGGGGTTGGACGTGCAGCCGACGATGACGCTGCGGGGACGGTAGCGGCTGATGGTGCGCGGGGTGGAGCCGGACATCGACACGGTGATGATCGCGCTGGCGTTCAGGTCCTGCGCGGAGGTCACGGTCGCGTGGGAGATGGCGTTGGTGACGTCGGTGGCGGCGGCATGGGCGCGGGTGAAGCCGCGGATGTTCTTCAGGTCCGCCTCGGCCGCCAGCGCGATCCGCACCATCGTCCGGACCGCCTCCACGGGGTAGGCGCCGACCGCCGTTTCACCCGAGAGCATGATGGCGCTGGTACCGTCGTAGATGGCGTTGGCCACGTCGGTGGCCTCCGCGCGGGTGGGGCGGGGGTTCTTGATCATCGAGTCCAGCATCTGCGTGGCTGTGATGACGGGCTTGCCCAGCGCCAGGCAGCGCTGGATCAGCTCCTTCTGCAGGGCGGGGACGTCCTCCAGCGGCACCTCGACGCCCAGATCGCCGCGGGCGACCATCACGCCGTCCACCACGCGGAGGATCTCGTCGATGTTCTCCACGCCCTCCATGTTCTCGATCTTGGCGATGATGCTGATGCCGTTGCCGCCGTTCTCCTGCAGGATGCGGCGGATCTGCAGGATGTCATCCGCGCAGCGGGTGAAGGACGCGGCGATGAAGTCGAAGCCCTCCTGGATGGCGAAGAGGATATCGCCCCGGTCCTTCTCGCTGATGAAGGGCATGGACAGGTGCGCGTTGGGGATATTGACGCCCTTGTTGTTGGACACGACGCCGCCGTTGGAGACGCGGCAGATAATGTTGCCGCCCTCGATCTTCTCGACCTGCATGCCGATCAGGCCGTCGTCGATGAGGATGGCGCTGCCGACCTTCACGTCCTGCGGGAGGTTCTTGTAGGTGATGGACACGCGGGTCTCGTCGCCCTCGACCTCATCGGTGGTGAGGGTGAAAAGCTGCCCGGGCTGCAGGGTGACGCGGCCGTCCTTGAAGGAGCGGACGCGGACCTCGGGGCCCTTGGTGTCCAGGAGCGTGGCGACGGGGAGGCCCAGCTCCTGCGCCGTGCGGACGACCTCGTCGTGATACTGTTTATGGCTTTCATGGGAGCCGTGGGAGAAGTTGAAGCGGGCGACGTTCATGCCTGCCTTCATCAGATCGGCGATCAGCCCCTTCTCGAACAGGTTGGGGCCCATGGTGCAGACGATCTTCGTTTTGCGGATGATGTTGCTCATCGTATCCCTCCGGAGGGGCAGTTGCGCATCAGGCGGCAGCTGCCCGTGTACTTATCCCATTATACACGAAAAGCCCCGGCTTGGGAAGAGCCGGGGAAAATTTGTGGATATCTTACCACATGGTATTGAAATAGCTGATGATCTTCCAGCCGGTCTGGGGGGATTCGAGGATCATATGGGGGAAATAGCTCGTCCCATCCTTCCAGCGGACCAGACAGACCCCGTCGTCGTCCTCCACCGGGAAGTCCTCGACAGAGACGACGTTCGCGCCCGTGTCGTGAAGCGCGAGGCCGGCGGGAGCATACAGCACGGAAGAATAGACGTCCTGCGCCTGCCGGAGCAGGGTCTGGATATCCATCAGCGCGGTGCTGCGCGTTTCGCCGAACAGCCGGGCGATCTCCTCCTTGGGCAGGGCGGCGAGCCGGTGGTCCTCTTCCGTCAGGACCAGCCGGGACAGCAGGAATTCGCGGATGCTCATGCCCTCCAGCAGCTGGCCGGGAGCCTTGCCGTCGATGGACAGCATGTGCTCGCCGTTCCCAAAGGCCTGAACGATGTAGGCGCCGATCACCTCGCCCTGGCATTCCAGCACCACCGCGCAGACCGTCTCGGCGGAGGTGTCGGTGGTGTCCGGCTCCCATACGCTCGGGTGGACACGCTCGTGAAGCGCGTAGACATACGGCACGACAGCCTGCCCGAGCCACGGCGTGATATCGTAGCCGCCGTCGCGCAGGAAGACCTCCGCATAGGTGAAGTAGAGGCTGCTCATGTCCCCGCGGGAGATCGCGAGCTGCGCGGGCAGCGCCGTGGGCATGCAGGGATGCCGGAAGGTGGCCGTCCAGCCGTATCCGGCCAGCAGGTCGCGGTGTGCATCGGGGATGGCGAAGATGGCCTTGCCCAGGCACAGCTCGCGGAGCATTTTCGCCGTGTCCTGCGACAGGATGCAGCGCTCTCCGCCGGGGCGGATGACGCACGCGCCGTCATCGCCGTAGGTGTCCTGCACGGTGTAGATCGCCTCATCCGCGCCGCCGGGGGAGAACACCAGGCGGTATTCATACCCGACATAGGGCAGCGCCGCGCAGGGTTCGCCCGTGTTGAGCAGTCCGTACAGCCATGCGGTGAAATCCGCGTCGGAAACGGCGAGGCTGTCCGTATAGAGATCCTTGCTGGTCAGAACGACCTTCTCCGGCGCATCGGCCCGGGCGGGCAGCAGCACCGCAGCGGCGCACAGCGACATGACCAGCAGCAGCAGCTTCTTCATATTCAAAACACCTTCTTTCCAGTCGGTTGGGAATTTGCCTGTCACAAGGTAATACGAACCAGCGGCGCATTTTGTTTCATCCGGGCGGAAAATTGCGAGGCGCGCAACGCAAAAAGGCGCGCCCGCACGGAGCGGACACGCCTTGAAACCGGGGTTGTGCGATTACTTCAGGAACTTGTGCATGATCCTGATCATCAGGAAGAAGAGGATCAGCACCAGGAACACGCCGCCCAGGCCGCCGGCCGTGACGATCAGACCCTTGGTCATCAGGGACATCGTCGTCGCAGAGGCAGCCGCCTGAGCCGTTTCCTCCGCCAGCGCGGGGACGGCGAAGAGCATGGAAAGAATGGCGATCAGCTTTTTCATGTCGATGTTCTCCTTTCCTTATCAGCCGCCCAGCAGCATGGTCACCAGGGTGATCACCATACCGCCAGCCACGATGGAGCCCAGCTGGCCGGAAACGTTGGCGCTGGTGGACTGCATCAGGATGAAGTTGGAGGGATCCTCCTTCAGGGCCATCTTGGCGATGACGCGGGAGGACATGGGGAAGGCGGAGATACCGGCCGCGCCCACCATGGGGTTGATCTTCTTCTTGCGGAAGAGGTTCAGGAACTTTGCGAACAGCACGCCGCCGGCGGTGTCAAACACGAAGGCGAACAGGCCCAGCGCCAGGATCATGATGGTGGTGGGATCCAGGAACTTGTCGGCGACCATGGTGCCGCCGATGGTGATGCCCAGAACGATGGTGACCAGGTTGGCCAGCTCGTTCTGCGCGGTCTTGGACAGGCGCTCCAGCACGCCGCACTCGCGGATCAGGTTGCCGAACATCAGGGAGCCGACCAGGGGCGCGCTCATGGGCACCAGGATGCCGGCGACCACGGTGACGATGATCGGGAACAGGATCAGGGTCGTCTTGGAGCAGCGCTCCTCCTGGTAATCCATGCGGATCATACGTTCCGCGCGGGTGGTGAGGACCTTGATGACCGGGGGCTGGATCACGGGCACCAGCGCCATGTAGCTGTACGCAGCCACAGAGATGGGGCCCATGTAGTCCTTGAGCTGGAAGTGATTGGCGACGTAGAGGGTGGTGGGGCCGTCCGCTGCACCGATGATGCCGATGGCAGAGGCGAGCTTCATCACCATATCGCTGTCCCGCAGGGATGCCAGAGCTTCGTTGCCGGGGAACAGGTCGGGCAGCAGGGGCAGCAGCAGCAGGGACAGCAGGAAGGTTGCGAAGATGCCGAACTGGGCCGCAGCACCAAAGAAGATGGTGGAGGGGTCCTTCAGCAGGGGAGAGAAGTCGATCATCGCGCCGACGGCGATGAAGATGAGCACGGGGAAGAGCTCGTTAGCGATGCCCGCGTCAAACAGCACGGACAGGAAGCCGGCCTCGCCCAGCACGGAGGGGAAGCCGTCCACGGGGGGCAGGTTGGCCAGGATGCAGCCAAAGCCAATGGGGAGCAGGAGCGTGGGCTCGTAGTCCTTGACGATGGCCAGGGCGATCAGGATGCCGGCGATGATGAACATGATAGCCGTCTTGAAGCCGTCAAGGGACATCATGTAGAACACGCCGCTGAACAGTTCCTGGATGAGCAGAGAAAAGTCCATGGTTTCATTCCTTTCTGGTAATGTAGTTGGAAACGTGGAGCATGTGAAAAAAGAGACTCACAGACAGCACGCATGCACCGTCCATGAGTCTCATCGTTTCAAGCAATACCGGGCATGCGCCGACTTGACGATACTGCTGCGCAAGAAATGCGCCGATTACTCCCTCAGGCAACATTCCAATTATAACTGGAAGAAAAGGCCTTTGTCAATCGCCTTTATGAATTCTTTATTAATTCTTTGCTCCCGCCGGGGAAAGCGCAAGCCGGCTTCCCATCGGCGCAAAAATATTCTCTTCTTCTTTTAGTGCAGCGGAAGCTTGATAATGCGGAAAATCTGTCGTATAATCATCATGGGGAGGTGTGGGTCGATGTACGCCCGGGTCATCATGGATATTCTCAGCGAGCAGGTGGCGGGAACGGGCTCGAATCCCCGCACCTTTACCTACCTCATTCCTGACGGCATGGAGGTCTGCGTCGGTCAGCGGGTCGAGGCGCCCTTCGGACCGATGATCAAGGAGGGCCTGGTGATCGGCCTGAGCGAGGAAAGCGACGTGGCGGCGGCAAAGCTGAAGCCGCTGCGCCGGACGCTGGAGGATTACCCCGCGATCCTGCCGCCGCTGCTGACATTGTCAAGGCGCATGGCAGAGGCGGCCCACTGCCCCCTGTCGGAAACGCTGCGGCTGATGATCCCTGCGGAGATGCGGGGCGAGCGCGTCCATGTGCGGGAGCAGGCGGTTGTGCAGCTGGCCATCCCGGAAAACGAGGTGGATGCGGCGATCAGCGCGCAGGGCCGCTCGATGAAGCGGCGGATGGTGCTGAACCTGATCCGGGACGGAGAGGTGCACGCGTTGGCGGAATTGAAGCTGCTGGTGCGCGAGCCGCTGGAGGCTGTGAAGCAGCTGGAGGCGGCGGGGCTTGTCCGGCTGTCGAAGGCGGAGGTGCTGCGCCGTCCGGGCGGTGATGCTCAGGAGGAGCCGGTGGCGGATCCTGTGCTGACCCCGCAGCAGCGGGAGGTGCTGGACCTTGTCGTTCCGGAACTGAAGCTGGGACGGGGGCGGTTCCTCCTCCACGGCGTGACGGGCAGCGGCAAGACGGAGGTCTTCATCCGCCTGGTCCGGGAGGTCCTCAAGGCCGGGAAGGCGGCGATGATCCTCGTGCCGGAGATCGCGCTGACCCCGCAGATGGTCAGCTGGTTCCGGGGCCGCTTCGGCGCGGTGGCGGCGGTGCTGCATTCGCGCCTGTCGCCGGGCGAAAGGTTCGACGAGTGGCGGCGCATCCGCCGGGGAGACGCCCGGGTCGTCATCGGCGCAAGAAGCGCTGTTTTTGCACCCTGCGAGCAGCTGGGGCTCGTCATCGTCGATGAGGAGCACGAGACGACCTACCTGTCCGACCGGCACCCGCGGTATGACGCGCGCGAGGTGGCGGCCTGGCGCTGCGAGGAGGAGGGTGCGACCCTGCTGCTCGCGTCGGCCACCCCTTCGATCCTTTCCTTTGCAAAGGCGCAGCGGGGGGATTACACCCTGCTGGAAATGCCCGAGCGGGTCGGCGGCAGACCGATGCCGCAGGTGACGCTGGTGGACATGCGCCGGGAGCTGGATGCGGGCAACCGCAGCGTGTTCTCCGGCCTGCTGACGGCGAAGCTCCGGGAATGCATGCGCCGGGGCGAGCAGGCGATGCTGCTGATGAACCGCCGGGGCTACAATTCCTTCGTCAGCTGCCGCAGCTGCGGTTTGACGGTCAAGTGCCCCAACTGCGACGTCGCCATGACCTATCACCTCAGCGGCGGCGACGGCCGGCTCCATTGCCACTACTGCGGCCACGCGGCGGATACGCCGCAGGTCTGCCCGTCCTGCGCCAGTCGGTATATCCGCTATTTCGGCGCGGGCACGCAGAAGATCGAGGAGGAGCTGCACCGGCTGTTCCCTGATGTGCGCACGGTGCGCATGGACGTGGACACCACCGGCGGCAAGGACGGCCACGCAAAGCTGCTGGACGAGTTCCGCTCCGGACGGGCGCGGATCCTCGTGGGCACGCAGATGATCGCCAAGGGGCTGGACTTCCCGAAGGTGACGCTGGTCGGCGTGGTGGCGGCGGATATGACGCTGAACCTGCCGGATTACCGCAGCCGGGAGCGCACCTTCCAGCTGCTGACGCAGGTGGCGGGCAGAGCCGGACGCGGCGTGATCCCGGGCGAGGTGATCATCCAGACCTACAAGCCGGAGGACGAAACGATCGTCGCCTCGGCCAGTCAGGATTACCGCGCGTTCTTCGAGCAGGAGTTTCAGCGGCGGCGCACGGGGCTGTATCCGCCCTTCACCATCATGGCGCGGCTGCTGGTGGAAAGCCCGTCGGAGGCGACGGCGCAGCGCACGGCGTTCCAGCTGCACGACCGCTGCCAGAGCCTGCTGGCGGCCCACGGCGAATGGAAGCGCCGGACGCTGCTGATGCTGCTGGACCAGCCGGGGGTGAAGGTGCTGCGGGGAAAGACCCGCTGGCATGTGATGTTCAAGCTCCTCGTCCACCCGCAGACGGAGGAATTCGTCGCCGCCCTGACGGAGCTGGCGCGCGAGCCGGTCGACGGGGCGGACGTGTACTTCGAATATAACCCGACAACGATGATGTAAGCTGCCAGCCCGCATCCGGGCGACAGAGGATCATATAGACAGAGAGGAAGAATCAATATGGCAATTCGGAAAATCGTCAAGATCGGTGATGATACGCTGCGCAAGGAGTGCCGGAAGCAGGAGAAGTTCGACCTGCGCCTGGCCATCCTGCTGAAGGATATGGCGGACACCATGTACCGCGCCGAGGGCGTGGGCCTGGCTGCGCCGCAGGTGGGCGTGCTGCGCCGCGTCGTGGTCATCGACGTCGGCGAAGGGCTGATCGAGATGGTCAACCCGGTGATCACCAGCCGCGACGGCAGCCAGTGCGGCCGCGAGGGCTGCCTGAGCCTCCCCGGACGACAGGCGGTCGTCACCCGCCCGAACGTGGTCACCGTGGAATTCCAGGACCGCAAGGGCGAAGCGCAGACGCTGACGGCGGAGGGCTTCCTCGCCCGCGCAGTCTGCCATGAGCTGGACCATCTGGACGGTACGCTCTACATCGACGTGATGGACCGCGAGCTGACCCCGGAGGAGATCGAGAGCCATATCCCGGAGGATGATGACGAATGAGGATCGTGTTCATGGGTACCCCCGAGTTCGCCGTGCCGTCGCTGAAGGCGCTGTGCGAGAACGGCTATGAGGTCGTCGGGGTCTTCACGCAGCCGGACCGTCCCAAGGGACGCGGCAACAAGGTGATCGCTTCGCCCGTCAAGCAGGTCGCGGTGGAGCGCGGCATCCCCGTGTTCCAGCCCCAGCGCATCCGCAGGGACGGCGTGGAGGACCTGAAGGCGTTGGCGCCGGATCTGTGCATCACGGCGGCGTTCGGCCAGATCCTCTCGCAGGAGATCCTCGATATTCCGCGCCTGGGCACCATCAATGTCCATGCCTCCCTCCTGCCCCGGCACCGCGGCTCCGCGCCCATCAACTGGGCGATCCTGCAGGGCGATCAGACCGTGGGCGTGACGACGATGATGACCGACAAGGGCATCGACACCGGCGACATGCTCCTCAAGGCCGAGACGCCCTATATTAAGGGGGAGACGGCGGGCGAAATGACCGTCCGCATGGCAGACTTGGGCGCGTCGCTGCTCATCGACACCCTGAAGGCGCTGGAGGCGGGGACGCTGGAGCGCATCCCGCAGGATCATGGGCGCATGACCTACGACCCCATGCTGACCAAGGAGATGGGGATCATCAACTGGGCGGAGGACGCGGCGGCGATCGTCAACCGCATCCACGGCCTGAACC
>SVGU01000100.1 GCA_015056155.1 Clostridiales bacterium
CAGCCTGTCCGCCTGCATGTACGCGCTGACCGCCTGCCGCATCGGCAAGCCGGAAAAGGCGTGGGAGCTGTTCCTGCGTACCGCATCCATCGACATGAAGGGCGGCGGCAAGGAATGGGCGGGCGAGATCTACATCGGCGGCACCCACCCGGCCTCCAACGGCGGCGCATGGATGATCGCGGCGCTGGGCTTTGCCGGGCTGCAGATGAAAAACGGACAGCCCACGATCGACCCCCATTTGCCGGAGCAGATCGAAAAGCTGTCCTTCCCCATCGTGGCGGGCGGCAGGCGCTTGCGCGTCACCGTGACCCGCGACGGCGGTGTTATTGATTCAGATTTCTGACGCTGTGGCGCTCCACCAGCTGCACGGGCAGGATCACATGCTTCTGCGCGACCTCCTGCCCGCGCACCTGCGCCAGGATCATTTCCGTCGCGAGGAAGCCCTTCTGCTCCGCGTCCTGATGGATGGTGGTCAGCCCGGGGCAGGTCAGCTGCGCCAGGTAATGATCGTCAAAGCCGACGATGGACTTGTCCCGTGGCACCGTGACCCCGCATTCGCTCAGGCCCGCCATGATGCCCGCCGCCAGAATGTCCGCCGAGGCGAAAACGCCGGTGATCTCCGGCTTCTCCGCCAGCAGATGGCCCAGCTGCTTGCCCTCCTGCACAGAGATCTCCTGGGTGAAGATCAGCGAAGGGTCGAACGCCACGCCGTATTCCGCCAGCGCGCGGCGGTATCCCCGCAGGCGCAGGTCGATGACGCCGCCGGGCTGGATGGAGGGCGAGGCAAAAGCGATCACCCGGTGGCCGTTCTCCAGCAGGTGCTTCGTGGCGATATAGCCGCCCTGTTCGTCCTCCAGACCGATGGAGCAGATGTCCGGGTCGTCCACATAGCTGTCGATGAGCACCAGCGGCACGCCGAGCTTCTTCACGGACTCGAAGAAATCATCCGGATACAGGCCCGTCAGGATCAGGCCGGACAGCCGCCAGCTGTGAATCAGTGAGGTCAGGGCCTCGGCATCCTCGGTGGAGCGGATCATCAGGTAGTACCCCTCGGCGCGGGTGCGTTGCTCCACGCTGGCCATGATGGAGCTGAGGAAGGGATCGTCCACCGTGCTGCCCTTGGTCTGCGGCGTGATATGCGTAACCATGCCGATAATGGAGGAATGATCGTTGGCCAGGGAACGCGCCGTCATACTGGGGACATAGTGCTCCCGCTCGATGATCTCCCAGATCTTCGCGATCAGCTCTGCAGAGACGCGGCTCTTTCTGTTGTGCACCACGTTGGAAACGGTCGTGATGCTGACCCCCGCCTCAGCGGCAATGTCCTTCAATGTGACCATAGTACACTCCAATACTCTTTGTCATGCACGGTATGCCGCAGCGGCACGCCAATAAGAATAGTATACCTTTTTTTCCTCCGGACTGCAATACCTGCACTAAACCAATTCCGTCTTCCCCGCGCAGCACTTCCGCCGCACACCGGCCGGTGCTGCTTTTTTTGCGCGGCTGCAAAAGGCGGAGGCAATGCGCTTGCCTCCGCCCGGATGTGCTGTTGAGGGATTACTTGTTCAGCTCAGCAATGTAGTCCTTGATGGGCAGATCGCCGGGCTTGCCAGTCTCGGGCACGGTCATGCCGGCCTGGATGGTCTCGGAGCTGGTGGAATCCACGGGCGCGATGGCCTCGGAGAAGGTGATCTCGTCCAGCCAGATCACGCAGCGCGCGAAGGCACGGATGTGGAACGCATTGGTCATGCCCGGGAAACCGGAGGCTTCCAGGTCGATCACCAGATCCTGCCACTCGGTGGTGATGACGGGATGGGTGCCGTCGGCCAGGACCAGGTCAGAGAAGCGGCAGGCATAGAACTTGGCGTCTTCGGGATGCCAGTCCATGATCAGCTTGTTCTCTTCGCCGCCCTCGTTGCCCTTGATGCGGATGGTGACGTACTTGCACCAGGAGATGCCGTCCATGGCCCACATGTTCACGGCCTCGCCCCAGTTGCCCATCCAGTCGGCAGCATGCGCGTAGTAGTCTTCTTCGCTGTCGTAATCCTCAGGATCGAACTCCTTGGGACGGTAGTCGATCTTGATGGCGCCGTCTTCGTTCTTGGCGCGCAGGTTGGCCCAGTTGTCCCACCAGATGTTCATGCCGTTGGGGCCCAGCTCGGGCTTGGCATTGGGATCACGATCGTCGAAGTTATCCCACAGGAACGTCTCGCCCTCGGCCAGAGCGGGCACGGCCATCGCCAGAAGCATCATGGCAGCCAGAAGGATCGAAAGAAACTTTTTCATGGGAACCTCCTTGATATTCTATTTGATAGGTTTAACGCTCAACCTATCTGTTGATTTGATTATAGCACCCACTCTGCACGCTGTCAAGAGGGAATTTTGTCTGATTTGGCACTTTTTCGCCAACTTTTTCTCATTCCTCTTGCACATTTCGAGAAATGCTGTATAATAGAGTCAAAGGAAGGTTGAACGCTAAACCTTCACCGCTGAACAGGAGGAGAATTGCAGATGAAAAGAACCCGCATGACCATCCTCGTCGTTTTTGTTCTGTCGCTGCTGCTGGCGCTGCCGGCCATGACGGAGGACGCGGCCACCCTGCTGACGATCTACGAAGGGCCCAAAACGATGACCAGCTCCCGGATCGCCTCCGTCTCCGCGAACGGCTATGACCTGTTCGTCTACGACGTGATGGTCAACCACGAGCACATCTGGAACGCCAACACCCAGCCCGCCCGCACCCCCATGACCTACTTCGATTTCGAGGGCAAGGTGCGCGTGGAGATCACCATGCCCGGGCTGGAAAAGCCGGTGGAGAGCGCGAAGGTGATCCCCCAGTCCTACGGCATTGAGCCCACCGTCCGCGACGGCGTGGTCAGCTTCCTCATCACCGAGCCCGGCCAGTACACCGTCGTGTTCAACGACAGCGTGAACAAGGCCCTGCACATCTTCGCCAATCCTTTGGAGACCGACGTCCCCGACCCCAACGATCCCAACGTGTTCTACATCGGCCCCGGCGAATGGGTGATGGACGCCATCGCCCTGCAGGACAACCAGACCCTGTACATCTCCGGCGGCGCGGTGGTGCATTCCATCGTGTCCGTGGCGAATGCGGAGAATGTGCGCATCTGCGGCCGCGGCATCATCGACGGCAGCGATTACCCCGCCTGGAACCAGCCCGGCTCCTACGCCCGCGTGCCCATCGACCTGAACCATTCCAAGAATGTCAGGGTGGAGGGCATCATCCTGGCCAACTCCAACTGCTGGAACCTCAACTCCTATTCCTCCAAGGACGTGACGATCGACAACGTGAAGATCATCTCCGGCCGCCAGAACGGCGACGGCTTCACCTTCCAGTCCTGCACGAACCATCTGGTCACCAACTGCTTCGCCCGCACGTGGGACGACAGCCTGGTGCTGAAGAACTACTCCGGCTCCACCAAGGGCATCACCTTCCGCAACATCCAGATCTGGACTGACCTGGCCCAGTCCATGGAGATCGGCTATGAGACCGACAAGGGCTGGACGCTGGATCCGGAGATCAGCGACGTGCTGTTTGAGGACATCACCGTCCTGTACAACTTCCACAAGCCCGTCATCAGCATCCACAACAGCGACGACGCCTACGTCCATGACATCGTGTACCGCAACATCGTCGTGGAAAACGCGCTGATGCAGGGCGACAACGGCAACAACAAGGAGCTGATCGAAATGACGCTCCTCAAGTACGGCTGGTCTACGGTCAAGGATGAGTACGGCTCCATCGACAACGTGCTGATCGACGGCCTGACCGTCCTGAACACGGTGGACGGCAGGATGCCCGCCTCCCGCTTCGTCGGCCACAACGAGAAGCACCGCATCACCAACGTGACGCTGCGGAACATCACCATCAACGGACAGCCCATCACCGACCTGAAGACCATGAAGGTCACCATCAACGACTACTGCGAAGCGATCACCATCGAGTAAGGGAGGGTACAGGATGAAGAATATGATGATCAGGCTGCTGGCAGCCGCGGCGGCGCTGGTGCTGGCGCTGTGCGTGCCCGCTTTCGGCCTTTGCGAAGAGACGGAGGAGATCACGACCATCGTGACCATCGTTCCCGCGCCCGACCAGACGCAGGCGGAGCGTCCGCCCTGCTTCCCCGACCCGACGGAGAACTACATCCCCCTGCCCGAAACGGAGAACTTCGCCGAGGGCAAGAAGGTCATTTCCGGCGCGCATACGGACGTCTACGTCAACAGCAACGTCAACGACGGCAAGACCGACACCTACTGGGAGAGCAAGGGCTTCCCGGCGGAGATGGTCATTGATCTGGGACAGACCCATGCCGTCAGCACCGTGGCAGTATGCCTGAATCCCGCCAGCATCTGGGAACCCCGCATTCAGGAGATCGCCGTGTGGGTGAGCGCGGACGGCGAGAGCTACACCGAGGTCGCCGCGGCGGAGAAGTACCAGTTCGACCCCGCCACCGGCAACCGTATCCGCATCGACTTTGACACGGTGGACGCAGCCTTCGTCAAGGTAATCTTCACGCTCAATTCCTCCTCCCGCACCGGCGGCGCCCAGGCGGCAGAGATCTGCGTGTACTGAGAAGGAGCGGCAGCATGAAATACAAGGGCATCATCTTTGACCTGGACGGCGTGATCTGCTCCACAGACGAATACCACTATCTGGCGTGGAAGGCGCTGGCCGACCGCCTGGGCATCCCCTTCGACCGGGAGCGCAACAACCTCCTCCGGGGCGTCAGCCGCATGGACAGCCTGGAGATCATCCTGGAAAAGGCGGAGCAATCCTACACGCCCAAGGAGAAGGCTGCCTTCGCGCAGGAGAAGAACGAGCTGTACCGGGAGTCCCTGCGGCAGATGTCCACCGCCGACCTGGCGGAGGAGGTGCGCGCCACGCTGGACGCCCTGCGGGCAGAAGGGGTTGCGCTGGCCATCGGCTCATCCAGCCGGAACGCGCCCTTCATTCTGGAGCGCATCGGCCTGAGCGGCTTCTTCGACGTGGTCGCGGACGGCAACTGCATCGCGCAGTCCAAGCCCCACCCGGAGGTGTTCCTGAAGGCGGCCGCCATGCTGGCGCTCTCCCCTGCCGAATGCCTGGTCGTGGAGGACGCGCATGCGGGCGTGGAGGCCGCCGCCGCCGGGGGCTTCGACTGTGCCGCCATGGGCGACGCACACGACGATGCGCGCGCACGCTGGCACCTGCACAGCTTTGCGGAGCTGCTGAGCATCGGCTGAGCCGCAGCGCATCCGGAGAACATCCATAAATAACGACAAACAGCCATGCAGGCGCATTCCGTCCTGCATGGCTGTTCCTGTATGTCCGGAAAATCGCCGCAGCATATCTTTCCTTGCATAAAACCGTTTCCTGTGGTATTGTATACACAACCACTCAACATGGCAAAGGTCGTGAACAGATGAATATCCAGGAAGTTGCCCGTCTGGCGCAGGCCATCCGGGAAAATGTATCGAAGGTCATCATCGGCAAGCAGCATGAGATCTCGCTCGTGCTGACCGCGCTGCTTTCCGGCGGCCATGTGCTGCTGGAGGACGTCCCCGGCACCGGCAAGACCACGCTGGCCAAGGCGCTGGCGCGGTCGCTCCGGTGCGATTTCGCCCGCGTGCAGTTCACTCCCGACCTGCTGCCGGCGGACGTGACCGGCATGCGCGTATACCACCAGCACAGCGGCGAGTTCAGCTTCGTCAAGGGGCCTGCCTTCACCAACATCCTGCTGGCGGACGAGATCAACCGCGCCACCCCGCGCACCCAGTCCGCCCTGCTGGAATGCATGGAGGAAAAGCAGATCACCGAGGGCGGCGTGACCTATGCGCTCTCCGCGCCCTTCATGGTCATCGCCACGCAGAACCCCATCGAGACGCAGGGCACCTTCCCCCTGCCGGAGGCGCAGCTGGACCGCTTCCTGATGCGCCTGTCCCTGGGGTATCCCGACAGCGAAGAGGCCGTTGCGCTGATGCAGCGCTTCATCGCTGCCCAGCCCCTTGAGGAGCTGTCCGACGTGGCGGAGGGAGCGCAGATTGTTAAGGCGTCCCAGTCCTGCAGGGCCGTCCGCGTGGACGTCGATGTGATGAAGTACATGGCCGCCGTCGTCGAGGCCGCCCGCGACCCGGAGAAGGTTCGCCTGGGGCCCTCCCCCCGCGCGCTGCTGGCGCTGATGCGCGCCTGTCAGGTGTGGGCCGCGATCCATGGCCGGGAGTACGTCATCCCCGACGATGTGAAGGCGCTGGCCCTGCCCGTGCTGGCGCACCGCATCGTTCTGCGGGGCGTGAGCTACCAGACGACCCCGGAGCGGTTCGTGACCGAGCTGCTGGGGAAGGTGGAGGCTCCGACGGAGGCGCGCGCATGAGCGTGATCGTCATTCTGGCGGTGATGGCCGCCGTATACGGCCTCACAGGGCTGCTGCTGGTGAAATTCGGCTTGCGCGGACTGCAGTGCACCCGCGCTTTTTCCCGTGCAGCGGTGTTCGAGGGCGACGAGGGCGAGATGATCGAGATCGTGCGCAACGACCGGCCGATGATCGTGCCGTGGCTGCGGGTGGAGAGCCACATTTCCCCGCGCCTGCAGCTGGGCCGGGTCAGCCGGGAGGAAGGCAGCTCCGCCGCACAGGCCGCCCGCGAAAACCTGAACGTGAGCGGCTCCCGGTATTACAGCAGCCTGTTCACCCTCCTGCCCTACCAGCAGATCCGGCGGCGGCACAGGGTCCGCTTCCTGCACCGGGGCGTGTACGACCTGGGCGGCGCGTCCCTGTCCGTGGGCGATGTGCTGGGCCTGTTCCAGCAGACCCGCGAGCAGCAGATGCACGTGCCGGTGACGGTCTTCCCGCGCCTGCTGGACGAAAGGGAGCTGCCCCGGCCGCTGTCGCTGCTGCTGGGCGAGACGCTCTCGCGCCGTCCCCTGCTGACCGATCCCTTTCTGGTGCGCGGCATCCGCGACTATCTCCCCGGCGATCCCGTCCGCGACATCCACTGGCCCGCCACCGCCCGCATGGGCACGGCGCAGGTGCGCATCTTCGACCACACCGCCCGGATGAAGCTGATGGTCATCCTCAACGCCCAGCGCAAGGATGCCCAGTGGGGCGACCACCTGATGGAATATGAGGAGGGAGAGATCGAATACGGCATCTCCGTCGCGGCGACGCTGTGCGTGCATGCGCTGCGCAGCGGCCTGTCTGCAGGCTTCGCGGCCAACATGCCCTTCGGCGAGGAGAAGGAGTCCGTGGTCATGCTGCCTGACGGCGGCGCTGCCCGGGAGGAGGAGCTGCTCACCGCCTTTGCGCGGCTGACGCTGGTGCGCACGCTGGCGTTCCCGCTTTTCCTCGACACGCTGACGGACGTCACGGACATGGACGTGCTCGTCCTCTCCTGCTACGACTCGCCGGATGTGCAAAAGGGCCTGGACAAGCTGCGCCGTCAGGGCAATCAGGTGACGCTGCACATCCTGGAGCCTGCAGCCGACGCCGGCGAACGCGGAGGTACCCTATGCAGCTGAACAACACCGGTTTTCTCCGCAAGGCCCAGCATCCCCTGCTGCTGGCGATGGCGAGCCTCCCTGCGGCGATGCTCCTGACCCTCGCGATGGCGCCGGGGTGCTTCCCCTGGTGCTGGTGCTTCCCGGGGGGCTATGTGCTCTGCGCATGGCTCTGCCTGCTGATCCCGGGGCGGAAGCGCCTCATCGCCGCGGCTGCTGCGTCGGCGCTGATGGCGGCGGGCTCCCTCGCGCTGCTTCCCTGGCGGGCGCAGGTGCTCCTCCTGCTCCTCCCGGCGATGTACATCGCCCTGCTCCTGTGGACGCTGCCCATCGGCGGCTGGCCCCACAACCGGGAGCTGCCCATCGGCTGGCACGTCGGCGGCGTGCTGACCCACCTGACCCTGCAGGTCCTGATCAACATCTCCCGCGCGACCGGAAACGGCGTCTACACCCCCGCACAAACGCCCCTGCTGATCAGCTTTCTCGCCTATGCCGCGCTGGTGCTCCTGGCCCTCAACCGCGCCAGCCTGGACAGCGCCGCCCAGTCCCGCCGCAAGGTGCCCCTGCTCATGCAGCGGCAAAACCGCGTCATCACCCTGACGCTGCTCCTCGTCAGCCTCCTCGTGGCCGCCATCCCCGCCATCGGCGCTGCACTGCGCACCGCGTGGGACGTCGTCACCGGGTGGCTGCTGCGCCTGCTGAGCCTGCTGGCGGCCCTCGTCCCCCTGCCCAGCGGAGGCGGCGGCAGTCCCGGCGGCGGCGGCGCGGCTGACATGGGCTTTGGCGAAAGCCAGCCGCCCAGTGCCTTTGCGCTGCTGATGGAAAAGATCGTCAGCGCCGCAGTGCAGGTCATCGTCATCGTCGCGCTGCTCCTGCTGGCCTATGTGGTCGGGCGGAAGCTGTGGAAGCTGCTCAAGCTCCTGTGGGCGCGGATGCTCCGCTACAGCGCCGCCGCCAGCGAGGACTACGAGGACGAGATCACCTCCACCCGCGACGAATCCGACACGGAGCGCGAAGGCCTGCTGACCCGTCTGCGCCGCAGCGTCCCCATCGCGGAAAAGGGCAGCACGCCCGCGCAGCAGGTCCGCCTGCGCTACCGGCAGCTCCGCCGGAAGCACGCCGACTGGAGCGCCGCCGCCACCGCCCGGGAGACCATCCCCCCGGAGGCCGCCGCGCTCTACGAACGCGCCCGCTACGCCGGCCATGACCTCACGGACGAGGAGGCCGCCCGCTTCCGGGAGGGTACAAAGCGTCTGTAAGCGCCCCCGGCCGCCGGAACATCCGGCCCGCAAAAGATAACCACCCGTCAAACGGGTGGTTTCCACAAAGGCTAAAAGCCTTTATTACCGGCCAGCGTCTAAAGGCGCTGGCTTTCACAATGTTCAAGCCTATTGCCTTTGTCACTTTTGCCGCCC
>SVGU01000006.1 GCA_015056155.1 Clostridiales bacterium
CCCTGGGCATTCAGATCACCGGCGGTGACGGGCGTACCGGCGAAGGTGCGGGCCACCTGCAGACGGGCCAGACGGGCCTTGAGGTCATTGAGATCCTTCGCCAGGCAGAACACGGCCATCACTTCGGAAGCGGCGGTGATGTCAAAGCCGTCCTCGCGGGGCATGCCGTTCATCTTGCCGCCAAGACCGGAGGTGATGGAGCGCAGCTGACGGTCGTTCACGTCCAGGCAGCGGCGCCAGGAAACCTGACGGGGATCGATGCCGAGCTTGTTGCCCTGCTGGATGTGGTTATCCACCATGGCAGCAAGGAGGTTGTTGGCCGCAGTGATGGCATGCAGGTCGCCGGTGAAGTGCAGGTTGATCTGCTCCATGGGCAGCACCTGGGCATAGCCGCCGCCGGTCGCGCCGCCCTTGACGCCGAACACCGGGCCGAGGGAGGGCTCGCGCAGGGCCAGCATGGCCTTCTTGCCGATCTTGGTCATGCCGTCAGCAAGGCCGACAGACACGGTGGTCTTGCCCTCGCCGGCGGGGGTGGGGTTGATGGCGGTGACGAGGATCAGCTTGGCCTTCTTTTCGCCCTGGATTTTGAGGGGATCGACTTTGGCGACGTAGCGGCCATAGGGGTAGAGCGCCTCCTCCGGAATTCCGGCGGCAGCGGCAATATCATCGATGCGCTGCGCAGTGGCAGCCTGTGCGATCTGGATATCGGTGGGCATGATTGTCATTCTCCTTTTCAACTTGTTGTGGAGTGAACATTCTTAAGCATTATAGCTGAAATGTGCGGAAAAAGCAAGGCGTACATGCATATGTTATTAATCTGTCAAGCGGTGGGCTTCCGGGAATATGGTCGGTCCAGTGCAGGCGAAGGACATCGAGCCGTACACGGGTATAGCTGATGGTGATGGTATGTTCATTCACAAACTGTGCCATGTCGCGGGTGTGAGGCAAGGGTGGAATACTGGCGAGGGTAGAAATGCGGATCATTCGCAGACCGTTGGCCAGACGCTGAACCTGCACGGATCGCACCTCCTGCCACGAAAGCTGTTTTCTGCCAGTAAGGGTCAGGAACGTCACGCCTGTTTCATCGATCCGGAAGCGCCAGGTGCAGAAAAAGGCTGCGAAGAGCAGCGGCACCATGGTAAGGATGATGAAAAGGATCAATACCGCCTGATCGCCACCACTGGTCAGCACGTAGGTGAAATAACCCAGAAGTACAACAACCGGAAGGAGGTACAGGAGTAATACCGGACTGGCCAGCCCGCGTAACTGGCGTGGGGGTATCTTCATTCTTATCACCTCGTCGTCATCATAACATGGATGGAAATGCTCGTCAATGCAGTAGCTTTTCCCCTTGTGCAAACACGGATTTGGCTGTATAATGTCAAAAAATAACCGAGGAGGTCGTCACCAATATGAAGGTTTCTGCCAATCGCGCATTTTCCCTTTTGAAGGAGCTGGCCTATGAGCGCGTCAGCTGCTCCGAGGCTGAGAAGAAGGCTGCCGAGCGCCTGCTGGAGGTCGCTCTGTCCACCGGCGCATCCGCCCATATCGAAGAATTTGCCGTTGCCTGCGGCCGCGTCACCCATGCGAAGCTGAGCGTGACGGAGCCCTATGTCAAGGAGTACGAGGTCACCGGCTATGAGCGCGGCCTGTCCACCCCTGAGGGCGGCGTGGATCTGGAGTTCTACTATGCCGAGGGCGCAGAGGATGCGCACATGCCCAACGTGAAGGGCAAGGCGGTCATGGTGAATGGCCGCATCGGCAAGAAGGTTTACGAAAAGCTGATGAAGGCGGGCGTAGCCGCGATCCTCACCTTTGACGGCACGACCGTCGATCGCCGCAGCGAAACGGATTGCGACATCCGCAAGCTCCGGGAGCCCCTGACGGAGGAAGTCGGCGCTTGTACTGCGCTGCATATGCGCACCATGGATGCGGTGGAGATCGTCCGCCGGGGCGCATCAAAAATGCACATCGAGCTGACGGCCGAGGACTACGAGGGTACCAGCCGCAATGTCTGCGCGGTCATCGAAGGCACGGAGAAGCCGGAAGAGATCATTTCTTTCGGCGCGCACTTTGACAGCGTGTACTTTTCCACCGGTGTGTATGACAACATGAGCGGCTCTGTCATCATCATGGAGCTGCTGCGCTACTTTGCCGAGCATAAGCCTGCCCGCACGATGAAGTTCAACTGGTACGGTTCCGAGGAGCAGGGCCTACTGGGCTCCAAGGCGTGGGTCAAGGCCCATGAAGATGAGCTGGACAAGCATGTCCTGATGATCAACATTGACGTGGCGGCTCCCATCCTGGGCAAGAACGGCTGTCCGGTTCTGGCTACCGAGAAGGCCGTTGGTTATGTGGACGCCCTCATGCGCGAAGCCGGCATTGCCTGCGATGTGAAAATGGACATCTACTCCTCCGACTGCATCCCCTTTGCGGACAAGGGCGTGCCCGCCGTGAACCTGATCCGCTTCGGCGTGCCCGGCGCGGGCTACATCCATAACCGCCGCGACAACCTCAAGAGCAACTACCTCAGCGCGGAGGCTCTCGACATTACCCTTCAGCAGGCGCTTATGTTTGCTAAGCGGGTGGATGGCGCGAAGGTGTTCCCCATTGAGCGCAAGATCAGCGACGAGATCGTCAAGAAGGTCGACGAGTACCTGTTCAAGAAGAAGGATAAGAAGTAAGATCGGAGAGTCGGTTGATGAAGCATCTGTGGGTTCTCTTCGCAGTCTTTGCGGTTGTGTTGTTGCCCGCAGCTTTTACGACGGTGGCCATGTGGGTTGGCATAAGTGAAGATAGCCTTGCATGGAACCATCTGCTGATGGGGCTGATGCTTCTGCCCGTTATGCTGCGATGCTTTTTCCTGCCGCAGATTTTGAGTGTGCTCAATGGAGCTTACCTGCTGTATGAAGGAATCTGTTCCCTGCGGCAGCGCGCGTTGAGCAAGGGAATGATTGTGGGAAGCATCACATGGCTGATCATGCTGATTTCCTTTCCGGGTTTGGATATGTTCTTCAGGGCGATGATGGGGATATAACCAAGGCCGGGGGCGTTTGCTCCCGGCCTTTTGCTGCATGTAGTAAAAAAGAGGATGCTCTTTCGAGCATCCTCCGTGAAAGCGTCTTGGAGACGAGTGAGATTACTTGATCTCGATTTCGCCGCCGACTTCCTTCAGCTGGGCAGCCAGCTTGTCGGCATCTTCCTTGGACAGGCCTTCCTTGACGGTCTTGGGGGCGGTGGCGGCAGCCTCGACGAAATCCTTGGCTTCCTTCAGGCCCAGGCCGCACACCTCGCGGATGACCTTCAGAACCTTCAGCTTCGCAGCGGCGTCGAAGCCCTTCAGCACGACGTCGAACTCGGTCTTCTCCTCAGCGGCGGGGGCAGCAGCAGCAGCGGGGCCCGCGACGACAGCGGTAGCAGCGGCGGAAACGCCGAACTTCTCTTCCATGGCCTTGACCAGATCGGCCAGCTCCAGCACCGTCATGGACTCGACGGCGGCAATGATCTCAGCATGAGTCATTTTGATGTTCCTCCTATTTTCGGTGGGGTCATTGACCCTTCGTGAATGTTGTATTGAGTAGGGGAGGGGCTCAGGAGCACCCTCATGCTGCCGTCAGGCAGCGATTGCGTCCGAGAAAAATCGTCTTGCGATTATTCCTCGCCGGCCAGCTTCTTGCGGTACGCGTCGATAACGCGGACGAAGCTCGCAACGGTGTTGGACATGCAGCCAAGCAGCTTGGCCAGCAGGACCTCGCGGCTGGGCAGGTTCGCCAGCGCCTTGACGGTGGCCACGTCGATGGCCTTGCCCTCCAAGATACCGCCGGTGATCTTCAGCGCCTGCAGCTTGTTCTTCTCGATGAAGTCGTTGATGATGCGGGGACCGGCGACAGCGTCCTTCATGGAGAACACGAAGGCATTGGGGCCGTTCAGCAGATCATCCAGACCGGTGATGCCCACCTCGTTCAGCGCGCGCAGAACCAGACGGTTCTTCAGCACCACGTAGGAGACCTCCTCGGCACGGCACAGCTTGCGCAGGTTGGTCACCTGCTCCACGGTCAGACCGCTGTAAGAGCAGATGGTCACAGACTGGGCATTCTTCAGCTTCTCAACGATGTCAGCAACTGCTGCCACCTTCTCGGGCTTGATCTCATGCACCTTGCTCATTTCTCTTGCACCTCCTTTAAGGTTTGGAGTAAAAGAAAACCCTTGCAACAGGTGCAAGGGACGAGCAAAATCAAATGCTATATCCATCACACCTCGGCAGGCGGGGAGACCCCTTTACATCCTTGCGGATACCGGCTGTCTACGGCACAGGCTTCTTCAAAACCTTATGCATTATATCATCCCTCCCGCCTCGTGTCAAGCACTTTTTGCAAAATATTTTCTTTGGCGGTGCCTGTTTGCTATTTACAGATTGGATGCCATGTTATATAATGTAAGTGAATATTCAGCGTACGGCGGGTGACGTCCGTCCGTATGCTAAATGTGACGATTTTGTAAAATGTTGCGAAAAACCTGTTGACAATGACACAAAATTGTAATATATTTATTTCCGAAAGGAGATGTTTCTCGTGAATCACACAAGCAGACGCTGGCTCATTTCACTCTTTCTTGCGGTGATCATGATCTTCAGTACCTGCGCGGCGCTGGCTGCGACGGGTACGGTGAGCGTCAGCGCACTGGTTCTGCGCGAAAAGGCGTCCACCAGCAGCGACGCTCTCCAGACGCTCGGCAAGGGTGAAGAGCTGGAGATCATTTATAAGGACGGCAGCTGGTACAAGGTCAAGTACGGTCGCTATACCGGCTATGTGATGGCGCGCTACGTCAAGGCGAGCGGCGACGTCCCCACGAAGGACGAGTTCGAGAGCCTGCGCCTGGGCAGCCGTGGTTCCGAGGTCAAGGAGGTGCAGAAGCGCCTGCGCGAGCTGGGTTATCTGACCAGCTCTGCCGACGGCGTTTTCGGCGAACAGACCGAGGCGGCGGTGAAGGCGTTCCAGAAGCGCAACGGCCTGACGGCTGACGGCGTGGTCGGTCCTTCCACCCTTGCGAAGCTGAACAGCTCCTCTGCCAAGAAGGCTGCGGGTTCTTCTTCTTCCAGCAGCAGCTCTTCTTCCTCATCCAGCACCTCCGGCAAACTGGATCCCGACGAGCCGCTGCGCTACGGCGACCGCGGCGACGCCGTCAAGGCGCTGCAGCGCCGCCTGAAGGAGCTGGGCTACTACAACAACACCATCGACGGCGATTACGGCTCCGTGACGGTGAAGGCGGTCAAGGCTTTCCAGCAGAAGAACGGCCTGACCGTGGACGGCGCAGCCGGCGAGGCGACCATCCGCAAGCTGAACTCCTCCTCCGCGAAGAAAGCTTCCGACAAGGCCGAGGAGAAGGACGAGAATGACGATGGTACCCTGCGTCTGGGCTCCACCGGCGCGGCGGTCAAGACCCTGCAGGAAAAGCTGAAGCGCCTGGGCTACTACAAGAGCTCCATCGACGGCGTGTACGGCAGCGGCACCATTGAAGCGGTGAAGGCGTTCCAGAAGCGTAACCGTCTGACGGTGGACGGCGTGGCCGGCACCGAAACGCTGAAGGTGCTTTACTCCTCCAGCGCGAAGGCCGCCGAGGACGATGACGATGAGGTCAGCGAAGAGCTGCGTGCCGGCGATTACGGCCCGGAGGTCAAGACCCTGCAGACGCGCCTGAAGGAGCTGGGCTACTACAAGACCACCATCGACGGCAGCTACGGCAGCATGACCACTGCGGCGGTGAAGGCGTTCCAGAAGAAGAACGGCCTGTCCGTCACCGGCGTGTGCGACAAGGCGACGCTGAAGAAGCTGAATTCCTCTTCCGCAAAGTCTGCGGAGGACGCCACCACGGATGACGACGATGACGATGCGACCTCCACCGACCAGACCCTGCGCCCCGGCAGCAGCGGCACGGCGGTCAAGGAGCTGCAGTATCGCCTGAAGGAGCTGGGCTACTACACCGCTTCCCGCGACGGCTCCTACGGCACGAAGACCCGCGAGGCAGTCATGGCCTTCCAGGCCCGCAACGGTCTGACCGTTGACGGCATCGCCGGTCCCGTGACGCTCAGGAAGCTGTACTCCTCCTCTGCAATTGCGGCTGGCAGCAGCTCCGGCTCCTCCGGTTCCAGCTCTTCCGGCTCCAGCTCTTCCGGCAGCTCCAGCTCCGGTTCTTCCGGCAGCAGCTCCTCTGTGACGCTGAAGACCAACCAGACCCTCAGCCCCGGCGACAAGAACGATCAGGTCAGGGCGATGCAGATCCGCCTGCATGAGCTGGGCTACTACAACAACACCATCGACGGCGAATACGGTTACAGCACCCGTCAGGCGGTCATCGCGTTCCAGAAGAACAACGGTCTGACGCAGGACGGCATCGCCGGCGAGACGACGCTGAAGAAGATGGTCTCCTCCAGCGCGGTCGCCAAGGACGACGTGCAGGCAGGTACCTACGTCACCGAGCGCCTTGACTGGTTCAACGGCGGCGCATCCCGCATCCCGCGCGGCGCGATTTTCCAGGTCAAGGACGTGCGCACCGGCCTCGTTTTCACTGCGAAGCGTCAGGCGGGCGCCTACCATCTGGACGCGGAGCCGCTGACGGCGGCGGATACGGCGATCCTCAAGCGCATCAACGGCGGTGATTTCAGCTACCGCCGCCGCCCGATGCTGGTGCTCTACAACGGCCGCGTCTATGCCTGCTCCATTTACTCCGAGCCCCACGGTACGGATACGATCGGCGGCAACGACTTTGACGGTCAGTTCTGTCTGCACTTCTACGGCTCCAAGACCCACGGCACGGACCGCGTGGACGAAGACCATCAGCGGTGTGAGGCGGAGGCCCTGCAGGCCACCTGGTAACCCGAATACATGACAGCGGCGCATTCCGGTTGGGGTGCGCCGCTACTTTCTGTCTTGACAGATACCTATAAGGGGTATATAATGAGGATACCCCGACAGGGTATGAAGGAGGTCAGAATGATGGAGCAGAAGCCGACTTGCCCGCATTGTGAACGGACAAAGGAGCGCACGGATGAGGAGCGCAGTGCCCTGATCAACCGGCTCAGCCGCATCGAGGGCCAGATCCGCGGCATCCGTGGCATGATCGAGCGGAATGCCTACTGTCCGGACATCCTGACGCAGGTCGCAGCGGCGACGGCGGCTCTGAACAGCTTTTCGCGCTCGCTGCTGTCCGAGCATATCCGCACCTGCGTGAAGGAGGACGTCAGGCAGGGCAGGGACGAATCCATCGACGAGCTTCTGGGAATGCTGCAGAAGCTGATGCGATGAAGGAGGCAATATAATATGAAGCAATTCAATGTGACCGGGATGACCTGTGCGGCATGCAGTGCACGGGTCGAGAAGGCCGTGAAGCAGGTCCCGGGCGTGACGGGCGTGTCGGTGTCGCTGCTGACCAACGCCATGGGCGTGGAAGGCACGGCGGACGATGCGGCGATCATCAAGGCCGTGACGGACGCGGGCTACGGCGCCTCCCCAAAGGACGGAAGCCGCCAGCCGGCTGAAAACGCGGCGGACCCGCTGGCGGATCGCGATACGCCGGTGCTGCGCCGCCGTCTGGTCTGGTCGCTGGGGTTCCTGCTGGTGCTGATGTACGTTTCGATGGGCCATGTGATGTGGGGCTGGCCGCTGCCTGCTGTGCTGGCGGAAAATGCGCTGGCCATCGCGCTGCTGGAAATGGTTCTGACGGCGATCGTGATGATCATCAACCAGAAATTCTTCATCAGCGGCTTCAAGTCGCTGTGGAAGCGCTCGCCGAACATGGATACGCTGGTGGCGCTGGGGTCGATGGCCTCCTTCGGGTACAGCCTGTGGATGACCTTCGCCATGACCCACGCGCAGCTGCATGCGCCGGAAACCGTGCACCACTATCTGCATGGCTTCTACTATGAATCCGCCGCGATGATCCTGACGCTGATCACCGTCGGCAAGATGCTGGAGGCGCGCAGCAAGGGCAAGACGACCGACGCGCTCCGGTCGCTGATGAAGCTCGCGCCGCAGACGGCGACGATCATCGTCAACGGCAAGGAACAGACTGTGCCTGTCGGGCAGGTCAAGAAGGGCGATGTGTTCGTCGTCCGTCCGGGCGAGAGCATCCCGGTGGACGGCGTGGTGATTGAGGGCTTCTCCTCGGTCAATGAGGCGGCGCTGACGGGCGAGAGCATCCCGGTGGACAAGGCAGTCGGCGACGCGGTGTCTGCGGCGACGGTGAACGCCAGCGGCTTCCTGCGGTGCGAAGCGACCCGCGTGGGCGAGGATACGACGCTGAGCCAGATCATCCGCATGGTGTCGGACGCAGCGGCCACCAAAGCGCCCATCGCGAAGATCGCGGACCGGGTCAGCGGCGTGTTCGTGCCGGTGGTGATGTCTATCGCGGCAGTGACCTTCGCGGTGTGGATGCTGATCGACCCGGACGTGGGCCACGCCCTGTCCCGCGCGATCTCCGTGCTGGTCATCAGCTGTCCCTGTGCGCTGGGCCTGGCGACGCCGGTGGCGATCATGGTCGGCAGCGGCATGGGCGCGAAGAACGGCGTGCTGTTCAAGACCGCATCGAGCCTTGAGGCGGCGGGGCGCGTGCAGATCGTCGCGCTGGACAAGACCGGTACCATCACCAGCGGCGAGCCGAGGGTGACGGATGTGCTCCCTGCGGACGGTGTGACGGAGGCTGAGCTGCTCAGAGATGCGGCTGCGCTGGAGAAGCGCTCGGAGCATCCGCTGGCAAGGGCTGTCATGACGCATGCGGAGGGTATGGAGCTGCCGGAGGTGTCTGATTTCCGCGCGCTGCCGGGCAACGGACTGACGGCTGTGCTGGACGGAAACACGCTGGCGGGCGGCAATCTCGCGTTCATTTCGGGCCGCGCCGATGTCTCCGGCGAGCTGCGCATGCAGGCGGACGATCTCGCGGCCAACGGCAAAACGCCGCTGTTCTTCGCCCGCGACCGGAAGCTGCTGGGCGTGATCGCAGTGGCGGATATGGTCAAGGAGGACAGTCCCTGCGCCGTGCGCGAGCTGCAGGGGATGGGCATCCGGGTCGTGATGCTGACCGGCGACAACGAGCGGACTGCCCAGGCAGTCGGCCAGCAGGCAGGCGTGGATCAGGTGATCGCCGGCGTGAAGCCGGACGGGAAGGAAGCGGTCATCCGTCAATTGGCGGAGGCGGGCCGCGTGGCGATGGTCGGCGACGGCATCAACGACGCGCCTGCGCTGACCCGCGCGGACGTGGGCATCGCCATCGGCGCAGGCACGGATGTGGCGATCGACGCGGCGGACGTGGTGCTCATGCACAGCCGCCTGACGGATGTTTCCGCTGCGATCCGCCTGAGCCGTGCGACGCTGCGGTCGATCCATCAGAATCTGTTCTGGGCCTTCTGCTACAATGTGCTGGGTATTCCGCTGGCTGCAGGCGTGTTCGCAGGGCTCCTGGGCTGGGAGCTGAGCCCCATGTTCGGTGCGGCGGCGATGTCCCTGTCCAGCTTCTGCGTCGTGTCCAATGCGCTGCGGCTGAACCTGCTGCGGATGCATGACGCCAGGCACGACCGCGCCATCCGCCCGGTGGAGCTGCCGCATATTGAGCTGCCCAAGCCTGCGATGACCCGGACGATGCACATCGAGGGCATGATGTGCGGCCACTGCGAGGCGATGGTGAAGCGTGTGCTGGAGGGGCTTGACGGCGTGTTGGAAGCCACGGCGAGCCACACGGCGGGCACGGCGGTCATCACGCTGTCTGCACCGGTGGATGAAGCCCTTCTCCGCAAGGTCGTGGAGGACGAGGACTACACGGTGCTGTCTATCGAGTAAGAGATCATACAGACCCGGGAGCAGAGCATGCTTCCGGGTCTTTTTGGCTTCATTGACATGCTTCGCGCCCGTAATCGACGCAGAAACCCATCCATATGCCGTATCCTTCCACACACAGAAACCGAGGAGGAATGGACATGGCGGAGATGGTGCTGAGGCAGCGGAGGCGCAGCAAGGATCGGATGCTGGACGAAAAAAGGCGGATCCCGCTGCCCACACGTGAGCAGGTCGGAGCGATTGCCCTTTCAGCCTGCGAGGCTGCGCCCGGGCTGCTACTGGCGATGGCGGACCTGCTGGCGATCCCCTCATGGCTTCACGGGGCGTACTGCATCGCGCTGGCGGCACAGGGAAAAGCGGTCTGGAAGCCTCTGGCGGGCGCGCTCGCGGCGATGCTGCTGCGCTTGCTGAGCGGCGTTGATCCCCGGTGGGAGGGGCTGATCGGCATGCTGCTTCTGCTGGGAGCGCCGTGGGTGGTGCATGGCCGTGGCAACCTGGCGCTCATGGGCTTCACGGCGCTCACGTCCCTGCCGGTGGTCGTTGCGGGGGCGCTGGGCACGACGGCGCAGGAAATGATCACGGCGTTTGCTTCCGGGGTGATCAGCGCGCTGGCAGCGCCGCTGATGTACAGGGGGAGCCGTGCGCTGGACGAGCTTCGCCGCGGTTCGGATGCGCATTGCCTGGAAAGCATGGAAGCGCGGCTGTGTGCTGGGTTTCTCGTCGCGATGCTGCTGTGCGGCGGTGCGCGGCTGATGGTCGCCGGGGTCAATACCGGCATGCTGCTGGCAGCGAGCCTTGTGCTGCTGGCAGGGCTTCTGCTGGGGGCAGGCGCGGGCTGTGCGGCGGGGATGATCGCCGGGATGGCGCTGGCGCTGCAGGGACTCCCGGTGATGCTGTCTGTCGCGCTGGCGCTGGGCGGCTTTCTTGCGGGGATCGTCCATGCGCTGGGGCGGCGATGGCTGTCCTGTGCGGCTTTTCTCCTGGGCGGACTGCTGCCGCTGCTGCTGTCGGGGGCTGCGGGGCTGGGCTGCGGGGCTGCCATCGTGATGGCGGCATCCGGATGCGCGCTTCTTCCCCGCGCTTCCTTTGAAGTCTGTCAGGCGGCGGCGCGAAGGCTCCTGCCCGTGCAATCTGCGCCGGGGGACGCATATGCGGCGTCGATGCTTGCCGCGTGGGAGAAGACCGTCGATGCGATGGCGCTGGCGGTGCCGTCCCCCGTGGGAGAATCGGCGGCAAGGTCGCCGGCTTGGTGGGAGCGGCATCTGTGTGAGGGCTGTCCGGAAGTCGATGTGTGCGGCTGTATGAACACGGAGCACGCGGCGGAGCGGGCGGAAAGCGTCTGGGACTGCCGTGAGGCGGACGAGCCCATCTGGCAGGACGCGCTGGAGCAGCTGCGTGGTCTTGGCTGTCAGCGGCTGTACTATCTGTGGCAGAACATGACCTTTCTCCGGCAGGAGGATGCGGCAGAACGGCGGCACATCCGCCGGGCAGTCAGCCAGCGGGACATGCTCATCACGCATCTGACAGCCATGGCAGGTGCAGCACGGCGCTTCGCTATGCTGTCCGGCGGCGAAAGCTGGTGGGACGACGTCACGGCCAGGAGGATCCGGCGCGAGCTGGCAGACCGGGCGCTGCCGGTTCGGCTGGCATGGGTGCGGCGGGTGCAGGGACATGCGCTGGCGTCCTTTGAGCTCAGATTCATCACCGGCGCAAGGCGGCAGGCGGAAGAGCTTGCCCTCATCGCGGCAGAGGCGGTGGGGGCGCCGATGGAGGTCGTGCGGGTCGACGGCGACCGCGTGAGCCTGGCGGAAATGCCGCTGCTGATGGTCAGCCATGGCGTGTGCAGCGCCGCGATCGGAGCGGAGGCTGACGGGCAATGTGTCTGCGGTGACACTGCCTGGTGCGGTCGGCTGCAGGATGGACGGTGCATGGCAGCGTTGTCGGACGGAATGGGCCATGGCGAAAGGGCGGCGCTGGCTTCCCGGCAGACGGTGGAGCTGCTGCGCCTTTGCCTGGACGCAGGCTATACGCGCCGTCAGACGCTCACGGCCGTCAACGGCATGATGCTCCTGAGCGGCCATGGCGAGCGCTTCACGACGGTCGATCTGCTCACCATTGACCTGTGGAGCGGTCAGGCGGCGCTGGACAAGCTGGGTGCAGCTGGCAGCTGGGTGTATCAGCAGGGAGAGCTGCGGCAGATGACGGGCGATGCGCTGCCGCTAGGGATCATCGAGAACGTGGAGAGCCGGGAATGCGGGCTGCGGCTGCGCGACGGCGATGCAGTGATCCTCCTGACCGATGGTGTGGAGGAGGCGTTTCCCTCCCGGCAGGCGCTGGAGGAGGCGGTGTGGCTGGCGCTTGGCGAGGATACGTCGCAGATGGCTGCGGAATGCCTCCTGAAAGCTGCGGAGGACGCAGAACCGGGGCGTCTGAGAGATGACATGACGGTCGTGTTCATCCGTATTCACACATCAGGTGCTGTACAATCGATGGATTCTGTATTATAATCAGGAAGGTACGATTGGATGCAATGAGGAGGTTGTGATATGCCTAAGCAGCATGGCAAGGAAGCAGAGCCGATCCGCCCGGAATGTATCATGTGTTTCGGCTTCCTGGTGCTGATCCTGATCGGTGCGCTGCTCTTGTCTCTACCGGCAGCAACTGTCACAGGAGAGTCCATCGGGATCGGCAGCGGACTGTTTACCGCAACGAGTGCGGTCTGTGTGACAGGTCTTGTTGCTGTCGACACAGGAACGACTTTTTCGCTGTTTGGGCAGCTTGTGCTGCTGTCCCTGATACAGATCGGCGGTCTGGGCTTCATGGCGTTTGCGACGCTGGTGATGGTCGCCTTTGGAAAGCGCATCACGCTGCGGGAAAGGATACTGCTCAGGGAATCGCTGAACACGACAACCCTGAGCGGGATCGTACGTCTGACGATCTGGTATGGCCTTATGGCGCTGGCGATCGAAGGGGGCGGTGCGCTCCTGCTGGCGATCCGCTTCGTGCCGGAGTTTGGCTGGACAAGGGGACTGTATTACAGCTTCTGGCATGCTGTGAGCGCTTTTTGCAATGCAGGATTTGACCTGTTCGGCGGGTATGCCAGCCTGACGGCGTTCCAGCAGGATCCGCTGGTGCTGCTGGTTATTGCCGGCCTCATCATCCTTGGAGGAACCGGCTTTGCGGTGATCTCGGAGGTGCTGGCAGCACGAATGCAGTGGGGGCGGTTTTCGCTGCATGCGAAGCTCGCCCTGATCATGACAGGTGTGCTGCTGGCCGTGGGGACGCTGTTCTTCGCTTTGACAGAATGGACGAACCCTGCCACGCTGGGTGCAGTGAAGGGGACGGAGAACAAGCTCCTGAACGCATTCTTTCAATCCGTCACGATGCGAACGGCAGGGTTCAACTCAGTTGATCTGGCAGCGCTGACCGATGGGTCGAAGCTTTTGTCTGCATTGCTGATGCTGGTGGGCGCCAACCCCGCATCCACTGGCGGCGGAATGAAGACGACGACGGTCGCAGTGCTGGGACTGGCGGTCTGGACTGTGATCCGGGGCAGAGATGAGGTCACGGTACTGGGCAGGAGGCTGCCCAACGGACTGGTGCAGCGGTCGCTGGCGGTCATCGTTGTGACGCTCACGGTGTTCTGCACCGGCATGCTTGTGCTGACACTGGCGGAAAAGGGAAGCGTACCGTTTGTTGACCTGATGTTCGAGGCTGCGTCGGCGATCGGTACGGTCGGCGTTTCGGCTGCCGGGACCCCCCGACTGACCGTGACCAGCAGAACGGTACTGATCCCGATGATGTTCCTTGGGCGAGTCGGCCCGCTTACGCTGGCGCTTGCGCTGGCGAACAGACAGGGCAATGGTAAAAGCAGATTGCGTTTCCCGGAAGAAAATGTGACGATCGGATAAGGAAGTGTCATACGATGAAAAACAGGAAGAAGCAGTATATCGTGATGGGCCTGGGAAGATTCGGCGCAAGTGTCGCCCTTCATCTGAGCGCGATGGGACATGAGGTGCTGGCGGTGGACTGTGATGAGAATCTCGTGCACGCAGTCGCCCCGCATGTGACGCAGGCCATACAGGCGGACGCGACGGATGAAACAGCGCTGGCGGAGATGGACGTGGGCAGCTTTGATGCGGCGGTGGTCGCCATCGGCACCAACACCCGGGACAGCATTCTCGTGACCGTGCTGTGCAAGGAGGCAGGCGTGCCGCTGGTGGTCGCCAAGGCGGTCGATGACCTGCATGCCAAGGTGCTGCGCAAGGTCGGAGCAGACCGGGTCGTATTCCCGGAGCGGGATATGGGGCAGCGCGTGGCGAGAACGCTGGACACGCCCAATATCATCGAATTGCTCGAGTTGTCAGGGGATTACCGGGTCGCGGAGATCGTTGCGCCGGAAAGATGGTGCGGACGAACGCTGCAGGACGTTAATGTCCGGCGGGATTACGGCCTGTCCGTCATCGGCATCCGGCGGGGAGCGGAATTCATCGCGTCGCCCGGAGCGGATACGGCCCTGCGCATCGGGGACATTCTGCTGGTGCTGGGCAGGGTAAAGGATATCGAGAAGATGCAATGACAGGGGGTCAGAGGGCGATGAAGACACGGCCTGAGCGGGATTTCACGGACGCGGCATGCCAGCCGTTTCATATGGAAGGCGGCGAGCACGGCGTGCTGCTGCTGCATGGGTTCACCGGCAGTGCGGCGCATATGCGGCTGCTGGGCGAGGGATTGCACCGGCGTGGCTTCACGGTGGAGGCGATCAACCTGCCCGGGCATGCGCAGTCGATGGAAGCGATGGCCCGGTCGGGCTGGCAGGACTGGCTGGATGCGGCAAAGGAGGCCTTCCTGCGGCTTGAAAAGCGCTGCACATATACCAGCGTGGCGGGGCTGAGCATGGGCGGATGCCTGGCGCTGCTGATCGCAGAGACGCTGCATCCGTCGGCTGTGGCGGCCATCAGTGCGCCCATGGGCGTGAAGAATCCGCTCCTGCCCTTTGCGGGGATCGCCGCACCCTTTGTTCGCCACATCATGTGGCGCAGCCGGGAGGACTCGCCCAATCCGCTGGACGACCGCTACGACTACGGCTATCCGGGATTCCCGACCCGCTGCGGCAGCGACCTGAACCGCCTCATCCGCATGGCGCGGCAGGACCTGCATGCAGTCCAGTGCCCGGTCCTGGTCGTGCAGAGCCATCAGGACGAAACGATTTCCGCCGACAGCGCGGAGATCATCCTGCAGGGGGTGAGCAGCGAAGCGGGTGTGCTCTGGCTGGAGGGCGTCCCGCATGTGTGCACGATCTCCCGCGAGCACGACCGGATCGCAGAAGCCTGCGCGTCGGCTTTCCGCAAGGCTGAGGGCAGGGAATAACCGCATACGAAAACACCATGGCCGATAATGACCATGGTGTTGTTCTTTGCATATCAGGGGAGGGCAATGTCATAGCGCTGCACAACGAAGCTGGATTCCTCGCCGCGAATGGAATCAAGGTACACGCCGCCGTTGGCGAGGATGGCTTTGCGGCTGCCGGTGTTCGTGTCCACGCAGACGAGCCGCACGCGGTCGAGCCCGAGCTTGTCTGCTTCCGCGAGCGTCAGGCGGAGCAGCTCCTTCGCATAGCCGCGCCGGCGCTCGTCCGGCCGCACGGAGTACCCGATGTGGGAAGCGAACTCCGCGTCATCGTCGTCATAAGCGAGGGCGTGGCGCAGCACGCTGCAGCCGACGAGCCTGCCGTCCACCTCCCGGAAAGCCAGGAACCAGGAGATCTTCCCGGCCATGGACCGGCAGAAGGCGAGCCACGCATGGACGGAGGGAAATCCCTCCAGATGATCCAGGCCGGGGATCCGCTCGGCGGATGCGGTCACGCGGGGCCTGTCTGCAGGAAAGGCATCCCGGTATGCAGCGATCTGATCCGCATAAACCTCGCTGACCCTGACAAGACGGATATCATCCAAGGGCGCTCCTCCTTTCCGGCAGGGTGAATACGACGATCAATCCTTGGGGTTCGGCTCGGTGCCGACGCACCAGCCGCGGAGCTTGTTGACCGTGCGCTCCACCGCATCGCGGCTGTTCTTCCAGGGTTCGTCGTAGTAGCGGTAGTCAAACTTGCGGCAGAACCAGCTGACGTCCTCCTGCATGCGGTCGAAGTTCTCGATCGTCAGGCGGCAGACCGTGTCAGCAAAGGTTGCCACGGCGCTGCCGCTCATCTCGCGGGGCGCGAGCTTGAGCAGCTCTGCCGTATGGGGGATGCACATGCCCTTGCAGCTCTCGAACTTGCGGCGGAATTCCGAATCGTTCTGATACAGATGGAAGAAGGTGTGCAGGTAACGCCCCATGTTCTCTTCGATGGAATCGCAGACGATGCAGGTCTCTGTCAGCTCCTCCAGCCCTTCGGCGGCGTCCTCCATCAGCTTTGCGGGGCTGGGCGCCTTGCCGGTCAGACGGTCGAGGATGGACGCGCCGGATGCGCCCTTGGCGGCGTGCCTGATCTGCTTGCAGACCTTCTGCAGGCGCTCGCGGGTCTCATCCACATGGCTCTCCAGCATCAGCGCGTGGCCGAGGCGGTTGTCCATGGCATAGAGCATCCGCTGATGGTTGCAGCAGAAGCCCTTCTTGTTGACCTGAATGCGGGTGTCCGGCTCCATCACGGATGCGCCCAGATAATGCTCCACCTCGCCCAGCTCATTCTTGCGGCGCAGTGCGCACAGAAAACATTCGCCGTCCAGCTTCATCGCGTCCCAGACAGGGATGGTGTCGATATGATACTTCATGAGTCCTCCTGCACTTCCTCTCATCTATGCTGCACGAGCAAGGCGGCTGATCTGCACCCGCTCGTCTATGCAGACTGCTGTGTAAGTTAAGTATAGCATATCACACGCAGGTTTGTCATCAGAAAAAACGCCCGGTGCGTGTCACCGGCTGCGCACAGGTGAGCATTTTTGACATATTCAGAAAAAAAGTTCGCGAAAAATTCGCGAAATGGCTTGCCTTTCTGGCGTTATCCTTGTACAATTAGGAGTAGAGTCCCAGTTGCGGACTGGTCGTCCGAACGATCAGCTCCGGAAGGGATTCACACATCCAGACCACATTCTTTAAGGAGGAAGCACCCATGAAAAAGTTCCTTGCCCTGGTTCTGACTCTGGCTCTGTGCCTGAGCTCCTTCACCTTCGCCGCCGTGGCGGAGATCGAAGACGTGAAGCTCGGCGTCATCCTGCTCCATGATGAAGATTCCACCTACGACCTGAACTTCATCAACGGCGTGAACGAGGCTGTCGCCGCGCTGGGCCTGTCTGAGGACCAGGTGATCATGAAGCGCAACGTCCCCGAATCCAACGAGTGCTACGAGGCTGCTCTGGACCTGGTCGACGAAGGCTGCAACCTGATCTTCGCCAATTCCTTCGGCCATGAGACCTTCATCCTGCAGGCCGCCAAGGAGTGCCCCGACGTGCAGTTCTGCCACGCCACCGGCACCATGGCTCACACCGAGGGCCTGGCCAACTTCCACAATGCCTTCGCCGCCATCTACGAGGGCCGCTACCTGGCTGGTATCGCCGCCGGCATGAAGCTGAACGAGCTGAAGGCCGCTGGCAAGCTGAAGGGCGAGTTCCCCCTGATGGGCTATGTCGGTGCTTTCACCTATGCTGAGGTTATCTCCGGCTACACCTCCTTCTACCTGGGCGCCAAGTCCGTCTGCCCCGATGTGCAGATGAAGGTCCAGTTCACCGGCTCCTGGTACGACGAGAAGGAAGAGAAGACCGCTGCCGAGGCGCTGATCCAGGCCGGCTGCGACCTGATCTCCCAGCATGCTGACTCCATGGGCGCTCCCACTGCCTGCGAGAACGCCGGCGTGCCCAACGTGTCCTACAACGGCTCCACCCTGGCCAGCTGCCCCAACACCTTCATCGTGTCCTCCCGCATCAACTGGGCTCCCTACTTCCAGTACATCGTCAATCAGGTTGCCGCTGGCGAAGCCATCGCGACCGACTGGACCGGCACCATCGCGACCGGTTCTGTTGTGCTGACCGACGTGAACACCGCTGCTGCCGCTGAGGGCACTGTGGAAGCCATCGCCGAGGCGATCGCTGCCTTCGAGAAGGGCGAGATCAAGGTCTTCAACACCACTGCTGACAACTTCATGCTCAAGGGCGGCGAGAAGATCACCTCCTACATCGCTGACGTGGATACCGACGCGGCCTTCACGCCCGATACCGAGGTCGTTTCCGACGGCTACTTCCATGAGAGCGAGTACCGCAGCGCTCCCTACTTCGACATCCAGCTGGACGGCATCGAGCTGCTGAACAGCAAGTTCTGATCATCCATGTACACCCTGCTTGGGCTGCCCTTCACCGGGGCAGCCCAGGCAATTTTTCAGTATTACGGAGGGTAAGCTGTGGAGAAAAAGATCGCTCTGAGCATGCGCGGCATCACCAAGCGCTTTGGCAGTGTCGTCGCCAACCATCATGTTGACCTTGACGTGTATCAGGGTGAGATCCTTTCCGTACTGGGCGAGAATGGCTGCGGAAAGACCACGTTGATGAATATGCTCGCCGGTATCTACTACCCGGACGAGGGTAAGATCTACAAGGAGGGCGAGGAGGTTGTCATCCGCTCGCCCAAGGACGCCTTTGACCTGAAGATCGGCATGATCCATCAGCACTTCAAGCTTGTGGATCTGTTCACCGCTGCCGAAAACATCGTGCTTGGCATCCGCGAGGAGGGCAAGTACAACCTGAAAAGCGTAAACGACCGCGTTTCGCAGATCGCTGCGAAATACGGATTTCATATTGATCCTCAGAAGAAGATCTACGATATGTCCGTGTCTGAAAAGCAGACTGTGGAGATCATCAAGATGCTCTACCGCGGCGCGGATATCCTGATCCTTGACGAGCCCACTGCGGTGCTCACCCCGCAGGAGATCGACAAGCTCTTCGAGGTGCTCCGTGCGATGAAGGCGGACGGCAAGTCCATCATCATCATCACCCATAAGCTGCATGAGGTGCTCTCTGTCTCTGACCGTGTGGCCATCCTGCGCAAGGGCGAGCACATCGCCACCGTCAACACCGCCGAAACCAACGAGAGCGCGCTGACGGAAATGATGGTCGGCAAGAAGGTCAGCCTGAACATCGACCGCACCGATCCCGTTGATCCCAGCCCCCGCCTGCAGATCAAGAACCTGAATTGTCTGAATGCAGAGGGCCTGCCGGTGGTCAAGGACGTATCCTTCACCGTCAACAGCGGCGAGATCCTGGGTATCGCGGGTATCGCAGGCAGCGGTCAGCGTGAGCTGCTGGAGGCCATCGCCGGCATGCAGCCCATCGATAGCGGCGAGATCATCTTCATCAACCCCAAGAAGGGCCGCCCCGTCACCTTCTATCACAAGAGCCTCAAGCGCGTCAAGCAGCTTGCCGCTGAGGGCGCGTTCCACGGCTGGAACGGCAAGCCTGTCACCTTTGAAGGGGCAAACAACTCCGTTATCCGCTATCTGGTGGGCTCCGGTGAGGTCCTCTTCAACGAGGATGAGATCATTGATCTGCGTGGCCGCACGCCCCTTGAGATTCGCGAGCTGGGCATCCGCCTCTCCTTCGTCCCGGAGGACCGTCTGGGCATGGGTCTGGTGGGCAGCATGGGCATCACCGACAACATGATGCTGCGCTCCTACCGCAAGGGGCATGCAGGCTTTGTCGACCGCCGTCAGCCCCGCAAGCTGGCCGAGGAGATCATCCGGGAGCTGGAGGTCAATACCCCCGGCGTGAACACCCCTGTTCGGCGCCTCTCCGGCGGCAATGTGCAGAAGGTGCTGCTGGGCCGTGAGATCGCCTTCGCCCCCAAGGTGCTGATGGCGGCCTACCCGGTGCGCGGCCTGGACATCAACTCCTCCTACACGATCTACAACCTGCTCAACAAGCAGAAGCAGAACGGCGTCGCGGTCATCTTCGTCGGCGAGGATCTGGACGTGCTGCTGGCGCTGTGCGACCGCATTCTGGTCATCAACTCCGGCGCGATCACCGGCGTTGTGGACGCCCGCAGCACCACCAAGGAAGAGGTCGGCCTGCTGATGACCAAGACGGACACGGCTGAGCGGAAGGAGGCTGCGCAATGAGCGAGCGGAAGAACAACACCAACCATGAGCCGCTGTTCCATCTGGCAAAGCGGTCCGTGATCCCCCAGTGGAGGGCGTGGCTGATCCGCGTGGCGGCGATCGTGCTGGGCCTTGCGGTGTGCGGAATCGTGGCGTATATCCTCAGCGATAAGCTCCAGGAGGGCAAGAAGACGCTGGCGGATTTCTACTACTGCTTCATCAAGGGCTCCTTTACCACCAACCGAAAGATCTGGAAATTCCTGAAGAATATGGCGATCCTGCAGTGCATCTCGCTGGCGGTCACGCCTGCGTTCCGGATGCGCTTCTGGAATACCGGCGCTGAGGGTCAGACCCTCATGGGCGTCTGGGGCGCGATTGCTGTGGCGTTCTACCTGGGCGGCGAGATTCCCGAGGCGCTCCTGCTGGTGCTGATGTTCGTCGGCGCGCTCCTGTGCAGCGCGGTCTGGGCGGTCATCCCTGCGATCTTCAAGGCCAAGTGGAACACCAATGAAACGCTGTTCACCCTGATGATGAACTACGTCGCGATCCATATCGTCGAGTATTTCCTCGTGGTGTGGGTGCCCAGCGGCTCTTCCTCCCTGGGCAAGCTGAAGTACGGCAAGCTGCCGTCCTTCGGCCATGACTATCTGGTGATCATCCTGATCGTTCTGCTGCTGACGCTGCTGCTGTACGTCTACCTCAAGCACAGCAAGCAGGGCTATGAGATCAGCGTTGTGGGCGAGAGCGTCCGCACGGCCCAGTACAGCGGCATGAATGTCAAAAAGGTCATCATCCGCACGATGGTCGTCAGCGGTCTGCTCTGCGGTCTTGCCGGCTATCTGATCGGTGCGGGCCTTGACCAGACCGTTACGACGGAATCTGTCGGCGGACAGGGCTTCACGGCGATCATGGTCTCCTGGCTGGCAAACTTCAACCCGATCGTCATGCTGCTCACCTCCGGCCTGATCACCCTGCTGGATCAGGGTGCGGCGCAGATCACGCAGGACTTTGGCGTGCGCGGCGCTTTCCCGGACGTGATCATCGGCATCATCCTGTTCTTCATCATCGGCTCTGAGTTCTTCATCAACTATCAGGTGATCTTCCGCAAGGGCGGTCATGCGGCGAAGGAGGGCGCGAAATGAATATCTGGCTGAATTTTCTGATCGACTCCCTGGCCTTCGGCGCGACCTTCATGTATGGCTCCACGGGTGAGATCATCACGGAAAAGGCGGGCCACCTGAACCTTGGCATTCCCGGCGTGATGTGCATGGGCGGCGCAGGCGGCTGCCTGGTGCTGAACATGGTGGCTCAGCTGAACCTGCCGGGCTTCCTGGTCGTGATCCTGGGCATCCTCGGCTCTGTGTCGCTGGCGATGCTGATGGGCCTGATCTACAGCTTCCTGACCGTGACGCTGCGCGCGAACCAGAACGTGACGGGCCTGGCCCTGACCACCTTCGGCGCGGGTCTGATGAAGGTCATCATGAGCAAGCTGGACGCTGCGGTCTACCTCGTCGGCCCCAAGAAGCTGTACCGCTGGCCCTTCGCCGAGCGCACGGACGCGCTGCAGTGCCTGGGCGTGCTGTTCTTCCTGGCGGTCATCATCGCGCTGTATGCGTCCTACTTCCTCTTCCGGACGAAGAAGGGCCTGCACCTGCGCTCGGTGGGCGAGAGCCCCGCGACCGCAGACGCGGTGGGCATCAACGTGTCCCGCTACAAGTACGCCGCATCCTGCATCGGTAGCGGCATCGCGGGTCTGGGCGGCTTCTACTACATCATCGACTACATGGCTTCCCAGGAAGCGTACCTGAGCCTGGAGATCTTCGGCTGGCTGTCCATCGCGCTGGTCATCTTCGCTCTGTGGCGTCCGCACATGACCATCATCGGCTCCACGATCTTCGGCCTGCTCTTCAGCTGCAGCAGCTACATCGCCAACATCAGCTGGATCGATGTGACCATGGCGACCAAGCCCCTGCTGAAGATGCTGCCCTACGTGTTCACCATCGCGGTGCTGATCTTCACCAGCATCCGCAACAAGCGGGAGAATCACCCGCCGGCCTCGCTGGGCATGTCCTATTTCCGCGAGGAGCGCTGACCCATCCAAGAGAGGCGACTGCCGCCTCTCTTTTTTGCTGCCGTGAATCATATGGGGGCGTGCCTCCTCATAGGATGCACCAACGGCAGGAGGTGAGGGCATGGCGCGGGCGGCAGGACGGATATACCGCAGGAGGAAACGGCGGGCACGGCTGTGGCGGCGGGGGATTCTGGCGGCACTCGGCGTGACGGCTGCAGCGGTGCTGCTCCTGACGCGAAGATCGCCGCTCATGCAGGCGGAACGCATCGACGCGCCCACGCCTACGCCGGTTTCACAGGCGTTCGATCAGCAGGTGGAATCGCGGGAGATCACCCTTCCGGAGGAAACCTGGTATGCCATTCAGACGGGTGTGTTCTCCACGGCGGAGGCGGCTGAGGAAAAGGCAGGAGCGTATGCATCGCGCGGCGCGCCGGGTACTGTGGTCGCTGATGGCGACAAGTGGCGGGTGTTCATTGCCTGCTACGGGAGCGAAAGCGATGCTTCCGTGGTCCGGCAGCGGCTGGGCGAAAGCCAGCGCGTCGAGACATATCTGTTTCGCTGGCAAAGCCCGGAGCTGCGGCTGCGGCTGACCGGCATGGCGGGTCAGCTGGACGTGGTGGAGGCAGGTCTGTCGCTGCTGCGGCAGGCGGCAGAGGAGCTGCGGGACACAGCCATCCTCCTGGATGCGGGAGAGCTCACCGTCACGGAGGCATCGAAGCGTGTTTCAGAGCTGGACGGGCGGATTGCGCTGTGGCGGCAGACGGCGAAGTCGCGATTCGGCAACAAGCTCCCGGCGCTGATGCAAAGCATGCTTGATTCCGTCGTCAGATGGGATCAAAGACGGAAAACACTGGAGGAGGCTGCCGGGTCGGCGACGGAGCTGTCTGCAGCGATGAAGGGGCAGGGAATGACATTGTATCAGGAGCTGCTCCGGCTCAAGCAGAGCATCGCGGCCGGATAGGGCTGCCAAAAATTGAAACGCCCCCTCCGCACGGAAAATGCTCGTGCAGAGGGGGCGATCGCTTTGCATGGGTATACCGGGATCAGTGTGCCGGGCGCACGCCGGAAACTGCTTCGCCAAAGACCAGCGCGCGGATCGCGGCTGCCACGCCAAAGGCGTCATGGGGCAGCGTGACATAATCGGCGGCAGCCAGCGCATCGGCGGTCGCATTGCCCATGGCGACGCCGATCCCTGCAGCGCGCAGCATGGGGACGTCGTTGCCGTTGTCGCCGATGGCCATGACCTGCGACATGGGGATCTTCAGGCGATCGGCAAGCATCGCCAGCGCGGAGCCCTTGTCCACACCGGCTGCGTTGACTTCGAAGTTGTCCCACCAGCTGCTGGAGATCGACAGCTCCGGGAATTCCGCGTTGATCTGCGCTTTGGCCTGCGCTAGCTCCTCGATCCGGTCGCCGCCAAAGGCAACGATCTTGCCAGCGCACTCCAGCAGGCGATCAGCGTGCAGGCCGCCGCTGTGATAGACAAGCCGGCCGCCCTCGCGACCGAAGCCGGAACCCAGCGCAAGCTGCGCCCAGGAAAGCGGCTTTTCCTGCATGGCAGTGACCTCCCATGCGCCGAAGACCGCGGTTTCGATTCCCCTGGCGGTCAGGATGTCCAGCACGCCCCGGGCGATCGACGGCGGCAGGAAGCGCGCCTCGACCGGCTCTCCGGCGGCATGGTCAAGGATCACGCTGCCGTTCAAGCCGATGATGTGCGCAGGCAAGCCTGTATCCAGCGCGAAGAAGCCCGCATCGTCCGGCATCCGGCCGGAAGCGAAGGCAAGATGGATCCCAGCGTCGGCGCAGCGGCGGAGCATCTCCTCGTTCTCAGGCGGGATGCAGGCGGTCAGCGGATCGGTGCGGGTCAGCAGCGTGCCGTCCATATCCATGGCGATCAGACGGATCGGTTCCATCGGTATACCTCCTTGCGGGATCAGAAGGGGCATTTGATTTCAAACGTGCGGCCGTCCAGCTGCGGGAGCTGTCCATCCGTATCGATCGTCAGCCGTGCGGCACACAGGCAGAGCCGGCCCTGCACCTTCTGCTGTCGGTTGAAGGCGCGGTCGCCGTAGACGTCGTCGCCCAGCAGGGGATGGCCAAGGGCGGCCATGTGCGCGCGGATCTGATGTGTACGCCCGGTGACCAGATGCACCAGCAGGCGGCTGATCGCGCCGCTCTCCAGCGTTTCGTATTCGGTGATGATGGGCCTGGAGCCCGGGACCTGGCTGTCATGGATGGCGACCCGCGCAGCCTTTGCGTCCTTGCGCAGATAGGCGTGGCAGGTGGCAGATGGCGGCTTCATCATCCCGCGGACAAGACAGATGTAGCGCTTATCCATGCAGCGCTCCTTGAAGGCGCGGGTGAGGATGGCCTCGGCGCGCGGGTTCTTGGCGAACATGATCAGACCGCAGGTCTGGTTGTCCAGCCGGTGGCACGCCTTGGGCGCACAGGCGGCCGGGTCAGCCTTCAGCACATGCTTGTGCGCCAGCTCAGACAGGGTCACGCCGCCCTTTTCGTCCGGCTCGACGCTGATGCCCGCGCGCTTGTTGATCAGCAGCACATCGCTGTCCTCATACACCACATCGACCATCGGCGCGGTCTGCTCCATGCAGAACAGCTCGACCTTCTGGCCGGCGGCGACGCGCACGTCGGGCTTGACGCGCTTTCCGTCCAGCTTCACATCGCGCCGGGCGAAGCTTTCCTGCGCCGTGCGGGCGGGAAGCTCCGGTAAAAAGCGGCGGATGCATGCGTCGATGCGCTGCCCCTCCGCCGCCTGATCGGTAACAAATTCGTATTTCATGTGTCTTCTCCTGTGCGATGGATCACTGCAGGCGATCCATGCGCATCTCGCCCCAGCGGGGGGTCTGGCTGTGCAGCTCGGCCACTGCCTGCCGCATTTCCTCCGTCGGCTGCAGAAGCAGCATGGAGCCGAGCACCTCCAGCATCACGCTCAGCGGAACGCCCTGCTTGGCGAGCATCCGGAGATCCTCGACCGCTTCCTCTTCCATGATCTCCGGGCGGGTCGCGCCCAGCAGCAGCCCGTACAGGCGATCAAAGAGCGGACGCTCCTCGGGCATCAGCCCCTCCATTGCGCCGCGAAGAGTCTCCTCGTCCAGGTCGATGGACAGGCCGTCCTGCGGGGCGGCGATATCCAGCAGCGCCTCCGGCTCCGCAAGGCCGGGATGGAGCAGGAGCATTTCGCCGTACTGATCGTGGGTATAGTCATAGGCGGTGCGCAGGTAGCGCATGGCCAGCATCCGGTCCGTTTCACCGCCGCCCTCCAGCACATCCTCCAGCAGATGGTGAAGCGGCTCCTCAAAGTGCAGCAGGCCGCCGATGTAGAGCAGCGCCCTGATCACCGCATCGTGCCGCAGCAGGCGCATGCGGAGCTCCTCGTGCTTGCGGCTGGAGAAGATCATCGTCAGCGGAGTGACAAGCTCCGGCGGCAGATGGAGCACGAACCGGTGCTCTGTATGGGTGATGACGCACCAGAGCCGCCGCACCAGGGATTCCGCGGCGCTCATCTCCTCCCAGTCCAGCAGCTCCGCATCGCCGCCGAGGGTCAGGAGGCGTTCGATCAGGTGATGCTCCTCCACGCTCAGAAGCGCAGCCTCCGAGGGGAGGCGGGTCAGCACCTTCGCACGCAGCTCGTGGGTGGTGTGCAGGTGCGTCAGCCGGGGCGACTCCTGCCCGTCAAAGGAGGACAGCCAGAGCTCCTCCGCGTGAACATCGTCGTTGTAGGTATACAGGCCATAGGAAGGCAATGCATTCAAGCGCCTTTCACAGGCCTCCAGCTGCTGCTGACGGATCAGGCTCATGGTCTTGTCCGCCCAGTGCAGACGCTGTACGTTGGTTTCCCGGAGCACCTCGGGCACCCCCCTTCCGCAGAGTTTCGTATTCTCTATTATACGGCAGGATTCGCTTCTGTCAAGGGCTGCAGGCTGCCGGATGGACGGGAAATGGTCACAGGGGCGGCGTTTTTTGTCAGCCTGCGATATCCGCATGGGGATGGGGATACGAAAAAGGAGCCGCCTCAGGGGGGGCAGCTCCCATACTGTTACATTTCGTCCAGCAGCTCCTCTGCGGAAATGACGATGCCGATCTCGCCCTCTTCCTCCGGCGCGACCATTCCGGCCTGCAGGAAGAAGCAGATATCGCCCTCCTGCGTGAGGTAGAAATCCTCCTCCGGGTAGAAGCTTGCGTCGAATTCCTCGCGGGTCAGGTCGTCATAGACCTGATACTTTCCGCTGCCGGTCAGGCGCTCCCAGACCATGTCGCGGGCGTAGCGGGTCGCTTTGTCCGTCTGGCGGGTCAGGAGCCATTCGTCCGTTTCTTCTGCGTCCAGAAGGCCCAGCAGCACCGGCAGGTTCACGATGCGTCCTGTGCCGCTGCCGCTCAGGGCAAAGACATGGCCGCTGGTGACGGTGGAGGCGTTCGTTTCATCCCCGCCGATGGTCACGCGCTTGATGATCTTCAGGGAAAGGTGGTCATCGTTCAGGCAGGTGATCTCATAGGAGATGCTGACCAGCTTCTGCGGGTCGCCGGGCTGCATCTCGCTGGCGAGCATGGGGACCTCGAAGCCCAGCGCATCCTCGGCGGTGTAGGCGTAGGTCGTGTTGATCAGCGCCGCTAGGTCGCTGTCGCCCGCCATCTGCGGATAGCAGTAGCGGTAGACGTACAGGGCGGTGGTCTCGTCGCTGCCTTCGGGATAGCAGAACACGCCGGACAGGTCCGGGCCGAAGGCTATCTCGGCCAGCACAGCAGCCGGCAGCAGCATCAGGCAGAGCACGGCGCAGAGGGTCATGAGGCGATGGATCGTTTTCATGCTCGTCTCCTTTGAGGGTTATTGGGCGGGTTTTGCGATGTCCTCGGACGCCGTGATGGCTGCGATATTGCCCTCGCCGACGGCCTTGGCAATTTGCAGGGGATGGCCGGTACAGTCGCCGCAGGCATACACGCCGCTGACGTTGGTGCGCATGCTGCGGTCCACGCGAATGAAGGGACCGTCCATGGCAAGCCCGGGCACGAGGGACTCCACCGAGCAGGTTGGGCGGAAAACGAAAACACCGTTGTACTGCCTGACGCCCTCGTCAGTGACGACCTCGATGTGGTCTTCGTCAGCCCGCCGCAGCTCCTTCGGCTTGCCGCTGCGAAGCGTATAGGGGCCGTCCTGCGGCAGGTCATGGCCGGCGAGGCAGTAGTAATCCACCTGCGCGGCGATCCCGGCGATGAAGCACGCCTCCTCGACGCCGCCCTTCCATGCGGAAAGCACGGCGACCTCCTGTCCCCGGAAGAACATCGAGTCGCAGGTGCCGCACCAGCTCACGCCCTGTCCGAGGAGCTCCTCCTCGCCGGGCAGCAGCTTCGGGCGGGCTGCGCCGGTGGCCAGGACGACTGCCTTGCTTTCGACGATGTCGTCGCCGACGAGGGTCGCGCAGCTCTGCCCCATGGGCATCACCTGACGCGCGAGATGGGGGAGCACCTCCGCACCTGCGTCCACCGCCTGCTGGCGGAACACGCGCAGCAGCTCCTTGCCGGAGACCTGCGGCATGCCGGGGTAGTTGTCGATGCGCTCGGCTTTTTGCAGCCAGCCGGTGGCGGATTCCGTCGCCGCAACGATCACGCTGAGGCCGCGCTGCCGGGCTGTCAGCGCACAGCTCCAGGCCGCCGGGCCGGAGCCGATGATGAGGAGATCACAGTTTGCCATGGAAACCTCCGTTACGATCAGTCAAGGTAAGTATAGCGGGCGACAAGCCACGGCATACCGTTGTATACGCCCTTCACGTCGGCGTAGATGCGGTAATAGGTGCCCTTCTTCCAGGTGGTTTTGGTCCTGTTTTCCAGCAGCACGGGCTGACTCTTGCCGTCCTCGGAGCAGTACATGACGGCCATCTGCGGGCTGTCGGTCACGAAATCGGAGAATTCGCCCATGGCCACATAGATCTGCGTGTTCTCAGCGCGGAAGGAGATGTTGCCCATCAGCTCGGAATAGTCCGCAGCGCGGGTGAGCGACCATGCCTTGCGGGTGTAATCGTCCTGGTTGGGCAGGTAGTAGATCACATAGTCCACGCGGGAGGGCTTTTTGCCGGGGTAGGTGGCCTGAATGGAGATGGTGTTGTCGCCGATCTTGTCAAACACCGCGTAGAAGGAGAATTCGCCCGTGGTGCTGAGGTTGGTGATGTTCAGGTCCGTGTGGGGGCTGAGGATGTCCACGTCTGCGCCGGGCAGGGTGGAGCAGGTGACCTGATAGCGGGACAGGCTGGTGGAGGTGTAGGTGGTGGCAGCAAGGTCAAGCGGGATCTCCTGCACCTCGCGGAACAGCACGACCTCCATGCTGTTGTCGCGGCAATACGGGCTGCGGACGCTGACCTGATAGACGTTGTCGCCCTTGGGCTGGACGGTCGCGTTATAGGTCAGCTGACCGTTTTCGTCCACAGCGTCGGACATGTCCACGCCGTTGATGCTCACCCGGGAGCCCTGACGGACCTTGAAAACCAGGGAATACATGGCCGTGGTGACCTCGGTGCGCAGGCTGCCGGGGGTGACCAGCTCGACCGGGCTGAGGGGAATGGTGATGTCGTAGGTGATGGGATCGAGGCGGTTCTTGCCGGAGCTTGCGTTCTTGACGTACGGCGTGAGGGTGACGGACATGGTCTCCTCCGTCACGGTGGCCAGATCCTCATACCAGGTGTAGTCCGGGATGACGATGGTCGCGAAGCCGCCGATCACCTCGTACGTGCCGTGCAGCTCGTGAATGTAGATCAGCTGCCCCTCCTCGCCGGGGATCAGGATGGTATGGGCGGCCAGATCGTCCACCATGGAGGCGGTCACGAGGGCGCGGTTCTGATCCGAGCGCGCTTCGTTCCAGCGGCTCCACGCGGCAAGGCCGATCGCGCCGCACAGTCCCAGCGCAGCTACCACCAGCAGCACGGTCAGCATCCGGATCAAGCGCCTCTGCCGGGAACGGCGGGAAGGCGTCTGGGGCAGCTCATGCAGATTCGGCGGCTGCTTGAAGACATTGCTCTCGCGCATGTCGTCCACGATGGGATCATAGGAGCGGCTGTCCTGCCACTCGCCGGGGTTCTGGATCACGCGGGTACCGCGGGGATTGCGCGGCGGCCGTGCGGGGACGGGCTCCGGAGCGGGGTCTTCCGCCTGAGGAAATCCGGTGAAGGACACCCGGGCGGAATGCACGCGGGTCTCCGCCATGGGTTCGGGGGCGGGCTCGCTTTCCGGTTCGGGTTCCGGCGCAGCTTCCATCTGGGCGGCAGGCTCGGCATAGCTGTCTTCGGCGTAATCAGCCGCCGTATCTGCGGACGCCGTCTCATAGGGCTGCCCGGGATAGCGCATTGCCGCTTCGGCGCGCATGCGGCGCAGACGGCGGGTACCGTCGTCCTTGCGGGCCTTGAGCTCCGCCATTTCGGCAGCGAGCACCTCGCGGTCGTCCGGGGACACGTCCACCAGACCGTCCTCATCCACGCGGATATAGGACTTGCCAGCCCTGTCATCCTTGAGGGAGGCGCGCCAGCTGGGCTGGACGGGGACGTTGGTCGGCAGCTCGGTGCCGCAGCGGAAGCACCTCGGCAGCGTCGCGCGGTTCCATTGTTGGCAGTTGGGGCATCTCATTCGTTATCAGTCCTCATATTCCTCATCGTCGATGATCAGCCAGCCGCATTCCAGATAATCAGCCATGTCCTCGCGGCTCTTGACCCAGTCGATCTCCTGCACGGACATGCCGGCATAGGAGATTGGGGAGACGGCGTCCTCCTGGGGGATGCGCAGCTCCTCGATGACGCAGGAGCGCAGGCTGTACGCGCGCTCCATGGCGATGACCATCTCCTCCAGGGACATGTTGGTCATGGTGGTGTTGCTGGCGACGGAATCCACCAGCGCACGCGCCTGATCGTAGGTCATGGTGCGGCACTGGTCCGCCAGGGTGGAAAGCACGGTGCGGGCGCGCTGGGTGCGCATGAAGTCGCCGCCGCCGCCGGCCTTGCGGATGCGCATGTAGATGACTGCCGCGCGGCCAGTGAAGAGGTAGCTGCCGGCGCGGTTCATCTTCGGCGAGGTCTGGTGGCTGTCCAGCGGATAGTCGCGCAGGTAGCGGGCTTCCTCCGCCGTGACCTCGATGTTCACGCCGCCCATATAGTCCACGATGTTGGCGATCTGCTGGAAGTCAAAGAGCACATACTTTTCCAGCCGGATGTTCAGGTGCTCGCTGATGACGCGGCAGAGCGCCTCCGGGCCGTAGTTCTTGGCGATGTAGTTGATGCGGCCGATCACGCCGTCGGGGCGGACGACCAGCGCATCACGGATGATGGAGGTGAGCATGATCCGGCCCGCGCGGGTGTCCAGCGTCAGGATCATGATGCCGTCGGAATTGCCCAGATTGGAGGGCTTGGCGTTCCACTGGTCCACGCACAGCAGAAGGTAATGATACATGCCGTCGCGGTTTTCGGGGATCTGGTCATAAGGGATGGTCTCGATGGGCTTGGGCTGATCCGCCAGCGCCGTGCTGCAGGAGAGCAGGAGCACAAAAGCAAGCAGCAGGGAGAAAAAACGTTTGAGCATCGGTCTGTCACTCCTTTGTGGTTTGTTTCTACCAATACAGGAACGAATCAGCACAGCCGTTTCGTCCCGCGGGAGGCTGATTTATGCGCTACAGAAGCATTATACCACCCTTCCGGCCGAAAAGGAAGAGGGAAGGCCCATATTTCACGCTTCGGACGGGGAAAACGGCATGAAGAAAGCCCGCACAGGAAAGCTCCGTGCGGGCAGGAAAACATGGGGTCACAGCGCCTTCCGGATCATCTCTTCCAGCGCGCTCTTGGGCATGAAGCCGAGCTTCTGATCGACAATCTTGCCGTCCTTGAACAGGATCAGCGTGGGGATGGACATGACGCGGAACTGCTTCGCCAGCTCCGGGCACTTGTCCACGTCCACCTTGCCGACGGCGACCTGGCCCTCGTACTGGGCGGAGACCTCCTCCACCACCGGCGCGAGCATGCGGCACGGGCCGCACCACGTCGCCCAGAAATCGATCAGCACAGGCTTGTCCTGATTGATAAACGCATTGAATTCTTCCGTCATGATCTCCTTTGCCATGATCAATACCTCCTTCAGTCGTATCTGCGATTATTCTTCACTTGCTGCGGGAATGACGCGGACCAGCTGGGGCCGCCACTTCGGGTCGGACTGGCGGCGCTTTTCCGTCAGGGCCAGCACCAGCGCGGGGATGCCGAGACCGATCAGGCCGCCCAGGATCGCGCCAAGGGAATTCTGAAGGGGAATGTACAGATTTCCCAGCGCCATGCCCAGAAACAGACCCATCAGCGGGATCAGGTACACGATGACGGACGCGCGGGTCACGGTGCTCGCGGGGAGGCTGACGACGACTTTGTCGCCCACCCGGGCACGACCCTTCAGCCGAAGATTCATCACCTTCTGCCCGCCGTGGCATGCATTGCACTTCTCACAGTCCGCAGGGCGGCAGAATTCGATCTCCAGCCATTCACCCTGCACAGCCTTGACCTCACCGGTTCTATCCATCCGACAATCGCTCCTGTCTGTATTCGTTGGCGATATTATAGCACACTTTCCTGCGCTTGGGAAGGGGCGCGCCGGTGGTTTTCCCCTGCACTGAAAGGATACCCGGAAAAGAGACCGCTGAAACATGTATTCTCCGGAAAGCCGGAAAAATCTTCGGCTCACGGCATCGGCGTGCTTGCGGTCATGATGTGTACGCTTTCCGGAGCTGCACCGGCGTGGGCGGCGGCGAGGGTCAGCACGAGCGCCGTTTCCTCCTGCGTGACGGCGGCCTTTTCCGTCACGATGGTCACGCTTCCCCCTGACACGACGGCAGCGCACGGGGCAAGGCTGCTTGTGGCGAGGAGGCGGTCAAGGGCGGCTTCTGCTTCCCGGTCGGCGGCGAGCTGTGTCAGGCGCTGCGCTGCTGCCTCGCGGGTCGCAGTGTCGAGCGTGCCGTTGATGCTGACGGCGTGGAGTGCGGCGACGTCGGTCATGTAGGCATCGGCGTGCTCCGCCTGAAAGACGGAAACGGCGGAGGTGACAGGCAGGGACACCGTCTGTGCATCCTCCTCCAGACGCCTTTGGTTGACTACGCTGGACACCAGGAGCGCCGCGGTCATCAGGACGACCATGAACAGGCTGCGGTGCCGTGTGAGAAAGCTGTTATTTTCCATGCTATCTGCCTCCTTGACGTGGATAAACGGCGATGCGCTCCCTGTCGATGCCGAGCAGCGCGGAAACGGCGGAGGTCAATCGGAGCTGCACGGCAACGTCGCCCGCGCCCTGTGCGACGACGAGCGCGCCGCAGGGCACCGCGTCGTCATAGTACACGCAGACCTCTACCTGTCCCGCGCCCGCGATTTCCGACAGCACGCGGCTGATACCTTCATCCGGCGCACCGCTGCTGTCTCCATGGGCAAAGAACAGCGAAAGCAGCACGCAGATGAGTATTGCGCCCAGCAGCCAGCCGTCCTTGCGAAGCCAGGCGCGCAGTGCGGACATGTTCATGGCTCCGCCCCCTGATATGCCTGTGCGGCGGCTTCTGCGCACCGTTCAACACCGGTGCCGCTGACGGTCAGGACCGATGCGGGCGGGGAGAGCTCCGGCAGCTGCATGAGTGCGGCAAGCCCGTCGGACCAGATGAGCAGCATGAGCAGCCCGGCGGCCATCGCTGCTGTGCGCCGCAGGGAACCCTCCGGAAGCATCGCGTTCATCAGTCCGGAGATCAGCGCGAGGGCAGAAAAGGTTTCGAGCAGGTCCATCATGATCGTGCGGCCTCCTTTGGCGTTTCACCGGAGCATCATGGTCATGCCGCTCACCGCGACCAGCTGGGCGATGAGCATCAGGAACATGGCTGCGGCGCAGAGCTGGATGATGAACAGCAGCATCAGCACCCGCCCGAAGTCATGGATGCATTCCGAAAGCGGACTGTCCGAGACGGGCTGCATCAGGGCGGAGGCGAGGCGGTACAGCATGGCGGATACGAGCGTCTGACACAGGGGCGTGAGCGCGTAGGAGGCAATCAGCATCAGCCCGGTCACGCCCAGCGCCCCCTGCACCAGCATCCCGGAGCCGACGAGCGTGTCCACCGTGTCGGCAAAAAGCCCGCCCACCACCGGGATCAGGTTGCTCAGGGCATATTTGGCCGTCCGCAGCGTCACGCCGTCGAGTGCGGCAGCGGTCACGGACCGGGTCGTCAGCACGCCGATGAAGATCGTGAAGCACACGCCCAGCGTCCACGTCGCGCAGGTCTGCATAAACGCGGCAAGCCGCTGCAGGCGGATGCCTTCCCCCAGATGGCACAGCATCGTCAGGATGGCCGCGCCGGTAGCAAGGGGAAGGGTCACTTCGTTGATCATGGTCGTCATTGTGCTGGCGGAAGCGACGACGGCTGGCTGCATCAGCGCGGAGCCCCCGGAGCCGCCTACCGCAGCCATCATCGTCAGCAGCAGCGGGAACAGCCCCTGCATGCTGTCGCTCATCCGGGCAACGGCGTTTTCGGCCAGGGCGATGTGCTCCGTCAGGTCCTGCGTGAGCATCACGCATACGGACAGCTGGCATACAACCCGCGCCGCATCGGAGCTCCTGCCGGTCAGACGCCGCAGGATGCTCAGCAGCATCGCCGGGGCAATGAGCCGTGTCAGCCGCCAGAGGCTGCGGCGCGCGGCAGACAGCAGCAGGTCGCCGATCAGGGATAGAGCCGCAGAGGCGTCCAGCGTCAGCTCTCCCCGGGCGATGGCTGCGAGCGTCGGCAGGAATCCGCCGGAAGCGCGGAAGGGATCGCCGCCCTGAAGAGCCGCGTCCAGCGCCTGCGTGTCCAGCGAACCGATCAGCTGATCGATTCCCTGGGACAGGGAGAGCGCGCTGTCCGTCTCCTCGGCAAAGGCTGTCACAGGCAGCAGGAGCGCCGCGATGATCAGGGCGAGAGCGACATGATCTGCGTGAGCAGCAGCTGCATGTAGGGCAGGGACAGCACGATGAGCGACACCCGCCCGGCGAGCTCCACCTTCATGGCCAGCCCGTCCTCCTTTGCGTCGCGGCAGGTCTGGGCGGAGAAATCCGTCAGCAGACTGATGCCCCCGACCTTCAGCAACTGCGCCATGTACGGTTCGGGCACGTGCCCGACCGCAGCGATCTGCGTGATTCCGGAGACGGCGATCTGCAGTTGGGGCAGCAGCAGCGTCAGCAACAGGAGCCCTCCCGCGACGGCGACGCCCAGACCGGCCTCCGGGCGCATCCTGCGCAGGAGCATGGCCATCAGCGCTGCTCCGATCCCAAGTCCGCACAGCTTCAGCACATCCATCATCGCGCCTCATCAATAGAGCTGGAAGATCGTCCGGACGCTGGTGAACAGGTCAGACAGCAGGTTCACCACCATCAGCAGCACGATCGCGAGCCCCGCCACCGTTGCAAGGTTGGCCAGCTCGCTGCGGCCGGAGGAAGCGAGCACGGCGGATACCACGGTCGTCAGGATCCCGACGCCGGCGATCTGGAACAGCAAATCGAGCTGCATGTGGTTGTCCTCCCATGAGTCATAGTAGCAGGAGCGTCAGGCAGGCGCCGCCGGTGAGACCGAGTGTCTGGTACAGCTTTGCGTCCTTGGCGGCCCTGGCTGCGGCGGTCTGGGCAAGCAGGGCAAGCTCGTCGCCCGCCTGCTCTGCGGCATGGCAGCGCATGGCGGCTGTGCCATGTCCCAGACGGCAGAAGAATCGTTCAAGGCAGGAGCGTTCCTGCGGGGCAAGGCTGCAGGCGCGGAATGCATCCCCCGGCGAAAGAAGGGGATCGCGGCGCATGGCCTCCGCGATCGCTGCGGCTGCCTTGTCCGGTGCGCCTTCGCCGTCTGCCGCAGCGTCCAACGCATCGGGGATGGACAGCGTTCCTTCGGAGAGGATGAGCGCCAGCGTGCGGAGCAGCTCCTGCCACCTGCGGAGGTCTTGCGCCTCCTGCCGGAGCCTGCGGGCGTTGCGGATTCCCGTCAGGGCGCAGAGCAGCCCTGCGGCAACGGCCGACACAGCGCGCATCATGACGGCAGGGGCAGGGGAGCGCCGGTGCGGTCGTGCAGCGCGATGACCGTGCCTCCCCCCGCTGGAGACAGAACGGCGTAGCGATCAAACAGGCGCTTTGCCATGAGGCCTGCGATGGCCGGACGGGCAGCGGCGTCCGTGAGGCTCGTGCCATGGCAGGACGCGCACACAGCACAGCCGCAGCAGCGCGCATCGGCAAGGGCGGCAGCGTCCTCTGCATCCGCGAGCTCGTCGGTGATGATGATCTCCGGCGCTGCGCTGCGGAGCAGCCAGCGGATGGCTTCCGGCTTGGCGAGCCCCTCCAGCACGTCGGCGCTGCCCACATCCATTTGCGGCACACCGTTCAGACAGGCGGCCAATTCGCCGCGCTCGTCGATGACGGCGGTCTGCCAGGCCTGCCTCGCGGTGGAGGCCTGCCGGGCGAGATCGCGCAGAAGCGTCGTTTTTCCGCTGCCGGGCGGACCGATGACGAGAAGGCTGCCGAAGCCGTCCGCCCCTTGCAGCAGGGGCATGAGCATATCGGCGCAGCCCTGCCATTGTGCGGCGATCCTCAGGCATACGGAGCTGATCTGCGCCAGCTGCGCCTTACCGCCATGCTGCACGACGCGGCCGCAAAAGCCCAGACGGTGCCCTCCGCACAGTGTCAGGTAGCCGCGGGCCGCTTCCGCCTCCCGGCAGTACAGGCTGTGACCGGACAGCGCCTCGACCAGCGCCTCCAGCTGCTGCATGCCGGGCTTCCACTGAAGGGCTGCGCGCCGCGTACCGGTGATGAACACCGCCGGCCGGTCGGCGCGGATGCGGATCTCCCGCAGCTCGCCCGGCTCCAACAGCATCAGTTCGGCGCGGACGCTCTCCGGAAAGCATGGGGCGAGGAAATCACAGGTTGCATGCCAGTCCATCGGAACCTCCCGAATATGGTCGTCGGTCATTCAAACACAGTCAGGCCGATCGCCTGATACAGCGCCCAGTCCACTATGCCGGTGGGCGGGAGTGAAAAGGCTGCGCGGGCTGCATCCACAGCCCCTTGGGTTGCGGCTCCGAAGACGCCGTCAGGCCAGCCGTGATAAAAGCCGAGCGCGCGCAGCTTCCGCTGTACTGCCATGACCATGCTGGATCGGTCGCCGTTCTTCAGCGGCCGCAGCGTGCTCCCCAGCTCTCCCCAGGGGCCGTTTTCGATCACCACGCGCGTCCCGTCGGGGACGAGGGCGTACAGCTCCTCTGCATCCGCGACCTGCATGCGGATGCAGCCGTGGGATGCGTCCGTGCCGATGGATTCCGGCTTGTTGGTGCCGTGGATGCCGAAATCGCCCCAGGGGACGTTCAGCCCCAGAAAGCAGGTGCCGAAGCCGCACATATCCCCGGAAAAACGGTGTGTGATCCGGAATACGCCCACGGGCGTCGGGGTGTCCCATGTACCTGTGGCGATGGGATATGCCCTGACTGCGCTGCCGCCGTCAAAGAGCGTCAGGCGCTTGAGCGCCACATCAATGTGGATGACATAGCCGGGTGCATCGCTGTACGCGCAGGTCAGGAGGCAGATGACGAGCAGCGAGACCGAAACGAGTATCCGTGCAGGCCGCATGTCCCTACCTCCCGGTGTGTGCTTGTGAGACAAGGTATGCGCGTGATGGTGAGCGTATGCATACCATCGGGATAAGCCCTGAGCCGGCGAGGAACGGGGATGAACAAATTGTGTGAAAAAGCGCCCTGTTTGTCTTGAAATGGCAGTCATGTGCTGTTATAATGAAAGCGGTTCCTGATTCCCATTCCTGCAGGGGATGCGAGATCCGCCTGCTGACAACAAGAAGGAGGAATTCACCATGAAGAAGTTCCTTGCGCTGCTGCTGTCCATGCTGATGCTGCTGGGCTGCGCCGCGATGGCTGAGGAGGCAGCGCCTGCGCTGACGAAGGACATCGTCATCCTCTTCACCAGCGACGTGCACGCCGGTATCGACCAGGGCTGGGGCTATGCGGGTCTGGCCGCTGTGCGCGATAACCTGGCGAAGACCAATCATGTCATCCTCGTGGACAACGGCGACGCCATCCAGGGCGAGACCATCGGCACCATGACCGACGGCAAGGCGCTGATCGAGCTGATGAACGTGGTCGGCTACGAAGTGGCTGTCCCCGGCAACCATGAGTTCGACTACGGCATGGACAACTTCCTGTCCCTGGTCAACGATGTTGCGCAGTACCCCTACACGGCCTGCAACTTCGTCTACAACGATCAGCCCGTGCTTGCTCCTTACATCATGAAGGAGTTCGAGGGCGTGAAGGTGGCGTTCGTGGGCGTGACCACCCCCAAGACCATCACCTCCTCCACCCCCACCTACTTCCAGGACGAGAACGGCAACTACGTCTACGGCTTCTGCCAGGACGATACCGGCGCGAAGTTCTACGCTGCCATCCAGTCTGCGGTTGACGCGGCCCGCGCCGAGGGTGCGAACTACGTCATCATCTGCGGCCATCTGGGCACCGAAGAGACCTGCGAGCCCTACACCTCCATCGACGTGATCTACAACGTCTCCGGCATCGACGCTGTCCTGGACGGCCATGCCCATGAGACCAATGCGGGCAATGTCGTCACGGGCAAGGACGGCAAGGAAGTCGTCCGCGTTGCCTGCGGCACCAAGCTGGCCAACATCGGCGTGCTGCGCATCGCTGCGGACGGCGCTCTGTCCTCCGAGCTGTACAGCTGGAACAACTCTGCTTCCCCCGCTGAGCTGTTCGGCCTGACCGGCACGGTCGTGGATGCGGTGAACGAGAAGATCGCCGCGCTGGACGAGATCCGCAAGACCGTCGTGGCCCGCACCGAGACTCCCCTGTACATCTACGATCCCGTTGCCACCGACGTGCGCATCATCCGCAACGCCGAGACCAACCTGGGCGACCTGTGTGCCGACGCTTACCGCGCGATGTCCGGCGCTGACGTGGCCTTCGTCAACGGCGGCGGCATCCGTGCGCAGATTCCTGCCGGCGACATCACGCTGGATCAGATCTACTCCGTGCATCCCTTCGGCAACGTGATGTGCATGGTCGAGGTGACCGGCCAGCAGATCCTGGACGCGCTGGAGTGGGGCGCCCGAAACAACCCCGGCGAGAACGGCGGCTTCCTGCAGGTGTCCGGCCTGACCTACGAGATCCACACCTACATCGCTTCCTCCGCGCAGTCCGATGAGAACGGTATGTTCGCGGGCGTGAGCGGCGAGTACCGCGTCAAGAATGTCACCGTCGGCGGCGAGCCCCTCGACGTGAACAAGACCTACACCCTCGCTTCCCACAACTACATGCTCAAGTCTGCCGGCGACGGCTACAGCATGTTCGCGGGCGCGAAGCTGCTCATCGACGAGACCCTGATCGACAATCAGGTGCTCATCACCTACATCACCACCGAGCTGGGCGGTGTTGTCGGCGAGGCGTATTCCGAACCCTACGGCCAGGGCCGCATCATCGGCGTGCCCGAGGCTCCTGCGCAGTAATCCTTCACCGGTTTCCCGGCCCTCTGCCTCCGCGGCGGAGGGCTTTTCTGCTGCATGCAAGTTCCGCCTTGTATTCGTGCGGGTTTCATGGTACAATAATACGCACGCTGTACCGCGGAAGCTGCGCGGAGGCATGCGCATGAGGAGGATGGACGATGGAGCTGGAACTGATCGCAAAGGTGCTGATGGGCGCGGCGGCGGCCGTATGCCTGTGGTTTATCATCAAGGGGCTGATCGACATGCAGCGCATCAACGCGGGTGCGGAGGATGTGGTCGAGACGCAGGGCGTGGTGCGGCAGGTGAAGCCGCTGCAGGGCGGCGCAAGCCACGCGGTCATCACGCTGAACGTGGAGGATGAGGTTGTCCATGTGGAATGCGAGCTCCCCGGGCCGTGGCTGAGCGGCAGGAAGCACCGGGTGACGGACGTCGTCGCGGTGCTCTGGCGCAGGGGCGATGCGCGCGCCGTGGCAGTGCAGACCATCCGCGACGGCCAGAGGATGTTCCTCATCGGCTTTATCGCGCTGGCGCTGACCGCTGCGCTGTATGTGATGCTCTTCTGACAACAATGAAAAAAGGCTGTCCGGCAGAATATCGTCGGACAGCCTTTTGTGTTCAATTACATGCGGATGATGATGCGGCCGCAGCTCTCGCACTCGACCAGCTCGTCAGAGGCGTTGCGGACCTTGTGCAGCACGGCGCTGGGGAGCGAGGTGTTGCAGCCGGAGCACTGATCGACCATCAGCCGGGCCAGGGGAGGCGTGATATGCTTCTTGATCCGGTTGTAGTGCGCCATCAGCTCAGGCGTGATCGCAGCCGCCTTCTGATCTGCAGCGGCACGCTGGGCGTCCAGCGCAGCCTTCTTCGCGGGCATCTCCTTGTCGTACTGCGCCTTGAGGCTCTCGAACTCGGAACGCAGGCGGGCGGCCTCGGAGCGGATGCTGTTGCCGCGCTGGTCGTGCTCGCGGGCCTCGGAGGAGAGGCGCTTCATCTCCTGCTCATAGCCCATAATGGTCTCGCGGCACTTGGTGACCTCGCTGATCATGGCGCGGGCGGCGTCGGCGTCGGCGGGGGGCGTGGTCTCGAAGCGGTTCTGCAGGGCCTTCAGCTGCTCCTCGCTGCGCTTGAGCGCGTCGCGGACAGCATCCTTGCGGTCGGCCAGCACAGCCACCTGCTCCTCGATCTGCTTATGCTGCTTCTGCCGCTCCATATAAAGGTTGCGGTCATTCTCCATCTTCTGACGGAGCGGGCTGCGGCGGATCTCATGAGCCATCTTGTCGGCCTTCATGTCCTCCAGCTGATACTCCCACAACATAGTAAGCTGATCCATTGTTTACCTCCTGATGATCAAGTGCGCTCTCAGCGCACGGTTGTCTGATAGGGGTGCGCGCCGGACTTAGAGACGCGCAAATTATATTGTACAGCATCCGGCCAGATTTGTAAAGCATCCGCCAGGGCAAAAATACCGGGTTCTTCGGTGGCATGGTGGCCGGCCTCCAGCATGACGACGCCGTTCGCCGCCGCTTCCAGCGCGATGTGGTGCTTCACCTCGCCGGTCAGGAAGGCCTGCGCGCCCATGGCTGCAGCGCCGGGCCACTCGTCCGCGCCGGAACCGGAGCACATGCCCACCCGGCGGATCATCGCAGCGCCGTCGCCCATCAGGCGCACGGAATCGCCCAGCTGCCGGCTGATGTGCTCAGCCAGCGCCGCAGCGGTCATTTCTTCGGGCAGTTCGCCCACGCGGACAAAGCCCTCGCCGGTGACATTATGAAGGCCGATGGCGGCAGCGAGGGCGTCGTTCACCCCGCCGGGCGCCTGATCCAGATTCGTGTGTGCGGCGATGAGGCTGATATCCGCCCGGATCAGGCGGCAGAGCAGGCGCGCCTCGTAATTCGTCTCGACGAGCCGCTTGATGGCGCTGAACATCATCGGATGATGTGTCACGATCAGGTTTGCGCCCTTTGCGATCGCCTCGTCGATCACCTGGTCGGTCACGTCCAGCGCGAAATGCACGCCGGTGACGACCGTATCGGGCCGGCCGACGAGCAGCCCCGAATTGTCGAAGGCAAGCTGCGTATCAAAGGGCGCGCGTTCATGGATGAAATCGTAGATCTGCTGTACGGTCAGCATGGCAGTTCCTCCTCTTTGCGTTGATAAAAGGCGACCTCCCGCTCGGCTGCGGCGATGGCTGCAAGGTCAGGCGCGGCGGCTGCGCGAAGCCCGCGGAGACGGTCCTGCGCCACCCGCATGCGCCATGCGGCGTAGGCGCGGAGTTCGCGATGGCCGCTCCGCCAGAGTTGCTCCCCAAAGAGCAGCGCCTCCTCGGACGGCGCTTCCTCCGGGCCAGCCAAAGGTTTTGCCTGCCAGAATACGTAGAATCTCCCGGCTGCCCGGCACAGCTCCTCACGGGTGATGCGGTAGCCGATGGCGGTGATGGCCTGCCGGACGAGCTGCTGTTCCGTGTGGGCGGAGAGGACGATGGTCGCGCCCTGCAGGCGGTCTCGGCCCCGCAGCAGGATCTCCGCGAGGGTCTTGCCGCCCATGCCCATCAGGGATACGCAGCCGCAGGCGTGGCCCTCCAGCGCATCCAGACCATCCGCAAGGATGATCGACGCGCGGTCGAGAAGGCCGGCGCGGGTCAGATTGGCGCGGGCGTTTTCCAGTGCGCCCTCGCTCACATCTGCGGCGATCATCCGCTGGCACACGCCTGTGCGCAGCAGGTGGCAGGGGAGGTAGGCATGGTCAGTGCCGATATCAGCGCCGAGGGAGCATGGCTCGTACAGCGCTGCGGCAAGGGTGAGTCGTTCGTCAAGCATGGAAATCGCTCCTGTCTGTGTACCTGGCAGCGAGAATCGTCAGTGCGGCTGCTTCCGTTTCGCGTACGGTGGTGAGCGGCAGATGCATCATCGCCGCGACCTCCTCGCAGGAATGCGGTCCGGCGCCGTTCAGCCCGAGCCGGTGGCGCAGGATGGCAGTGTGCTGCCCCTGTGGAAGCCTGCCCGGTTCGTACAGCGCGGCCAGTGCGACCAGCCGCAGGTCGTCCCGGTCGACCGGACGCGTCAGGGGAAGATAGCGGAGGGCAGCCTGATGCAATCTTGCGTGGTACGGCGTATCGTCCTGAAGCGCCAGCAGCTCAGATGCGGCAAACTGGTGGATCGCTCCGGTCCGCATGGGGTCGCCCGTATCATCCGCTGTCTGCAGCATCCGCATGCAGCGGTCGAGCAGGGCATCGTCCGCAAAGCCGGGCAGGCAGCGCTCAAGCGTGTGCGCGGCGTGCTTCCGAAGCGTCGCGGGGTCATCGGCGGCATTGCAGATGGCAGCGTGCTGTGCAGCGGCCAGTACAGCGCTTCTCGCGACGATGCGGAAGGCTGTGCGGCTTATGGACGGGGGACAGCGCCGGGCGACTTCAGCCATGCAGGCGGCCGCAGTGCCCTCGTCTGCGCCGGGCAGCAGCTCCTGAATCAGCGCGGATGCCTCCTGCTGAAGGTCTTCGGGCATCGGGGTACAGCGTTCCATTGCAACCTCCCGTATACAGAAGCGCCGACCCGGCCAAAGCGGTACGGGTCGGCAAGCCTGCTGTGTGCAGCGCAAATATCAGGTCATGTAGTCCTTCAGCTTCTTGGAGCGGCTGGGATGGCGGAGCTTGCGCAGCGCCTTGGCCTCGATCTGGCGGATGCGTTCACGGGTGACGTTGAACACCTTGCCGACCTCCTCCAGCGTGCGCTGGTGGCCGTCGTCCAGGCCGAAGCGGAGCCGCAGCACCTTCTCCTCGCGGGGGGTGAGGGTGTCCAGCACCTCCAGCAGCTGCTCCTTCATCAGGGCGAAGGAAGCGGCCTCGGCAGGGGCGGGCGCGTCGTCATCGGGGATGAAATCGCCCAGATGGCTGTCCTCCTCCTCGCCGATGGGGGTCTCCAGGGAAACCGGCTCCTGCGCAATCTTGATGATCTCGCGGACCTTGCTCTCGCTGATGCCCATCTCCTTGGCGATCTCCTCCGGGGAGGGCTCGCGGCCGTACTCCTGCAGGAGCTGGCGGCTGACGCGGATCAGCTTGTTGATGGTCTCGACCATATGCACGGGGATGCGGATGGTGCGGGCCTGATCGGCGATGGCGCGGGTGATGGCCTGACGGATCCACCACGTCGCATAGGTGGAGAACTTGAAGCCCTTGGTATAGTCGAACTTCTCGACCGCCTTGATCAGACCGAGATTGCCCTCCTGGATCAGGTCGAGGAAGAGCATGCCGCGGCCGACATAGCGCTTGGCGATGGACACGACCAGACGCAGGTTGGCCTCGGACAGCTTGCGCTTGGCCTCCTCCTTCTCTGCGGGGGTGCCGCTCTCCAGCTGCTTGGCGATGGCGATCTCTTCCTCTGCGGTCAGCAGGGGCACCTTGCCGATCTCCTTGAGGTACATGCGCACGGGATCGTCGATGCTGATGCCTTCCGGCACGGACACATCGCTGGTATCCTCGCGGGTATCGCGCTCCTCGGCGGGTTCGGCGGCGACGGGGTCATTCTCGTTGATGACCTCAACGCCCAGCGCTTCCAGCGTTTCCAGCACCTTGTCAAGCTGCTCGGGATCCATGTCCATCTCCATCAGGCGGTCCATGATATCCTTGTAGGTCAGCGCCCCTTTGGTTTTGCCGTACTCGTACAGTTCGTTGAGCTTGGCTTGACGGGCATCAGGTGAAAGCGTCAAATGGAATCCTCTCCTTACTAATGTCAGCCAGCGCCGGACAGACGGTGGCTTCGGTTGGAAAAAAGCACCTGCGCCGCAGCGGCGCGTGCATTGGGGGATCACTTGGTGTGCCGGAGCTCCTTCATGCGTTCGCTGAGCGCCTTTGCCTGCGCCAGCGCCGCCGATTTTTCAGCGGGCGAGAGCGTATTCAGGCTGCGCATGATCTCGTTCAGCTGCTCCTGCATCCGTTTCAGACGGTTGCGGTCCAGACACTCCCGCGCCATCTGGATCAGCTGATCCAGGTTTTCGCTGGGCGGGGTGAGCAGAAGCTTGCTGACCCGGGCGCGGACTGCCTCATCACTCTGCATCTCCACAAGGGACGCAGGGGAAGCGCCGCCGGAAAGCTCTGCAAAGAGGGACTGGAGCAGCGGATCGCTGAAGTCCTCCTCGGACGCGATGTCCTGCGGGAGCCGGCCGGTGCTGATGAGCGAAATGAGCAGCTCCTCGTCGCGGACCTGCTCCTGTGCGGCAGGGGAGTTGCGGCGGGGATTGAAGCGCGGCTGCTGAGGGTGCGCCGCAGAAGCAGCGGCGGCTGCAGGCGCGGAGGCGTTCAGGCCGATCTGCTGCAGCAGTACCTCCCGGGGAAAGCCCGTGTGGACCGCAAGCTCCTGCAGATGATTCTCACGCTCCACCGGCTCCAGCTTGCTCAGGATCGCCGCACATGCCTTTGCATACTCCGTGCGCCCCTCCTGTGTGGAGAGGTCGTGCTCGGAACGAAGACGGCGCATCCGGTAGCTGGCGGGGGTGAGGGCGGGCAGGGCGTCGAAGGCGTCCTTGCCGTCGCGGCGGATGAACTCATCCGGGTCAAGACCGTCGGGGAAATCCAGCACGCGGGCGGGGAGCCCCTCGGCCTCGAGGATATCCAGTCCGCGCAGGATTGCATGCTGCCCCGCGCTGTCGCCGTCATAGCTCAGGTAAACGGCGGGAGCGAAGCGCTTGAGGAGCTTCGCCTGTTCGGGGGTCAGCGCGGTGCCCAGGGTGGCGCAGACGCCGGGCACGCCGAATTGTGTCAATGACACCACGTCCATGTACCCCTCCACCAGCACGACGCGCTGCAGGTGTCTCTCCTTGCGCAGCAGATTTGCTGCATAAACGCCCAAACGCTTGTTGAACACCGGCGTATCGGAGGTGTTGAGGTACTTTGGCTGCACATCGCCCAGCGCGCGTCCGCCGAAGGCAAGGACGTTGCCGTACTGGTCGATGATGGGGAATATCGCGCGGTTGCGGAACATGTCGAAGGCTCTGCGGGGTTTGGCGGGGCTCGTCTCTGTCGCCGGTTCGGCCTCCTTGATGACGGTCAGGCCCACGAGCTTCAGCTCTTCGGCGGTGTAGCCCTTTTCCTGCAGGTACTTCGTCAGCGTGTCCCAGCCGTTCGGGGCTGCGCCCAGCCCGAATTTCCGGATCACGCTGTCTGTCAGTCCGCGCAGCTTGAGGTAATCCAGCGCCGAAGCGCCGGCGGGGGTGAACAGGGTCTGATGAAAGAACCGCGCTGCTTCCTTGTTGCACTCCAGCAGCCTGTCCCGCTGGGAGCGGCGGCGCTGGTAGTCGGGGTCGTCCTCCATCTGGGGAAGGGGCATGTGCAGCTGATCCGCCAGATGCTTGACCGCCTCCGGGAATTCCAGCCGCTCATAGTCCATCACGAACTGGATGACGCTGCCGCCGGCCTTGCAGCCGAAGCAGTAATACAGCTGACTCTCGCCGTCGACAGAGAAGGAGGCGGTCTTCTCGCCATGGAATGGGCAAAGCCCCCAATGCTTGCGGCCGTTCTTCTTCAGCTGCACATACTGGCCGATCACCTGCACGATGTCAGCCCGTGCGCGAAGCTCGTCCAGCCATGACGGGGGAAAACGCATCGCCACTCCTTTTCACCTTCCTTACATATACGGCAGCGATGAAAAGACAGCGCCGCGCAGGCCGGTTCGGTATGCGAAAGACCTGCGCAGAGTGATTCATCATTCAGTCAATACGGGGGTAAAACCGCTGACGGGAGACCGTTGTCCGATCTCACAGATTCGTTATTCGCCATGTTCGGCGATTTTCCTGCTTGCAAACCCTGCGTGTTTTTGGATATTGCTCCGAAAAATGCACAAAACGCTTACAAAAGCGCGAAACCTGCGGGAACGAACAGCCGCTGATAGGTGCGGATGGCGTAGCGGTCGGTCATGCAGGAGAGGAAGTCGCACACCGCGCGGGCGGTGCCCTCCCGGTAGCCGATGAGGACGAACTCTTCAGGCATTTCGCCGGGATGCTCGCTGTAATACCGGAACAGCTGCTTCATCACCACATCGCACCGGCTTTCCTCCGCCGCGCGCCATTTGTCGCGGTACACCCGCTCGAACATGAATTCCCTCAGGCCGTCCATGGCGCTTTGCATCATCGGGGACATCGCAAGATGCGGCCCTTCCTGGCTGAAGGAAACCACGTCGGCGATCATGTTGTTGATGCGTTCGCCATGGCTCCTGCCCAGAACCTTCAGGCAGTCGGCGGGGAGCTCGAATTCCTGCAGCACCCCGCCGCGAATGGCGTCGTCCAGGTCATGGTTGAGGTAGGCGATGCGGTCAGCCCTGCGGACGCATTCGCCCTCCAGCGTCATGGGGAACTTCGCGCCGGAATGGCAGAGGATGCCGTCCAGGACCTCCTCTGTCAGGTTCAGCCCTGCGCCGTCGTCCTCCAGTACCTCCGCGACCCGCCGGGACTGCTCGTTGTGCCGGAAGCCCTCGGGCATCAGCTCGTCCAGCGATCGCTCGCCGATATGTCCGAAGGGCGTATGGCCCAGGTCGTGCCCCAGCGCGATGGCTTCGGCGAGGTCCTCGTTCAGCCGCAGGCAGCGGGCGATCGTCCGCGCGATCTGGCTGACCTCCAGCGTGTGGGTCAGTCGCGTGCGGTAGTGATCGCCCTCCGGGGAGAGGAAGACCTGCGTTTTGTATTTCAGCCGGCGGAAGGCCTTGCAGTGGAGGATGCGGTCCCGGTCGCGCTGGAAATCCGTGCGCATCGGGCAGGGAGCGATGCTGCGGGCACGCCCGCGGCTTTCTGCGGACAGACAGGCGCGGGGCGACAGACGGCTGCGCTCCTCCTGTTCAAGCTGTTCACGAATGGTCATGCTGACACCTCCCAGGCGGGGTCAACGGGTTATGGACGTGCAAAGTCCGGTTCATATATCCCTATATACCACGCGAAACGGCGGAATTCCTCCGTTTCGGCGCCGTATACCGCGAAAAATTCGTCGGAAATATTACATTAAATATGCCCGGCATGCTGAAACAGCGCCGGATGTACGCGCGCGGATGAAATTTGCCCAATTCGTATGGAAATACTTTTATTTCGCTGCCGGTTATGCTATAATACACTTTACGGCTGATAACGTCAGTCGCGCTTATCGTTGAACAAAGAAGGTGATCTGCGTGATAACGCAGTATCCGGAGCGCATAGTCGATCTTGCAGCCCTGCGGAACAATGTGTCGCTGATCAGGGCCTCGCTCCCGGAGAAAACGCTGCTCATGGCCGTTGTGAAGGCCGACGCCTACGGGCACGGCATCGTCCAGACGGCGGGCAGCGCGCTGGCAGCCGGTGCGGACTGGCTGGCGGTTGCCCGGACGTACGAGGGCGTGCTGCTGCGCAAGGCGGGCATTGACGCGCCGGTGCTGGTGCTGGGCGCAGGAAGCGGAGCGGAACTGACGGAGGGCGTTGAATACGGCCTGACGATGGCCGTCTGCGCGCCCGGCATGGTCGAGTGCGTGCAGCGTGCTGCATCGCGGCTTGGAAAGCCCGGTCTTGTACATATGAAGCTGGACACGGGCATGGGCCGCATCGGCGTGCGCGATGAGGCAGAGGTGCGATCCATGCTGGAGACCCTCGCAGCCTGCCCGGATGTGCACCTGACGGGCGCATTCACGCATTTCGCCGATGCGGACGGGGCGGACGAGGACTATACCCGCATGCAGCTCAGCCGCTTCCTGGCGCTGACCGCACTGCTGCCGGAGGGCGTGCTGCGGCATTGCGCCAATTCCGCCGCCATCCACCGTTACCCGGAGTCGGCGATTGACATGGTGCGCGCCGGTATCTCCATGTACGGCTATCCGCCGGTGAAGACGGACATGCCCCTGAAGCCCGCCATGACCTGGCGCTCGGTCGTCACCTTTGTCAAGGACCTGCAGCCGGGGGACAAGGTCAGCTACGGCTGCACCTACACGGCGGACAGGCCCATGACGGCGGCGACCATTGCCTGCGGCTACGGCGACGGCTATCACCGTGCAGCCACGGGCCGGGCGGAGGTCATCATCCACGGCAGGCGCTGCCCGGTGGTGGGACGCATCTGCATGGACCAGATGATGGCCGACGTCACGGGGCTGGAGGACGTGGCGCCGGGGGACGAGGTCGTGCTGCTGGGACAGCAGGGCGATGCAGCGATCGACGCGGAGGAGTTGGCCGCGTGGTCCGGCACCATCAGCTATGAGGTGCTGCTGGCCGCGACGGAGCGTGTGCACCGCACGTGGGTGAACGGCTGTGAATGAGAAAGCGCTGCTGCGCAGACTGATCCGCAGTCGGGCACTGGACGGTGAAAAACGGGCACAGGAGAGCGCGGCGATCTGCCGGCACATCCTGCAAAGCCCGTGGTACCGTGAGGCTCGGGTGATCGGCGGATACATGCCCATGCAGCGGGAGGCGGACGTGCTGCCGGTGCTGCGTGACGCGCTCGCAAGCGGGCGGACGCTCGCCCTGCCCCTGTGCGGCGAGGCCCCGCACATGACGCTGCGGCGCGTGTCCTCCCTGGAGGAGCTCCGGACAGGCGCATACGGCATCCCTGAGCCATCAGAGGATATGCAGATCATCCCGGTGGAGGAGGTCGATCTGCTGCTGACGCCGCTGGAGGGGATCGACCCCAAAGGAATGCGGCTGGGAAAGGGCGGTGGCTACTATGACTGCCTGCTGGCCGGAAAGAACGTACGCACGATGGGCTGTGCGCTGTCGTGGCAGAAGGTGGACTGCGTTCCTGCGCAGCCGTGGGATCAGCCGCTGGCTGCCTGCGCGGACAGGAACGGCATTCAGGTTTATCCATCATATGATGTAAGAGAGGAAGCAGATTATGCAGGACAAGAAGAAAAAGAACAATAAGCCTCAGAAGGTGAGCAAGCCCTTTCTGCGGGGCAAGATGATCGACCGGACGCTGCCGGGCGGCGCGCTGAAGTTTTTCGGCTTCCTGCTGCTGATGGCCTTCGTGTTCTTCATGAGCATGCTCATCAGCACCATCGACATCAAGATCCTGAGCATCGCGGTCAATGTGGCGATCCTGTGCACGGCGTGGCTGATCATCTGGCAGTCGGGCATGAACAGCGGCGCGGACGCGGTCAATCAGGGTGAGATCATGCTGGCGCGGCGCGAGAAGGGCCGCCCGGTGGCGGACTGGGAGGAATCCCTGTGCTACCATCCCCTCAAGGGTCTGATCATCGCGCTGGTCGGCTCCATTCCGCTGATCGTGTGCTCTGTGGCCTATGCCTTCATGGCGGAGCGGCAGATGCACATCATCGGCGTGCTGCCCTCCTGGGTCAGCGGCTTTGAGAGCCGCCCGGAGATCGGCGGAGCGCTGCAGTATTATCATCCCGATACGGCCTTCTCCATCGACGTGGTACTGCGCATCATCGCCCGCGTGACGACGATGCCCATCGTGAGCATGGTCGGCGCGGACAACTGGGATGCGGTGCTCATCGTGGACCGCCTCAGCCCGGTGCTGAACCTGATCCCGGCCATCGTGTATGGCGTGGGCTATGCCATGGGTACGGAGCAGCGCGCTGCGGTGCATACCAACGTTGCGCTGGGCAAGCAGAACCTGCGCAAGAAGCAGATCAAGGAGCGCCGCGCGCGTCAGCGTCAGCAGCAGATCCGCCGCGGCCCCGAAGAGCTCAACTGACGAGGAGACATCGACATGCGGATCATCGCAGGCATGGCCCGCGGCCGTACCTTTGACGCGCCGCAGGGCCTGGATACCCGCCCCACCCTCGACCGGGTGCGGGAGAATGTGTTCAACATCCTTCAGATGAAGGTACGCGGCGCGCAGGTGCTGGACCTGTTTTCCGGCAGCGGCGCCATGGCCTTCGAGGCGATCAGCCGCGGCGCGGAGCATGCGGTGCTGGTGGACTGCGACCGCGCGGCCAACGCGGTGCAGAAGCGCAATGCGGAAAAGCTGCGCATGACGGACAGCTGCCGGATCCTCCTGAGCGACTGGCAGCAGGCGGTGCGCCTTTTGCAGGGCGAGGGGAAGCGCTTCGACGCGGTCTTCCTCGACCCGCCGTACAGGATGCACGACATGACCGCCGTTTTTGAGGCGCTCAAGCCCCTCGTGAAGGAGGACGCGGTGATCCTGCTGGAGCACGAGGCGAAGACCTTCCCGGCCACCTGCGACGGGTTCGAGCTTTATGACAGCCGCAAGTACGGCGTGGCGGGCGTGAGCTTCTTCCGCCCGTGTCCGGTGGAGGTGGGCTGAATGGCGAGGATTTGCGTGTACCCCGGCAGCTTTGACCCGGTCACGACGGGGCATCTGGACGTGATCCGCCGGGCGGCCTCGCTCTTTGACGAGGTCATCGTGGCGGTGATGCACAACGTGAACAAGCGCGGCTGCTTCCCGGTGGAGGAGCGGATGGCGCTGATCGAAAAGGCAGCGGCGGAGATCCCGAACGTCCGCGTGGACAAGTGGGACGGACTGCTGGTGGATTACGTGCGCATGAGCGGCGCATCCTGTGTGGTGCGCGGGCTCCGCGCGGTGAGCGACTTTGAAAGCGAAATGACCATGGCGCAGGTGAACGCGCAGCTGCTGGAGGGCATGGAGACGGTCTTCCTGATGACAAAGCCGGAGCATGGCTGCATTTCCTCCTCCGTGGTGCGGGAGGCGGCGTCCTTCGGGGCGGATATCAGCGCCTTTGTGCCGGAATGCATCGCGGAGGAGATCGCGGCGCATTTCCGCAGGCAGTGAAATCAGAAAAAGAACGGAGGACGGGGAAGATGATCAGACAGGAACAGACGGGCAGCATCGACCAGGTGATGACCGCCCTGCGGGAGCTGGAGGAGACCATCACGGGTGCACAGCGCCTTTTGGGCGACCGGTGCATGGTGAACAAGCAGTTCATGATGCAGCGGATGGAGATCATCGGCCGCTGTCTTCCCGATGCGGTGAAGCAGGCGGCGAAGATCGTCCAGCAGGAAAAGGAGATCCGGGAAGCGGCGCAGCGCGATGCCGCCGAGCAGGCGTCCAAGGCGCGCGGCGAGGGTCAGAAGATCATCGACGACGCCAAGAGCAAGGCGCAGGCGCTGGAGGACGAGGCTCGCAAGAACAGCCTGGAGGCCCAGAAGAATACCGACGCCGCGAAGCAGCAGGCCAACGCCCTGAAGGGTCAGGCCGAGACTGACGCGCGCAACGTGCGCCAGCAGGCGCAGCAGGAGGCGCAGGCCATCGTCGGCAAGGCGCAGCAGGACGCGCAGGCCATCCGCCAGCAGGCGCAGCAGGAGGCGCAGCGGATGCTCGCGCAGGCAGACGCAGCCGCCCGGGCCGCCGTGTCGCAGGACAATGTGCACCGCATGGCCGTCGTCGAGGCGGAGGAGCTGCGGGATGCGACCAATCAGCAGATGCATGTGCTGCGGCAGCAGTGCGTGGACTATCTGGACTCCATCCTCGAGGACGCGGACCGCTATCTGGTCACGCTGTCCACGGATATCCGCAAGCAGCGGCAGGCGCTGGACAGCCAGCGCTGACGCAGAGCGCTGCAGGAAGCAGGAGCCGTTTTCCCCAAAGAGGGCAATGCGGCTCCTGCATTTTATGTTCACAGAAACTTAACCGGCAATTCATGCTGATTTCATAAAGGCAGGGTATTCTATGATCACAGGCAGGGAGGAACGCCACCACCCATCCCTGACTGTGACCTCCCCTGGCATTCCTCACACCGGAATGCCGACCTCCCTATCCTCCATACAAGCAAAGGCCGCAGGCGTGTAAAAGCGTCGGCGGCCTTTGTGATGCAGGAATGAAAGCGGGGCGCGCAGGGCATCCTTGCAGGAGAAAAAGGCCTGCATGAGTCAGGCGGGCAGGAGGCGGCGCATGAAAAGGAGGCGGCTGGCAGGCTGGATGCTGGCGATCACGGCGGCGGCTGTGCTGATCATCGCCGGGCGGGGAGAGGAATCGGCCGTGCAGGCGCGTCTGGTCAGGGTCAGCTGGGGCGATGTGCGGCAGGTCGCAGCGCTGACCGGGCGGGTCGCCTGGCAGGATCAGCAGCTGGTCTATGCGTATATGCCGGGGATCGTCGCGGATGTGCTGGTGAAGGAGGGCGAGCGCGTCGCTGCGGGTCAGGCGCTTGTGCGGCTTGAATCGGGCGCGGCAGAACGCGCAGCGGCGGTGTGGCTCCGCGCATCAGATGCATATGGGAAAGCTGCGCCCGACGCTGCACAGGAGATGCTGGAGGCGACGGTCATCCGCGCGCCGGATAACGCGACCGTCCGGCAGGTCATGACGGCGGACAGCGCCATGGTCGCGGCAGGGGAGCCGGTCGTCCTGCTCTCCACGACGCAGCAGGAGATCGTCTGTACCGCGCTGGAAGTCGATGCGCGCAGGGTGCAGTCTGGCATGGACGCGGTGCTGATGCTGGACGGGGAGGAGCTCTGCCGGGCGGAGGTGACAGGCGTGGGAGACGTGGCGGCTGATCCGGTGACAGGCCGGATGATCTGCAGTGTGACGCTGCTGCCGGAGAAGCCGCTGGAGCTTCCGGCCGGTGCGGCGGTGGAAGCGGATGTATGGCTTGCAGGAAGGGACGGCGTACCGGTTCTGCCGGTCGAGGCTGTCACGCCACGCGGGACGGTCTGGTGGGTCTGCGATGATGGAAGATGCACAGAAATTCCGGCGGAAATTGTCATGAGTGACGAAATGCATGCGTGGGTCAATCTGCCGGAAGGATTGCCGGTGGCCGTGGGCGAATTTACGGAAGGACAGCGCGTACAAGAGGTGCAGCCGTGACGCTTCGGGATGCGATGATGCTGGCTGTTTCCAGCCTGCGCGGGAGTTTCACGCGGACGCTGCTGACCGTTCTGGGCCTGGGCGTTGGCGTCGGCGCGGTGCTGACGGTGCTGACGCTGGGCAGCGCGGGCGAAACGCGCGTGGAGCAGGAGATCGCCCGGCTGGGCGTGGACAAGGTCTGGATCACGGCGGCGGATGAAAAGCATGTGCTCACGCCGGACTGTGCGGCGCGCGTGGCGGAAGAAACCGGCGCGGCAGCCTGTGCGGGCGCGTACACGATGGGCTTTGCGTCCCTCGGCGACCACAGCGCAGCGGTGCAGATCGCCGGATACGACACGGGCATGGCGGCGGTGCACGCACCGGAGGCTGCCGAAGGCCGGCTGTTCACCCGGCAGGATCATCAGGAGCGCCGGTCGGTCTGCATCGTGGACGAGGCGCTGGCGCAGAGCCTCGGCGGAAACGTGCTGCACCGGCGGATCACGGCAGGCGGGCGGCGATTTCTCGTCGTCGGCGTGATGGACGGTATGCCCATGCAGGCCATGGCGGTCGGAAGCGGCCTGATGGTGCTGCCCCTGACCGCCTATGCGGATACCTTCGGGGAGGACGTCCGGGAATTGACCATGTCCGTCAGCCCTGGACAGGACGCGGGGCGGATCGCTGATGCCGCTTTGCTGGCGCTTTCCGCTGACGGCGGCTTCCGCGCCGATACCCTGGAGGAGGAGATCGACGCCGCGCGGCAGGTCGTGCGAATCTTCGTGATGGTCCTGGCATGCGTAGCAGCGGTGTGCATGCTGACGGGCGCGATCGGTGTGATGAACGTGCTGCTCGTTTCCGTCCGGGAGCGTCGCAGGGAGATCGGGCTGATCAAGGCGCTGGGCGGAACAGGCCTGCAGGTCGGCGTGCTGTTCCTGCTGGAGGCGGCGGTCTATGCGCTGCTGGGCGGTGCGCTGGGCACGGCGCTGGGGGCGGGGATGATCAGCGTCTTTGGCCGCTGGATCGGCCTGGATGCGGCGCTTGATGCACGAACAGCGCTGCCGGTGCTGCTGGCGGCATGCGTGCTTGGGGCCGTCTTTGGGGTCGCACCGGCGATGAAGGCGTCGGCGATGCAGCCGGTGGATGCGCTGCGCAGCGAGTGATCATTTTGGAAATTGTGCATAGTCCATCTGGCATTTCTCTGTCCGGGCAATACATTCTGCACAAGGAAATCAGAAAAGAATTGTCAAACCGGCCAATTCACAATTGAAGACTTTTCCGCTATAATATCCATAGTTGAATTGAGAACTCTCGTCAACTGTGTCATACGAATTTCAGAGGAGGAAACGGATTATGGCAAGCGTATCCCTGCAGCACATTTACAAGGTGTACGCCGGCGGCGTTACCGCTGTCAGCGACTTCAATCTGGACATCAAGGACAAGGAATTTATCGTTCTGGTCGGCCCCTCCGGCTGCGGTAAGTCCACCACCCTGCGTATGGTCGCCGGTCTGGAAGAGATCTCCGACGGCGAGCTGTACATCGGCGACAAGCTGGTCAACGACGTCGCTCCCAAGGATCGCGACATCGCCATGGTGTTCCAGAACTACGCCCTGTACCCCCACATGACCGTGTACGACAACATGGCTTTCGGCCTGAAGCTGCGCAAGACCCCCAAGGATGAGATCAAGCGCCGCGTGGAAGAAGCTGCGAAGATCCTGGGCATCGATCACCTGCTGAATCGTAAGCCCAAGGCTCTGTCCGGCGGTCAGCGTCAGCGTGTTGCTCTGGGCCGTGCCATCGTTCGTGAGCCCAAGGTCTTCCTGTTCGACGAGCCCCTGTCCAACCTGGACGCCAAGCTGCGCGTGCAGATGCGTACTGAGATCACCAAGCTGCATCAGCGCCTGCAGACCACCTTCATCTACGTTACCCATGACCAGACCGAGGCTATGACCATGGCTTCCCGTATCGTGGTTATGAAGGACGGCGTTGTGCAGCAGGTGGATACTCCCCAGAACCTGTACGACTTCCCGGCCAACGAGTTCGTCGCGGGCTTCATCGGCTCTCCCCAGATGAACTTCTTCGACGTCCGTCTCCGCAAGGAAGGCAAGGACGTTGTGGCCGTCTTCGGCGAAAACAAGATCGTCGTGCCCCAGGGCAAGGTCGACAAGTTCTATGACGAGTCCTACGTGGGCCGCGAGGTCGTTCTGGGCATCCGTCCCGAGAACATCCACGACGACGAGATGTTCCTGGCCAACGCTCAGGAAGCCACCATCGACGTTGCCGTTGAAGTTACCGAGAAGATGGGCTCCGAGACCTACCTGTACATGACCACCACCGGCAAGGAAGGCAACATCATCGCTCGCGTGAATGCCCGCACCACCACCAATGCCGGCGCGAAGATCAAGGTTGCGTTCGACGTGAACCACCTGCACTTCTTCGACAAGGAAACCAGCCGCACCATCCTGGTGTCCGAGGCTGTTCCCGCTCCCAAGCAGTAATCCACTCCTCTAAAACTTATCGGCGGCTCCCGAAAGGGAGTCGCCTTTTCTGATTGTATACAAGTGAAAATTTCAAATAATTTGTAGGAAATACACAAAAAATCGCCCCTTTTGGCGCGAATGCCGCTTTTCATGCGGCGAGAAATGTGATATACTAAATACTAACGAGTGTTTCTGCCTGTTCTCCCAAAAGGGGGAGAGCGGCGTTGAAAGGGGAGATTGCCTGTGGCAGGAAAGCATCTGCGTGAGCAGATTGAACAGATCCTGGCCCGTCTTTCGTCGCCTGTTGTCGAGCTGATCGACATGGACGATTCTGCATATGCCGGCGAAATGCCTTTGGGGCGCGACGTTCAGCTGACGGAAGGCGTTCCGGTGCAGTCCGGCGGGAAAATGTATCTGGCCGTGCGCGGAACGCGGCTTGTTCTGTCCTGCGGAGCTGACCAGGCCGGCGCAAAGGACGTGCTTGCGGTGGCCGCCGAGCTGGTTGCAGCATATGCGGACGCGAAGGATTCCCGGACGGAAACACGGTTTGACGTGTACCGCCGTGCGCTGCGGGGCGAGCTGTCCGGGAGTGAGCTGGAGGCGCTGTGCCATGAGCATCAGCTGCCGGACGACCTGAAGCGCTGCGTGATGGTGTTCCATATCGTGCAGACGGACAGCGAGCGCGCCTATGACCTGCTGCGGGACATCACGCCCATGCAGGAAAAGGATGTCCTCATCGACATGGACAAGCACTCTGTCGTGCTGCTCAAGGACGTGTCCGATGACGATTCCGTGGAGGAGCTGACGCAGTTTGCGCAGGCGCTGCAGGAGACCCTCATGGGCGAAACGGCGCACCAGATGACCGTCGGCATCGGCCGCAGCCGTCATATGATGGACGAAATGCGGGAAAGCTATGCGGAGGCGCGGCGGGCGATCGAGGTCGGCCGCAGCTTCAAGCCGGAGGAGAGCATCTTTGTGTTCAGCCGGCTGATCCTGGAGCGCTTCCTGATGGAGCTGCCGCAGGACATCAGCGCGTATTACCACAGCCTGCTGTTCAACCGCAAGAACCAGCGCCTCTTCAATGAGGAAATGCTCTATACCATCGACATGTTCTTCAAGAAGGACCTGAACCTGTCTGACACCGCGCGCCAGCTCTATATTCACCGCAATACGCTGGTCTATCGCCTTGACAAGGTGCAGAAGCAGACGGGGCTTGACCTGCGCTCCTTCGAGGACGCGGTCACGTTCAAGATCCTCATGGAGCTGAAGAAGGTCGGCGGCGACAAGACGAATCCCCGCAGATCCTGATGATATAAGGAGGTCAAGCGTATGAAGAAGAAGCTTCTGATCCTTGCCAGCCTGCTGCTGACTGCCTGCCTTGTCAGCGGCTGTGCGTATCTGCCGGCCGCGATGTTCACCGATATGATGACGGTGATGGGAACCACCCGGACGACGGCTGACAGCACCCCTGTCGTATCCGGCGGCGACACCGTCACCATCTCCCGCGAGGAGTATGAGCGCTATCAGCAGTTCGATACGCTGCTGGAGCTGATGGAAATGGTCGAGTATGCCTACTTCGAGGACTACGAGGTGCAGGACATGCTCGACGGCGCGGCCAACGGCCTGCTGCTGGGTCTGGGCGATCCCTACACCTTCTACTACACGCCCGAGGAGTATGCGGAGCTGTGGGAGGAGGACGAGGGCGAGTACGCCGGCGTCGGCATTCAGATCAGCACCTCCTACCTGACGGGCCTGTGCACTGTCAGCCGCGTGTTCGACAACGGCCCTGCCCGTGAGGCAGGTATCCATAAGGGCGATGTGCTGTACATGGTCGATGACCTGTATGTCAGCTCGTCCACCATCAACGAGGCGGTCGACATCATGCGCGGCATTCCCGGCACGGATGTGCAGGTGAAGGTGCTGCGCGGCACGGAGGAGCTGACCTTCACGCTCACCCGCGCGCAGATCAGCGTCAACCGCATCGAATACGGCATGCTGGCGGACGAGATCGGCTACATCTTCCTGTACGAGTTCGCCGGCGACTGCGCGCAGAAGTTCGAGGTCGCGGTGAAGGACCTGAAGAGCAAGGGCGCGAAGGGCCTGATCATCGACCTGCGCGACAATCCCGGCGGCTGGGTGGACGACGCGGAAGCCATAGGCGACCTGTTCCTTGACAAGGGCACCCTGTGCTATCTGCAGTACAAGGACGGAAGCCGCGAGTACTACCGCACCAAGGACGGCAAGACGGAGATGGATCTGGTGATCCTGATGAACGAGAACAGCGCTTCCTCCTCGGAGATCCTGGCGGGCGCGCTGAAGGACCGTGCGGATGCGACGATCGTTGGCGTGCAGAGCTACGGCAAGGGTATCGTGCAGAGCGTCATCGGTCTGGACGGCGGCGCCGGCATGCAGGTCACCGTTGCCCAGTACTACACGCCCAACGGCAACGCCGTGCACAAGCTGGGCATCACGCCCGATGTGGAGATTGAGCTTCCCAAGGGCGACAATGGCATGTATGAGTTCGCCGATCTGGCAGACCCGCAGCTGGCCAAGGCGCTGGAGGTCATGCAGCAGAAGCTGGCGAAATAAGCCCCAAAAGACAAACCGGCGGACGTTCCCAAGCAGGGGAGCGTCCGCTTTTGCGTATGAAAACAGCGCCCGGTATGCCTGGACGCTGCATGGGGGAGCGCGATTATTCTTCGGATTCCTCGTCGTCGACGCCCTCTGCTTCCGCAGCGGCTTCGAGCTGCGCGGTGAACAGCTCAAACACGGCGTTCACCACGTCCTCGTCCTCGATGCCGACGAAGGTTTCTTCGCCGTCCTCCGTCTTTTCAGCCTTGAGGATCAGGACATTGTCCTCTTCCTCCTGGTCATCCTCCTCGTCCAGCGGCAGCAGCACGATGTAATCGCCGCCGTTGTACTCCACAACGTCCAGCAGCAGAAAGTCCACGTCGTTGCCGTCGTCGTCCGTCAGGGTGATGATGCTGTCGTCATCCAGCTGAATCATTTTGGTTTCCTCCATCATGCCCGTCGCAGCTGCGGCGGAAATGCCTGCGGATTATTCCGCGTCGGTGAACATGGCGTCCTCATCCTCGTCGGTGAAGTTGTATTCATCGGCGAAGAGCTGCTTGAACTCCTCGAAGATCTCGTCGGTAATGGCCTCGTTCTCCTCGGCGACGAACTCCTCGGTCTCGTCGTCCACGATGACGGACTTGAGGATCACGACCTCGTCATCCTCCTCATCCTGGGGAACCAGAACCACATACTCGTCGTCGTTCTTCTCGATGCGGGCGGCGATGTCGTACACGTACTCGTTGCCCTCGTCATCGGTCATGACGACCACGTCCTCGTACTCCTCCTCGTTCAGCTCGGGGGTGTTGTTGATATCGGTCATGGGAAAGCCCTCCTGAATGCATGTAATTTGGCAAGTGCCTGTGGTTATTTTACCACAGGATGCTGCGGATTGCAAGGGTGAAAGGCGGTGCAGCATTCTTACGCAATGATCGTGAGCTCATACCATGCTCCGTTTCGGTTGCAGCCGGATTGTCTTGACGATGATTCTGGCGATGTGTTAAGATACAATAGAGGTGGTCGCCATGTGGATCAGGAGGTTTTATCTGCCTCATCAGTATCCGAAGATGGAGCAATGGCTGGCTGATATGGCGTCAAACGGCCTGCGGCTGATAGAGCATAGATGCTTCCGTTTTGACTTTGAGCAGTGTGAGCCGCGCGTAAGAGGTTTCTTGTTTATGTATGGGAGCAGCAGGGAAAACAACATTCTGAGCACCGTTCGGATGCTGAAATCAAACATCCATGCGCAGGAAATTCCAGGCAAAAGGTTTATGGCATTGACCTTGATGATGCTGCCGGATCCGGATAAGCTTGCAGACGTGCCGGAGCTGATGCGGGAACGCCGCAGGGAGCATGTGAAGTATTTCCTTCAATGGGCTGCCGGATGGTTCGTGATCCTGTTGCCTCTTCAAGTTGCGATCTGTGCTATGGATTCACCGCTGCGTTGGCTGGTACATGCGTTGTTCACCATACCCGCACTGATGTACTTTTTCGCAGCATGCATGGAGGTTTTGAGAAGATGAACATCCCAGAAATCATCCGACGCTGTATCGGCGACCGTCCCTTCCAGACGGACGAGATCGGCCGTTCCGAGGCACAGGTGCTTATGTTTGACGATATGGTGCTGAAGATTCAGCAGGAGTGCAACGTCTCCGCAAATGAGTATTACATGATGTCCTGGCTGCAGGGGAAGTTGTCTGTTCCGCAGATCATCGCGGCGGAGCAGGCGGATGGCTGGCGGTTCCTGCTGATGTCCCGGATGCCCGGAAGGTATCTGTGCACGCCGGAGCTGCTGGATGATCAGCCGCGCCTTGCTGAACTGTGCGCGGAGGGACTGCGCAAGCTGTGGGCGGTTGACGTGACGGGCTGCCCGACAAAACGGACGCTGGACGAAAAGTTCCGGGAGATCGAGGAAGGGCTTCGCGGCGGATGGATCACCGCAGAGCAGGCGGCTCAGCCGGAAACCTACGGCCCAGGCGGGTTCGCGTCCCCGGCGGCGCTTTTTGACTGGCTGGTGAAGCACCGTCCGGTGGAGGAGCTGGTCGTCAGCCACGGCGATTTCTGCCTGCCCAATGTATTCGCGGACGATCGCGGGCTGACCGGCTTCATTGACGTGGGCCTGTCCGGCGTGGCGGATAAGTGGATCGACATCGAGAAATGCGTGTGGAGCATGTGGGCCAACACCACGGGCTTCTTCGGCGGAAAGCAGCG
>SVGU01000101.1 GCA_015056155.1 Clostridiales bacterium
GCGCGGCACGCTCTTCATCGGCGCGGGCCAGGAGGTCTACATGGGCATGATCTGCGGCCAGAACGCCCACAACATGGACCTGGCCGTCAACGTCTGCAAGCAGAAGCACGTCACCAACATGCGCAATGCCTCCGCCTCTGAGGACGCGATGCGCCTGATCTCCGTGCATCCCCTCAGCCTCGAGGAGTGCCTGGAGTTCATCGACGACGACGAACTGCTGGAGATCACCCCCAAGTCCCTGCGCATGCGCAAGAAGATCCTCGATCATCAGCAGCGCAGCCGCGCCAACAGGCCCAATCAGCAGAAATAATCACAACAGCAGGGCGCTGCTTCCGATCACCGGTGGCGGCTCCCTGCTGTGCTTTTTATTCAGGAGGTTCTGCATGAATATCCGCTCCCAAAACGTATGGCAGCAGGTGAACACGAAGGACTGGCCGGTGCGCCCCGGCATGCGCCGGGAGATCGATTTCGGCTTCGACCGGGAGATCCCGGAGGACGACCGCGAGCGCTACCGCACCTTCTTCGCCTGGGCAGAGGAGCATTTCACCTTTCCCGTCACCCTCTGGATCGACCTGCGCTACCGTCATTACCTCCTCAGCCCGGAGCGCAGACAGGTGGGCTACAACATTTACTTCCATCCCGACATCCCCCTGCAGGACGTGACCGACGAAAAGGACATCCCCGTGGCCGACGTCCCCGTCCGCCGGGAGAAATGGCGCTTCGACGAGATCCTGTACTCGCTGATCGAATGCATCACCGAATACCACCTCCGCCTCCTCGGCCTCGGGGACAAGGACATCAACAATTATTCAGCGGACACGCAGGAGATCCTCGACCTGTATCAGGAATACCTCGGCGCGGAGGCGGCTTACTGGGATTGAGCGCCCGCTTGCAGTGAAACGTTTGGCCTGGCCGGCGCGTATTACCTGTAAAGCAACAGGAGGCGATCTGTTTTGAGAAGGCTGCTTTGTCTGCTGGCGGCACTGCTTCTGCCCATCACCGGTCTGTCGGAGGAGGGCGGTTCCGTATTGTCCCTTCGTATCACCCGACAGGGGGAAACACACGAGTACCATATCCCCCGGGAAGTGATCCCTCAGCAAACACCCACGCCGGAGGAAATAGCCCACACACCGGACTATGCTGCCGCTCCGGCAGCTGAACGCTACCGCTGCGATACGGATTTCGCCCCCCACGAAACCCTCAGCTTCAAAACGCATGAGGTCAGCCGCTTCTCCCGTTATGACGGGGACACTCCCCTGTGGACGGCGGAGATCCGCGATTACCAGGTGCAGGGCTGGCAGGAGACGACCCCCGGCGTGCTGCTCTGGGGGCATACGGATGTGTCGCTGCGTTCATACGGCTACCCCATCACCGCCTGGATGACGCTCCTGTCCCATGACGGCGAGGTGATCTGGTCGCAGGCGCTTTCGCCCATGTTGGACTGGGAGCAGCCCGCCTGTGTCATCGAGAATGGCAATGGCATCTATGTCGCCTTCAGCACATACTACAACGGAGGGCAGGAGGGGCTCTGCGTCCGTCAGATCTGCGCAGACGGGCAGATGCTCAGCGCCACACAGACTTCCGCGTCAGCCCTTGGCCTTTCAGAGGGGTATCCGCGCTTCACCCTCCGCAGCGCGCTGGCGCTTGAGGATGGTTTCCTGCTTCATCTGACGAGCGGCACACGGGATCTTCTCGCGCAGCTCTCGCCTTCGGGCAAACTGCAGCAGGTCATCGTACCGGACTGCGCCGACGGTCTCCTGACCCTGACCGACATGCAGTATCACAGCGGCAGCCTGTGGCTTTCCGGCTATCTGACGCCAGGCCAGCCGGATGAGGACCATTTCCAGAGCAGCCGCAGTGAAGTCACCGATGTGATCAGCGCCGCTTATCGCCGCATGGAAGGCTGGGGAAGGATCGACATCGACTGGCTGGATCTGCATCTGGTTCTCGGCAGCAAGCCCGTCACAAGCGAATACCTCGTTCCGCGTATCAGGGAGCGTTACACAGCCGTCCTGCTGCGCATCGATCCGGCGAACGTCCTCCCCCTCGCGGCATACACGGTGGACGGCTGCCTCGGCGGCGCGCTGACGGCAGGCGACAGCCTGACCTGGGATGTGGAGAGCCTGACCGCCTGTCGCTATTCGCCCTTCACCAGCTCCTATACCCTTTTCGGAACAGCGAAGGTTTTCCGCTATTCTTTTTCCGGCGACGGGACGCTCGAAGGCGGCGGGGAAACAGACGAGACGGCAGAATACTGGCGTTGAGGACTCTTTGGTCCGGCGCATACCCGAAATTGATCTGCTCTTTCATCAATTTCGGGTATGCGCTGTTTTATCTTCCCGGAGGCTTTCTCTTTCCGCCGCATGCCCCCGGCGGACGCAGACTGCACCTGCACCCCGCAAGAGACGCCGGCTCCTGACCGTTTTTTTCGTCGTCCCCGGTCAGTGCCGGAGACGGGAGGCGCCCAGCGTGATCCGCTCCTGCACCCGGCACAGGAACTCCCGGTTCGTCGGTTTGCCCCGGTCAGGATCCACCGAGCTGCCGAAGAACCGCTCCAGATCCTCCAGCGCTCCCCGGCTCCACGTCGCCTCCACGCACAGTCGCAGGCTCCGCTCCACCGCTCCGGCCGTCATTCTGTGCCGTTGCCCTGTCACCGGATACAGCCCATGCTGAAGATCCGTCAGGTATGCCGGGTGTACGGCTGTCAGCGCCGCCATGTCCGGCAGGAAGGTCCACGCCCGCAGTCTTTCCGGCACGCCCAGCGCCCGCAGCATCCCTGCCGCCAGCCGCTCTGCCTCCGCATACCGCAGCTGCGCAAGCGCCGGGAGCCGCCCCTGCTCCTTCCACCACCGCAGCAGCCCCGGCAGCTCCGCCAGCCCAGGCAATTCGCCATCCAGCGCCGGGAAGCCGTCCCCAAACAGATACGGCGGCGCCAACAGCGGCTGAGCCTGCAGCGCACCGGCCAGCACAGCCGATTCACTGCACGCCGTCAACACCGCCGCGTCGATCCGCTGCGACCGCATAAGCAGCAGCGCCTGTTCTGCCTGTTCCGCTGTCACGCAGCGCCACGCCGGTCCCAGATCCTCCAGCACCCACTTCAGCGTCGTACGCCGCTCCACCTCCTTCGCCAGCACGATGCACTCCACGCCCTGCGCCTCCCTTCCCCCGGAGGATATCACAACCTGCCGCATCCCGCGCCGGCATCGTGCTTCAGCGACATAAAACGACCGGGGAGCCTTTCGCCCTCCGGTCGTTCCGCATATCGTCATGGTCGTCCCGTTACCTGCCCCACATCCGCTTCAGCGCCTCCCGCACCCGCGCGTCGTCCCCGGGCGCCAGCTCATGGTGCATCGAGTCCGGCAGCACCGTCAGCGTGACCGCCGGGCACTTTTCCAGCACGCGGCAGCTGCGCCGGGAGACCAGCTCGTCCCGGCCGGACATGAACACCTGCGCCGGGACCGTCAGCGCCGCGATCCGCCGCCGCACGTCCGCGCTGATGGCGAACAGCTCCAGATACCGCGGGATCCAGCCGATGTAGCGCCAGACACGCCAGTCCTGCGCCGTTCCGTAGTACCGCGCCAGCTCCTCCGGACTTTCGCCCAGCCCCAGGCCCTTGCCGATGTTGCGGATGATCGACGCGGGCTGGACGAAGATCCGCAGCGGCACCGCCAGCAGCAGCAGCCCCGCGATCTTCTCCGGCTCCGCCAGCACCGCCTGCACCGTCAGCAGCGTCCCCAGCGAATGGGCGACGATGTACACCCGTTCATGCGATGCGCGCAATTCGCCGATGGCCTGCCGCACATGCGCCAGCCATTCGCCCCGCTTCGTCCGGCCGAAGTCCGTCACGCTGCCGCCGTGTCCGGGCAGCAGCAGGCAGTGCACCGACCAGTCCTCCGGGACCAGCGCCGCATAGGCGTCCCAGTAGCGCGGCGTGCTGACGATGCCGTGCACGAACAGCACCGCATTCTTCGCCCCCGGCACGGTCCTCCTGTACGGCTCATGCATGCTCCTTCACCTCTCAGATGACCGCCAGCTCGGCATTCTTGTAGGACGGGTCGTCCGTGACCTCCCGGATGATCTTCAGCTGCGGCGGGAAGTCGATCGGCTCGTTCTCGTCCGCCAGCTCGATCTCCACGATCGCCTTGTCCTGCCAGAAGGGATACACGTCGATCTCGAAATACTGGATGCCCCACGTCAGGCAGTAGCGGGTCTTGCGGATCTGCCGCCGCGTCACGTCCGCGTCCATCATCGCGATCAGGTACTCATCCTTGGTCAGGCGCTTCTCGATCTCCACGCGCTTCATGCCGTCGATGCTGCGCTTGGTCGTGCGGAAGTAGAGGTAGTGCCCGTCGCACCCGCGCTGGCGGATGCGGCGCTCCTCGCCCTCCGGCGCGGTCAGGTAGGTCTGGATCACGTCGATCCGGCTGCAGTTGGGCAGGCTCTCCAGCCACGCCACGTCCGGGTATTCAATCAGGAACTTCCTTTCGATCTCCAGCGGCTCCGGTCCGCCGAGGAAGGAGGAGATCTCCCGCATCAGCCGCTGCATCTTCTCCTCGAAGTCCGTTTCGTTGTTGATCACGCGGAAGTGCGGATGTCCCGTCCATGCCGCGATGATCCGGTCGTCCAGCGCCACCGCCTGCTCCACCGTTTCGATGCGGGCGCTGTTGTTCGCCGTGGTGTAGAACTGCTCCGCGCCCTTGGCCGCCGATACCAGGTGGAACACCGCGTCGTAGCTGTCGCGCAGCTCCACCTCGTTCGCCCCGATGCGGTCCAGCACATACGCCGTTTCCGCATCGTCCATATAGGCGCGGTTGTCCAGCATGCCCCGGTCGCACACGATCAGGACGCGGTCCTTGGGCATCGTGCGGGCCGCCTGCTCAAAGAGGCGCTCCTTTTCCCTCTGCAGGGTCATCTGGACGACCTGGTATTCCGCGTTCGTGCCGCAGGTCCAGGGGGCAACGCCGCCGGAAATGAACTCCGTGGCCGTTTCCGGCACGAACAGCACCGTCCAGCCCTTTTCGCTGAAGTGCTTCTGGATCCAGCTCATCGCGGTGGATTTGCCCGCGCAGGGGCCGCCGGTGATGACGATCTTCACGATCTGCTGCATGGTTGTGTTCCTCCTTCGTGCTGTCCTGTGTTACACCACGAACCGGTATCCGATGCCGCGCACGTTCTGGATGTAGCGGGGCGCGGCGGGGTCGTCCTCGATCTTCTGGCGCAAGCGGCTGATGTAGACCATGACAGCGTTCTCGTCGATGACAGCCTCGCCCCAGATGAGGTCGTAGAGCATGTCCTTGGAGAAGATGCGGTTCACGTTGTCGATGAACAGCTTCATCATCGCATTCTCCTTGGAGGACAGGGCGATCTCCTCGCCGTTTTTGTACAGGCGGAGCGTGGAGGTGTTGTAGGAGAACGGCCCGGCGGTGATCATCTGCTCCGCGCCGGGGAGGGCGTTGCGGCTGCGGCGGATGAGCGCCTTGACCTTCGCCCCCAGCGTCACCGGGTTGAACGGCTTGGTGATGTAGTCATCCGCGCCGATGTCCAGACCGTAGAGCGTATCCAGGTCCTCCTGCCGGCCGCTGACGATGATGATGGGCGTGCGGATGCCCCGGCGGCGGATCTGCTCCACGGCCGTGAAGCCATCCATGCCGCGCATGTTCACATCCATCAGGATCAGGTCGAAGTTGCGCTCCTCCAGCAGCTTCAGCGCCTTCTCCCCGCTCTCGGCGCATTCCGGCGTCAGGCCGTTGCTGCGGATGACCTTCGTCAGCATGGCCAGCACGGCCGCGTCGTCGTCCACGATCAAAACGATGTCTGCCATCTGCAAAACTCCTTTACAGGACGGTAAAATTCCTATATCATGATGATACACCGAAACGACCTGTTTTGACAAGGGGGGGACATGTCCGTGAAGCACACAGAAAGGAAGCGGCTTGGCTTTTTTCTCCTGCTCGCCGTTGCGATCCTACTGATGGCGACCGGCGTGGCCATGCTGATCCGGATATTCGCCCACTACAACGAGCTGAACCTCGACCGGCAGGACCAGCAGCTGCAGGACATGGCCGCCGCATCGGACAAGAGCATCGCCATCCAGCTGGACAACATCGGCGAGGATCTGTCCTACGTGCTGACCCGCCGGGGCTTTGTGCAGGCGGAGGCGCAGTGGCTCGAAAGCGGCGATTCGGACAACCTGCTCTTCCGCATGCAGGAGAACCTCGTCGGGCAGAATCCGCTGATCCAGTCGCTCCTGGCCATCCGCGACGGGCGGATCCTGCTCTCCACCGACGGGCGCACGGATTACACCTTCCCCTTCCCGTCCGATCGCAGCGCACCCCAGCCCTGCAGCGCCGGCGACGGCACCATCTACCTCGCCCTTTTCCGGCAGACGGAGCATCTGGAATACGCCGCGCTGATCGATCTGGGCGCGCTGTACGACGACCTGTGTCAGATCGACCTGAACGACAGCTCCCGCCTGATGCTGCTGGGCACCCATGAGAAGCTGCTGCTGCACCAGTGGGAGGGCGAATGCCGCGTGACCGCCATGGAGGAGCTGACGGACGCCAACTGCGACGTACAGGCCGTCCGTTACATGCTGGAAAGCCGCAACTCCGGCCAGCGCATCACCGCCTCCTACCCGCTGGTCTATCCGGACAGCACCTTCGTCCATGAAATGCGCATGACCGTCATTCCCCTTCAGGAGTGCGTCAACGGCTATTTCATCGTTGGCCTGACCAGCGACTATGACGAGATCATCCTGCCCATGCATACCGCCGCCGTGCAGCTGATGATCTTCGCCGGCATGACGATCATCGGCGCGGTGCTGCTCCTTGCGCTGGCCGTGCGCCTGCTGTACCGCGGCCGCCAGCAGGACAGGGAGCTCCTGCGCCTCAAGCAGCGGAGCGAGGAGATCCGCCGCCTGCTGGAAAAAACGCAGGAGCTGGCGCACCACCAGCGGCTGGAGACCATCGGCACCCTCACCGCCAGCATCGCCCACGAGTTCAACAACCTCCTCACTCCGATCATGGGCTACTCCATCCTCACCCTGGAGGGCCTGCCGGAGGGCGCGGACGATCTGGCCGACAATGTCACGGAGATCTACGAAGCCTCCCGCAAGGCCAAGACGATCATCTCCCGCCTCTCCGACCTCTCCCGCCGCAACACGGAGCTCACCTTCCGCCGGCTCTCGCTGGACGATGTGGTGCGCCGCGCGCTGGACGTTGCCGCCCCCGCCCGTCCGGCCCATGTGGAGGTCGCGACCTCCCTCGCCTGCGGGGAACAGATGATTAGCGGCAACGAGACGCAGCTGTCCCAGCTGCTGCTGAACCTCATCATCAACGCCTTCCACGCCATGGAGGATACGGGCGGCACGCTGACCCTGACCACGGAGGCAGACGGCGGAGGCGTCATCCTGCGCGTGGCGGACGGCGGCTGCGGCATTCCCCCCGAGGCGATGCCGCACATCTTCGAGCCCTTCTTCACCACCAAGGAATCCGGCCGGGGAACGGGACTGGGCCTCGCCATCGTCCAGCAGGTCGCCGCCGCCCACAGCGCCGACCTCCGCGCCGAAAGCACCCCAGGCGAAGGAACCGTCTTCACCCTGCGCTTCCCGCCGGCCGGCGAAGGAAATCCCGCCGATTCTTAACAAATATTCAGACTGTATTTATGCTGTATTAAGGCGCGCATACTATAATCAATTTGCATCAAAACCTGCAAATACAAGCAGACAAAATGGAGGTACACCAGTATGCGCAAGCTTCTCTCCCTCGTGCTGAGCCTGATGATGCTCATCGCCTGCATCCCCGCCATCGCTGAGGACGCCGCCGTCAAGACCGGCCTGTCCTTCGTGACCAGCGTTTCCAGCTCCAAGGACGGCACCGCTCAGGCCAACATCGCCCTGACCGCCGTGACCGTGGACGACAACGGCGTCATCACCGCCTGTGTCATCGACTATGTCCAGGCCAAGATCAAGTTTGACGAGACCGGCAAGCTGACCACCGACAAAGCCACCGAGTTCCAGTCCAAGAACGAGCTGGGCGACGGCTACGGCATGCGCAAGGCCTCTTCCATCGGCGCTGAGTGGAACGAGCAGGCCGCTGCCTTCGCCGCCTACTGCGTGGGCAAGACCATCGACGAGCTGAAGGCGATGCCCCTAGACGAGAACGGCAAGCCCGTTGACGTCATCACCAGCTGCACCCTGGCGGCCAGCGAGTTCATGCCCGGCGTGGAGGACGCGGTGAACAACGCCGTCCACATGGGCGCGAAGAAGGGCGACGCCCTGAAGCTGACCCAGGTTTCCACCATGGCCAAGTCCAAGGACGCCACCGAGACCGCTGACGGCCTGGCTCAGGTCTACGCTCACGTCGGCGCCATCACCCTGAACGGCGACGTCATCACCTCCTGCTACATCGACGCTGTGCAGGCGAACGTGAACTTCAACGCCCAGGGCAAGATCACTTCCGACATCACCGCGCCCGTGCAGTCCAAGAACGTCATCAAGGACGGCTACGGCATGAAGGCCATCTCCCCCATCGGCAAGGAATGGTATGAGCAGGCTGCCGCCTTCTGCCAGTTCGTGACCGGCAAGACCGTGTCCGACGCTGTCGCCGCGGCCCACAACCCCGCCGGCACCGACCTGGTCACCAGCTGCACCATCGGCATGTCCGACTTCATCCTGCTGCTGCTCAAGGCCACCCTGTAATTCCGGTTTCCACCGGCCTCCCCGCAGCGAAAGGGAAGAAAAGGAAGGAGTTATCCTTCACTTTGCACCAAAGAAATACCGAAACAGCAAGCCCGCCAAGGCTTGCTGTTTCTTGTTCTGCGTGATAGAATGAAAGCGACAAACTTGAATTTGGCGAACAGAATACACAGGACAT
>SVGU01000102.1 GCA_015056155.1 Clostridiales bacterium
CAACTGGGCGGAGGACGCGGCGGCGATCGTCAACCGCATCCACGGCCTGAACCCGTGGCCGGGCTGCTCCACGGCGGTGGAGGGCGGCCGGCTGAAGCTGCTCCGGGCGGAGGTCGCGGAGGGTTCCGGCCAGCCGGGCGAGATCATCAAGGCGGACCCCAAGACCGGTCTGATCGTGGCGGCGGGTCAGGGAGCGGTGCAGATCAACCAGCTGCAGGCTCCTGGCGGCAAGCCGATGAATGCCAAGGATTATCTGCGCGGTCATCCGATGACCGTCGGCAGCGTGCTGAAAGAGGAAGAAATTGATGGATAATCAGAACAAGAATGGCCGGAACGGCGGCTTCGGTGGGAACAAGAGCGGTTTTCAGGGACAGAAGCGCACCTTCAGTGGGAATAAACCTGCCTTCAGGGGCGGAAAACCTGCTGCTGGTGGAGATAAGACGGAAAACGGCGAGCGCCGCAGCGGCTTCGGTGGGAAGCGCCCCCTCCCGCAGGGGGCAAAACCGGCCTTCGGTGGTGATCGCGCCCAGAATGGCGACAAGAAGCCCGCTTTCCGTGGAGACAAGCCCGCTTTCCGTGGGGATAAGCCTGCGGCGAGTGGTGATCGAACCCAAAATCGCACTGAAAAGCCCGCACTTGGTGGGAAGAGCTACGCCCGTCCGGCGGGAAAGCCGGGCTTCGGTGGGAACCGGGTGGGGAATAAGCCCCATTCCGGCTCTGCGCGTCCCGGGATGCGCCCTGCCCGTCCCGAGGGCGAGCGCAAGCCCCGTCCGGAGCAGACGGAGGGTCTGCCTGCCCGCCGCATCGCGCTGGAGGTCATCCGCGCGGTGACGGAGAAGGACGCCTTCATTTCCCTTGTGCTGGACGAGAAGCTCCGCGACTGCGGCCTGCCGGTCATCGACCGCCGCCTTGCCGCCCGCCTGGCCTATGACACCATCGAGTGCAAGATGTATCTGGACTGGGTGCTGGATCAGATCATGGCCAAGCCGGATACCGACATCAAGCTGCGCAACGTGCTGCGTCTGGGCGCCTGCCAGATCCTGCTGGAGGACCGCATCCCGGAGAGCGCGGCGTGCAACACCTCCGTCATGCTGTGCAAGGAGCTGGGCATGGAAGGCCTCGCCGGCGTGTGCAACGGCATCCTGCGCAACCTGATCCGCCAGAAGGACGAGCTGAAGTTCCCCGACCCGGAAACGGAGCCCGTCAAGGCGCTGTCCATCCGTCACAGCGTGCCGGAATGGCTGGTGGAGAAGCTGACGGCGGACTGGGGCGACGAGGCGATCGACCTGATGTGCTTCCGCAGCCACGACAGCTACATCACCGTCCGCCCCAACATGACCCGCATGGACGACGCGGCCTTCGAGGCGTTCCTGCAGGACAAGGTGTGGGAGCATGAGCCCGGCAAGGTGCCGCATTCCTGGCGCATCCGCAACATGGCGGAGATCGCCCATGACGCGGGCTTCGTCGGCGGCAAGTTCTCCATCCAGTCCGAGTCCTCGATGATGGCGGCGCTGGCGGTCGATCCAAAGCGCGGCATGCAGATCCTGGACTGCTGCGCGGCCCCCGGCGGCAAGAGCTGCCTGATGGCGGAGATGATGGGCGGCTCCGGCCGCGTGCAGGCGTGGGAGCTTCACGCCCACCGCACCGACCTGATCACCGCGCAGGTGAAGCGCCTGGGCCTGGAAAACGTGCGCCCGATGCAGCGCGACGCGACGGTGTTCCGCCCCGACCTGGAGAACACGATGGACGCGGTGCTGCTGGATGCGCCCTGCTCCGGTCTTGGCGTGATGGCGGACAAGCCGGACGTGAAGTATCGCGTGACGGCGGAGTCTGTGGCGGAGCTGGTCGGGCTGCAGGCGAAGCTGCTGGATACGGTCGCGCCCTATGTGAAGCGCGGCGGCACGCTGGTGTACTCCACCTGCTCCGTGCTCAAGGACGAGAACGTCCGTCAGGCGCAGGCGTTCCTGGAGCGTCACCCCGAATTCGAGCTGGCGCCCCTGCCGGAGACCATTCCCGCGGAGTTCCGCGAGAAGGCCGATGTGGGATTACAGCTGCTGCCCAGCCGCGACGGCGTGGAGGGCTTCTACATCTGCCGGATGAAGAGAAAGCGCTGATTTCGCAGCATTGATACACCTGTTTTCATTGGAGGGAACCTGAATGACCGAGCTGACCGGGATGTTTCTGACCGAGCTGACGGATTGGTGCCGGGAGCGCAAGCTGCCGACCTTCCGGGCGAAGCAGATCTTCAAATGGATCCATCAGGGCGTGGATTTCGACGGCATGACCAACCTGCCCCTGGCGCTGCGGGAGCAGCTGAATCAGGAGGCGGTTGCGCAGCCGGTGCGCATCATCCATGAGCGCCGCTCGAAGATCGACGATACGGTCAAGTTCCTGTTTGGACTCAGGGACGGCAACTGCGTCGAGGGCGTGCTGATGCACTATCACCACGGGTACACCCTGTGCATCTCCACGCAGGTGGGCTGCCGGATGGGCTGCACCTTCTGCGCGTCCACGCTGGACGGGTGCGTGAGGAGCCTGACGGCGGGCGAAATGCTCGGCGAGGTGCTGTGCGCCAACCGCTACATCGTGGACAATGCCCTGCCGGTGGAGGAGGGACAGAGCCCCCGCGTGCACAACCTCGTCCTCATGGGCAGCGGCGAACCGCTGGACAATTACGACAACGTGATGAAGTTCCTGCGGCTGCTCCGGGAGCCCGACGGCGTGCAGATCGGCCTGCGCAACGTGAGCCTGTCCACCTGCGGCATCGTGCCGAAGATGTACGAGCTGGCGCAGGAGGACCTGCCGGTGACGCTGTCGGTGTCCCTGCACGCGCCCAACGACGACATCCGCCGCCAGACCATGCCCATCGCCAAAGCATACCCGATGGACGAGCTGCTCAAGGCCTGCCGCAACTATGTGGACAAGACCGGCCGCCGCGTCATCTTCGAATACGCGCTGGTGGGCGGGGTCAACTGCGAGGAGAAGCATGCGGTCGAGCTGGCGTCGAAGCTGCGCGGACTGCAGTGCCATGTGAACCTGATCCCGCTGAACGTGGTGGCGGAGCGCGACCTGAAGGGCGTGACGGAGGCGACGGTGCGCCGCTTCATGACGACGCTGGAGGGGCTGCACATTTCGGTCACCCGCAGGCGCGAGATGGGCGACGATATCGAAGGCGCCTGCGGCCAGCTGCGCCGCAAGACCCTCGCAGAGGGAAACCAAGCAAACAACTGATGGGAGATCAGCCATGATTCGCAAGTATCATTTCACCCGGGACACACGCAAGCGCCTGGAGGATTATGCCAGCGGCAAGGAAATGCCTGCGGAGGAGAACCGCCAGCAGGACAGACCTCTGACGGTCTGCGGACTGACGGATGTGGGCAAGGTGCGCCTGAGCAATCAGGATGTGCTGGTCGAGTCGGAAGAACTGAACCTGTACGGCGTGGCGGACGGCATGGGCGGCCATAACGGCGGCGAAACGGCCTCTGCCGGTGCGCGGGACGAGCTGATCCGCTTCCTGCAGGGGCACAAGCCCTCGACGGATGCGCTGCGTTCGGGCTTCGAGTCCGCCAACACCGTCCTCTTCCGTCAGCAGGAGGAGGACAAGAAGCTCGCCGGTATGGGCACGACGCTCTCCGTTGTCTGGATGAGCGCGGACTTTGCGTACCTCGGCCACGCGGGCGACAGCCGCATCTATCTCCTGCGCGACGGAAAGCTCCAGCAGATGACGGACGACCACTCCCTCGTGGGCGAGCTGATGCGCATGGGCTACCTGACCCCGGAGCAGGCGGAGAAGCATCCCAACAAGAATGTGATCACCCGCGCGGTGGGCACGGAGAAGGGGATCGACGTGGATCTCGCGGTGGAGGAGCGGCAGGAGGGCGATGTGTGGATGGTCTGCTCCGACGGTCTGCACGGCATGGTGACGGACAGCGAGATCGAGAAGATCCTCGCGGCCAATGCGCCCAAAGAGGCTGCCCGCAAGCTGATGGACGCGGCGCTCAAGGCCGGCGGCCGGGACAACATCAGCGTGATCGTCCTTCGTGACGGGGAGGCCGCGCGATGAGAGAGAAGATCCTGGCCGGGCGCTATGTGCTGGTCGAGCAGATCGGCGTGGGCGGCATGGCCATCGTATACCGGGCGATCGACCGCAACACCGGGCATTCCGTCGCGGTGAAGGTCCTCAAGCCCGAATTCAACCGCGACGCCGAGTTCGTCAGCCGCTTCCAGCGCGAGGCGGAGGCGGCGTCGAAAATGACCCATCACAACATCGTGAACCTCCTGGACGTGGGCATGGACGGCGAGAACCGCTACCTGATCATGGAATACGTCAAGGGCCAGACGCTCAAGGAGGTCATCCAGCAGAGCGGCCGCATCCGCCCTGCGACGGCGGTGCAGATCACCATCCGCATCCTGTCCGCGCTGCAGCACGCCCATCAAAACGGCATCATCCACCGGGACATCAAGCCGCAGAATATCCTCGTCCATGCCGACGGCCACATCAAGGTGGCGGATTTCGGCATCGCCCGCATGGCCAACAGCTCGACCCTCACCAAGGGCGACTCCGTCATGGGCTCCGTGCACTACTTCAGCCCGGAGCAGGCGCAGGGCCAGGGGACGGACGTCACCAGCGACCTGTACTCCGTGGGCGTGACGCTCTACGAGATGCTCACCGGCCGCGTGCCCTTTGACGGCGACAGCCCCGTGGCGATCGCCATGCAGCACCTGCACGCCCAGCCCGAACCCATCCGCCGCTATGCGCCGGAGGTGCCGGAGGCGATCTGCCATGTGTGCCTCAAGGCGATGGAGAAGAACCCGCAGTACCGCTACCACTCCGCGAGGGAGATGGCGTCGGAGCTGCGCATGGCGCTGGAGGGCCGCGTGAGCGAGATGCAGCCGCGCCTCGTCCAGACCGCGCAGCAGCCCCAGCTGGCGACGCCCTCTGCCAGCGCCGTATCCAGCACCCGGGTGCGCCAGACCACCGGCCGCAGCAGGCTCCGCAAGCCCAACGCGCGGCTCTGGCTGATGACGGCGATCGTGGCGCTGGTGGTGGTCTACGGCCTGTACGTGGGCACGATGGCCATCTATGACAAGGTCGTCAACAGCGCGACGGTCGATCTCTACCGGGACAGCGAGGTGAACGCCGCCATCCGCGAGATCAACCGGATCGGCCTGAAGGCCAAGGTGGTGGAGGTGCACCACCCGAGCATCTCCGCCGGCATCGTCATCATGCAGACGCCCCAGGAGGACACGACCCTGCGCAAGGGCGACACGGTGACGCTGACGGTGTCGATGGGCCCGGCGACCCAGACCGTGCCGGACATCTGCAACAAGACCATCGCCGATGCAACGGCGATCCTGCGCGCCTATGGCCTGACGCTGTCGGTCGTGGAGCGCGTGGTGTCCAAGACCCATGACGCAGACTTCGTGATCAAGCAGGTCCCCGAGGCGCACAGCGTCTGCCAGAACGGCGAAACGATCCAGGTCACGGTCTCCGGCGGCATCGCCTATGTGCCGCTGGTGAAGGGGCGCACGCTCCGGGAGGCGATGGAATTGATCTCCTCCAGCGGCCTGACGCTCAACGCGGCCATCGAATACGTGGACACGCAGGAGGAGATCTACCACGACCGCGTCCGGGAACAGTCCATCGCGGCGGACACGGCGGTCATTCAGGGAACGACCCTGACGCTGTCGGTGTACCGCGTGCAGTCGATGCTCCGCCGGGCGAAGGTCGAGCTGGAGCTGCCCGCCAGCGACAGCCTGGTGAGCGTCCGCGTGACGCTGCTGAGCGACAGCGGCGAGGTTACGGCGTATCAGAATGACTTCCCGTCCAACGCCAGCCGCCACCCCGAGGTGGAGCTGGTCAGCAGCAACGCGGGGGAATTCACCTACCGGGTCTATGTCAACAATGTTTTCAAATACGCCAATACGGTGAGGTTTGAATGAGCGAAGAAACTTTGAGGCAGGGCGTGCTGGTGCGCGGCTTCGGCGGCTTCTATGTCGCCGCGGACGATTCGGGCACGGAGCACATCCTGCGCTGCAAGAAGAAATTCCGGCGCATGCATATTTCCCCGCTGGTGGGCGATCAGGTGCTGTTCATCCCCGGCGAAGGGGAGGAGCACGGCTGGCTGGAGGAGATCCTGCCCCGGACGACGGAGTGCCTGCGACCTCCGGTGGCGAACGTGAGCCTGCTGCTGGTGGTCATCTGCCCCTCGCCGGAGCCGGATCTGCTGCTGGTGGACCGGCTGCTGATCCGCGCACGGCTGCAGGGGATGAAGACCGCGATCGTCGTCAACAAGTCGGAGCTGGATCCGGCGCTGGCAGAAACGATTCGCGGACAATACCGGGGCGCGGAGTGCCCGGTGCTGACCGTCAGCGCGAAGGAACGGCAGGGCCTGGAGGAGCTGCGCAGCGTGATGCAGGGCGAAAGCTGCTGCTGCCTGACCGGCCAGAGCGGCGTGGGCAAATCGACGCTGCTCAACGCGTTGCTGGGGCTGGAGCTGGAGACCGGCGATATCAGCGAGAAGATCCAGCGCGGCAAGAACACCACCCGCCATGCGCAGCTGCTCATTTCCGGCGGCGTGCGCGTGCTGGACACGGCCGGCTTCAGCCTGCTGGTGCTGGATGCGAAGCAGGAGCCGGAGAAGCTGCGCGAGGCCTACCCGGAGTTCCAGCCCCATGAGGGCTGCTGCCGCTTTGCGCCCTGCCTGCACGACCGGGAGCCGGGCTGCTCCGTGACCGCTGCGGTGGCGGCGGGGGAGATCGACGAGGGGCGAGTGAGCCGCTATCGCCAGCTGCTGGCGGACGTTCGCGAAACGTGGAAGCAGCGCTATAACTGACAATGCTTGCAAGGAGGATATGGGCATGAAGATCTCGCCTTCCATTCTCGCTGCGGATATGCTGAACATGGAACGCGATGTTCAGCGGATGATCGACGCAGGGACGGACTGGCTCCATGTGGATATCATGGACGCGCATTTTGTCCCGAACCTCAGCTACAGCCCGGCGCTGGTGGCCGCGCTGCATGCGCGCTTCCCGGAGCTGCCGCTGGACGTTCACCTGATGATGGACAACCCGGAGAAGTACGTGGACGTCTTCTGCGACGCGGGCGCGGCGGTGCTCACCATCCATGCGGAGATCCCCGGCGACCCGGCGCAGGTGCTGCGCGACATCCGTGCGCGCGGCGTGATGACCGGTCTGTCGGTGAAGCCCGGAACGTCTGCGGAGGCGATCCGGGATCTGCTGCCGCTGGCGGATATGGTGCTGGTGATGACGGTGGAGCCCGGCTTTGGCGGACAGAAGTTCAACGCCGATATGCTGGACAAGATGGACGATCTGCGCCGGATGGGCTATACGGGCCTGCTGGAGGCGGACGGCGGCGTGTCCATGAAGAACGCGGCGCTGCTGCGGGCGCACGGCCTTGACGTGGCGGTGATGGGCACGGCCATGTTCCGCAGCGCCGACCCGAAGGCGGACATGACCGCGATCCATGCCCTGTGACCGGGGATAACGGGCATGACCTGTGGATAAACTGCTTCCCAAAGGAGGCGATATCATGCAGGAAACGTCCGGACGGAAGCGTCCCCGGCCGCATGAGGGGCTGCTCAAGCCGCCCAGGGAGAACAAACGCATGTCGCGCCGGCCGACGCGGCACTGACACAAAGGAGAATTGCCATGCTGCCAGCCATTCCGGCGCTGCTGACGGAGCGCCTCATTCAGCAATACGGCGAAGGCCTCGCCAGGGAGATCGAAGCGGGCTTCGTCCGCCGCCCGGTGACGCTGCGGGTCAACACCCTCCGCAGCACCCCGGAGCAGGTGATGGCCGTGCTGGAAAATGCGGGGATCGCCTATGAGCGCCAGTCGTGGTACCCGGACGCATTCGTGCTGCCCGGCGTGCGGGAGGATGCGGTGCAGAGCCTGCCGGAATATGAGGCGGGCCACATGTACCTGCAGAGCCTGTCGTCGATGATGCCCGCGCTGGTGCTGTCGCCGAAGAAGGGGGAATCCATCCTCGATATGGCGGCGGCGCCCGGCGGCAAGACCACGCAGATGGCGGCGCTGTCGGGCAATGCGGCGCTCATCACGGCCTGCGAGAAGAATCGCATCCGTGCTGACCGGCTGCAATTCAATCTGGACCGGCAGGGCGCGAGCCGCGTGAGCGTCATGTGCACCGATGCGCGGCAGCTGAACGACCTGTTCCGGTTCGACAAGGTGCTGCTGGACGCCCCGTGCACGGGCAGCGGTACCATCCTGATCGCGGAGGGCGAGCAGGAGCGGCGGATGACTGCGGACTGGGTCGCCAAGACAGCCAAAACGCAGAAGGCGATGCTGAAAAAGGCGCTGACGCTGCTGAGCGCCGGGCATGAGATGGTGTATTCGACCTGCTCCATCCTCCGCGAGGAGAATGAAGAGGTGCTCAACGCCGTGCTGCCCGGGATGAACGCGGAGGTCGTGCCGATTGACCCTGCGGCGCTGGGGCTCGGCGCGGAGCAGCTGCTCCCTGTGATCGTGCCGGGGGTGGTGTGCGTGAAGCCGACGGCGCTGCACGAGGGCTTCTTCGTCGCGAAGATCAGGAAGCGCAAGTAAATACGCAGCAAGAAGGGGCTCCGGAGATGTTCCGGAGCCCCTTCAGCCTGTCAAAAAAGCCTCCTTGGGAGGTGTCGGAGGGCCCGCTGGCCCTCTGACTGTAATCGTATCGCGGGGCTTTGCCGCGCGGGCGGGGCGGTTTCGGCATCTGCCGAAACCATTCCTTA
>SVGU01000103.1 GCA_015056155.1 Clostridiales bacterium
CTTCCACGCCGCCAACGAGGGGCACATCATGGTGCGCCTGACCTGCGGCATGAGCCCCTGCTCCATGGACAGCCACGACGTGACCATCCAGAAGGGCGAGCGCTTCTGCCAGGGGGTGTTCCTGCCCCATGGCCTGGCCGAGGAGGACGAGGTCGCGGAGGCGAGGACGGGCGGATTCGGAAGCACGGGGGATGTGTGAATCGGAATTCGGAATTAGGAATTCGGAATTAGGAATTTAGTTTGATGCACTGTACATAACAGCGCCGGATACCGCATTTGCACGGTATCCGGCGCTTGGTTTATTTGCTGACCTCCGTGTCGAAGATCATCTTTTTACACTTGGGGCAATAGTCGGCAGAGAGCGGCTTGGCCATCCACGTTCCCTTCGATGCCTCCACCAGGCCCGTACCGGCAAGCTGGTCAAAGAAGCCCAGCTTCTGCCCGTTCGCCCGGAAGTACATGGGGCTGCGGCGATCATAGCTCAATTCACCATGCTGCATCTCATTGTTACAATAAGGACAAAGCATCACGCTGCCTCCTTCCGAACTGCACTCCAAATTCCGAATTCCGCATTCCGAATTCTCAATAGTACTCCACGACAGAAGCCCAGCTCATCAGCAGCTCCTGCTCCTCGGGCTTGCCCTTGACGGACTGGGAAGCCGCGACGATGGGGATCCACTTCTGCACATACTGCTTGGCGGTGTCGCTCTTGAGGCAGAACAGCTTCAGGTACTTGCGGGCCAGCGCTTCCTTGCCCTCGAGGTTGAAAAGCAGGTAGGTGCGGGCGGCGTCGGCGGAAGCGTTGCCCTGGGTGGCGTGGGCCCAGTCGATGATGTAGGGCTTGCCTTCGGGGGTGATGATGATGTTGGAGGGGTTGAAGTCGCCGTGGCAGAGCTTCTTGTGCACGTGCATGGAGGCCAGGCGGGCATGCAGCTCATAGCGCATGGTGGCGTCCAGCTTCGTCTCGTTGATCTTGCGGTGCATCTTCTCCGTCAGCATGTTCAGCATCGGGCAGGTGTGCTTCTGCACCTCCAGCTGCAGGTCAACGAACATCTCCAGATACTCGTCTTCCTTCTCCGGATTCTCCTCCATCAGCTGCGCCAGGGTCTTGCCGGGGATGTACTCGGTGATGATGGCCCACTTGCCGTCGATCTGCTGCACGTCGATCAGCTGGGGAATGTTGAGGCCGGTCTCCTCCACGCGGGCGGTGTTGAGCGCCTCGTTGAGCACGTCGGACTTCTTGTAGCTCTCGTCGAACACCTTGATGGCCTGATCGCCGTCGCGGTATACGACCTTCTTCGCCGGGGTCGCAATGATGTTATCCAGCTTCATGTTCTTACCTCCTGTTACGCATGATAATCGATTCCGGTGTACTTGTCAAACGCACGCGTACCCGGTATAAAACTGAGTCGAAGACCCATTACTCACCGTAGTAGCACTTCAGGTACATATCCTTGATCTCGCTCATCAGCGGATAACGGGGGTTGGCGCCGGTGCATTGGTCGTCGAAGGCCTGCTCGACCATCTCGTCCAGGCTGGCCAGGAAGGTCTCCTCGTCGATGCCGTACTCGCGGATGGACTTCTTGATGCCCACGCGCGCCTTCAGCTCGCCGACCGCCTTGATCAGGTTCTCGACCTTCTCGTCGTCATTCGCGCCGCCCAGGTTCAGGTAGTCGGCCACCTCGGCGTAGCGCGCCTTGGTGTGGGGGTAGGCGTACTGCGGGAAGGTACCCATCTTCGGGGGCACTTCCTCGCTGTTGAAGCGGATGACCTCCTCGATCAGCAGCGCGTTGGCCACGCCGTGGGGCAGGTGGTGGAAGGCGCCCAGCTTGTGCGCCATGGAGTGGCACACGCCCAGGAACGCGTTGGCGAAGGCCATGCCGGCGATGGTGGCGGCGTTGCCCATCTTTTCGCGGGCGACGGGCTCGTTCATGCCGTTGTCGTAGCAGGCGGGCAGGTAGTCGAAGACCAGCTTGGTGGCCTTGAGCGCCAGACCGTCGGTGAAGTCGGTGGCCATGATGGAGGCGTAAGCTTCCAGCGCGTGGGTCAGCGCGTCGATACCGGAGGCGCTGGTCAGACCCTTGGGCGCGCTCATCATCAGATCCGCGTCGACGATGGCCATGTTGGGCATCAGCTCGTAGTCAGCCAGCGGGTACTTCACGCCGGTCTGCTCGTCGGTAATGACGGCGAAGGGCGTCACCTCGGAGCCGGTGCCGGCGGAGGTAGGCACGGCGATGAAGTAGGCCTTCTCGCCCATCTTGGGGAAGGTGTACACGCGCTTGCGGATGTCCATGAAGCGCATGGCCATGTCCATGAAGTCCACTTCCGGATGCTCGTACATGACCCACATGATCTTGGCCGCGTCCATCGCGGAGCCGCCGCCCAGGGCCAGGATGCAGTCGGGCTGGAAGGCCGCCATGGCCTTCGCGCCTTCCTTGGCGCAGGCGAGGGAGGGATCGGGCGCAACGTCGAAGAAGGTGGTGTGGACGATGCCCATCTCATCCAGCTTGTCGGTCACGGGCTTGGTGTAGCCGTTGTTGTACAGGAACGCGTCAGTGACGATGAAGCACTTCTTCTTGCCCATCACGTTCTTCAGCTCGTCCAGGGCAACAGTCAGGCAGCCCTTCTTCAGGTACACCTTCTGGGGTGCACGGAACCACAGCATATTCTCCCTCCGCATCGCAACGGTCTTGACGTTGATCAGGTGCTTCACGCCCACGTTCTCGGAGACGGAGTTGCCGCCCCAGGAACCGCAGCCCAGCGTCAGGGAGGGCTTGAGCACGAAGTTGTAGATATCGCCGATGCCGCCCTGCGCCGCGGGGGTGTTGACCAGGATGCGGCAGGTCTTCATGCGGGCCGCGAAGGCGTCGATCAGGTCCTTGCGGGTCACGGCGTTGAGGTAGATGGAGGAGGTGTGGCCGTAGCCGCCGTCGGCGATCAGCTGATCCGCCTTGTCGAAGGCCTCGTCCATGGACTTGGCGCGGTACATGGCCAGCACGGGGCTGAGCTTCTCGTGGGCGAACTCCTCGGACAGGTCAACGCTCTCGACCTCGCCGATGAGCACCTTGACGGTGTGGGGCACGGTCACGCCGGAAAGCTCGGCGATCTTCCACGCGGGCTGACCGACGATCTTCGCGTTCAGCGCGCCGTTGATGATGATGGTGCGGCGGACCTTGTCCAGCTCCTCGCCCTCCAGGAAGTAGCAGCCGCGGGCGGCGAACTCGGCCTTGACCTCATCGTAGATGCTGTCCATCACGATGCAGCTCTGCTCGGAGGCGCAGATCATGCCGTAGTCGAAGGTCTTAGAGTGGATGATGGAGTTGACGGCCACCTTGATGTCAGCGGACTCGTCGATGATGGCGGGGGTGTTGCCGGCGCCGACGCCCAGGGCGGGCTTGCCGGAGGAGTACGCCGCCTTGACCATGCCGGGGCCGCCGGTGGCAAGGATGGTGTCGGCTTCCTTCATCGCCATGTTGGTCAGCTCCAGCGAGGGCACGTCCACCCACGCGATGATGTCCTCGGGGGCGCCGGCAGCCACCGCCGCCTCCAGCACGATCTTCGCCGCCTCGATGGTGGACTTCTTCGCGCGGGGATGGGGGCTGATGATGATGCCGTTGCGGGTCTTGAGGCACAGCAGGCACTTGAAGATGGCGGTAGAGGTGGGGTTGGTGGTGGGGATGACCGCTGCGACCACGCCAATGGGGTCAGCCACGCGCATGATGCCCGCCGCCTCGTCGCGCTCCAGCACGCCGCAGGTCTTTGTGTCCTTGTAGGCATTGTAGATATATTCAGCCGCATAATGGTTCTTGATGACCTTGTCTTCCACCAGACCCATGCCGGTTTCAGCAACGGCCATCTTCGCCAGCGGGATACGGGCGTTGTTGGCAGCCAGCGCGGCGGCGCGGAAGATGGCGTCCACCTGCTCCTGCGTGTAGGTCGCAAACTTCTTCTGAGCAGCGCGCACGCGGTTCAGCGCGGCCGCAAAGCTCTCCACAGAATCGACGATCTGGTATTCCTTCGCCATGATGCTTTTCTCTCCTTACAATCATTCAAGGATCGGAACTCTCTTTCAGCTGCACCCGATATTCCTCCTTCGGGCGCATCATCAGTATACTATATTGTGAAAGATTTGTCAACAAGATTTCGTTAATTCTTTCACAATATTTCCTATACAGAGCATCTTTACTATATATGTAGAAACAGGTCCGAAATTGCGAAAACAAGGCATGAAATCACCAAATTTCACATGCCGCTCAGGTAGGCGCAGGGACATTTCGGGTGCAGCTTCGCCTGCCGTCCAGCTCCCGAAATCTCCCGGAAAAGCAAAAGAGCAGCCGAAGCCGCTCTTCTGATCCGCAGTCAGCCGTCACCAGCTCCGCTTCATCACTTCCACGCATTCTCCAGCGCGGTCTTTGCCTTCGCCTGATCCGCCGCGATCACCAGCACGCACTGCAATCCGCGGTTCTCCACCTTCGCCGCCTCCAGCTTCGGCACCTCCTCCGGGCGGTAATCCCGGTACTGCATCAGCATCGACGTGCGGTACATTTCCAGCAGCTGCTGCACCTGCGGCAGCGTATCCTTCGACGCCGCCGTCAGCACGATCACCGCCTCCGCCGTCGCGCGGGACGCGTCGATGGTCATCACGCCCTGCGTGATCATCCCCTCTTCCAGGCCCAGCACCTTGTTCATGCGCTTCTCGGTCTGCTCGGTCATGGTGTCGGGGAAGGTCTGGCTGGCCAGGATGGCCTTGCTGACCTCCGCGCAGTCCTTGGGCGCCGCGTCCTTCGCAGCGTCCGGGGCGCTGCAGCCCGCCAGCACAACGCACAGCAGGAGCAGCATCGCAATCAGCCGTTTCATAGTCGTTTCCTCCTTGTATCAGCGATCCACCTGATAGCGGATCGTCTCCGTCAGCACCCGCGCGCCCTCGTAGGTCAGGTGGATGCCGTCCTTGGCCACATAATTCTTGTGGATGCCGCTGCCGTCCGCCGCAGTCAGGGGGGTGCAGACGTCGATGTAGTGCACGCCGTGGGCCTGGGCAATGCTCCTCACGCCCTCGTTGAAGGCAAGGATGTTGCCCATATTCAGCCCGCGGGCTTCCTTCTTCACCCACGTGTCCACCGGCGTGACGCTCAGCAGGTAGATGTCCGCCCAGGGCAGCGTATCGACGATGGCGTCCACCATGCCGTGGTAGTTGACCAGCACCTCCGCCGCGTCCTTGTACGTCAGGCCGTTGGAGCCGAAGAGCACCAGGAGCTTATCCGGCCGGCTGGCCGCCGCCAGCTCCACGATGGTCACGTATTCGCCCTTGTAGAGCATGTTGCGCGCCCGGGCGACGTGCTCCGGCGACAGGCCGATGTAGCACTCCACGTCCAGCGTTTCGATCACGCCGTAATCCGCCAGCGAATACGCCAGCGAATCGCCGATCAGCAGCGCCTCCTCGAACAGCTCGTCCCCCGCCGGCTCGTCAAACTGAAGCTGGCAGACATAATCCGCCGCCGTTTCCCTCGCATGGGGACAGGGTTCCTCCGCCAGCACGGGCGTCAGCAGCGCACATGCCAGCAGCGCCGCAAGCAGCTTCCTCATCGTCATTCGCCTCCAATGCTCAGGAGCGCCAGCCCCCGGTTGGTCGAAAAGGTGTTCAGGCCGTAGAGCGTCAGCACGCGGGTGCTGCCCGCCTCCTGCGCCAGCGCGGACACCACGCCCGCATAGTACCTCGGGTCGATCACGTCCACCCGGCGGAAATGCTGCGCCAGCAGCGGAACGATCGCGTTTGCATAGGAATCGGACACCACCAGCAGCACCTCATCGCCCGCGCCGCCGGTGATGACGGCATGGGCGTAGGTCTCCCCGATGAGCGCGCCGTACTTGTTGCGCCGGGAGAGCGCCTCCTCCCGCAGGAAGGGCTGCTCCGCGCCGTCCACCGCAAGGGTCAGCCCCGCCGGGATCTCCACCGAGAAGGTCTCCTGCCCGATGCGAGGATCCGGGATCCGGGCGTAGTAGGAGCCGCGGAAGTCCGTCAGCTCCGTGCGCGGGGCGTGCAGCGGCTCCAGCCCCCATTCGTCGCACAGCGCGGCATACACCGTCCATGCACCCTCCGCCGTGAGGTGATGATCCGTCCGGTAGTATCGCGTATCCGGGTCGGCCGCCTGCAGCAAGCCGCTGTCCACCGGCTGCACCTGCTCCGCCATGGCGTACAGGGCGTCAAGCACCCGCGCCTGATCAGCCGCCTCATACAGCGTGGGCAGCCGATGGGGCAGCGCCGCCGCCGAGGTGGGGACCAGCAGCAGATTCACCGGCAGCTGCAGGGTCTGCGCGATCTCCTCCACCGTGTCCATGGCGCTGCGGGCCGTCGCCGTGACCTCCGCGACCGGCTCCTCCAGCAGGTACCCGCCGCCGCCCAGCAGCACGCCGTCCTGCAGGCGCTGCCCCAGCGTCACGCTGACCGCCGCATCCAGCATGATCAGCGCGTCCCGCCCGGGGAACTGGTCGGAGAGGTACTTCTCCGCCTTTTCATCAAAGCCGCTCTGCAGAAGCGAGCTGCCCTCCCATGCCGCCAGCGGACGGTTCTCCAGCTCCGAGAACTCCCGCGCGGGCAGCGTCAGCAGCAGCACGCCGCCCGCCACCAGCGCCAGCATGGTCAGCAGGAACAGCGGCATCTCCTTGATCCGTTTCAACACATCAGCCTCCATCAGAAGCGGAAATACAGGAAGGGGTTGTAGCTCGAGCGCAGGAGCGAGGCCGTGCACAGCACCAGCAGCGCCAGCAGCAGCACAACGCGCACCGCAGGCCTGTCCGTCCACCGCTTCAGCCAGCCGCAGACCCTCCCCGACGCCAGCAGGCACGCCGCCAGCAGCACCGGCAGGAAGCAGCCGATCGTGAAGAGCACATTCGTCCCCATGCGCAGGCTGACCAGCTCCGCAAGGAAGCCGCCCAGCGCCGCCGGGGTATCATTGGCGAACAGCACCCACGACAGGAGCACCGCGCCGAACGCGTACGCCCAGCCGATGCGCGGATGCCGCTCCAGCCATTCGCCGATCAGCACCGCCTCCAGCGCGATCAGCACGCCGAAGTACAGTCCCCACGCCGCGAAGTTCAGCCCCGCGCCGTGCCACAGGCCGCTCAGGCCCCACGTGATCAGCAGATTCACCACCCGGCGGACATTCCCCCGGCGCGAGCCGCCCAGCGGAATGTAGATGTACAGGCGCAGCCAGTCGCCCAGCGTGATGTGCCAGCGCCGCCAGAACTCGCTGATGGAGCGGGAGGTGAAGGGATGGTCGAAGTTCTTCGGGAACTCAAAGCCCAGCATCCGCCCGATGCCGATGGCCATGAGGGAATAGCCGTTGAAATCGTAATACAGCTGGAAGCCGTAAGCCAGGAGCATCACCGCGCTGGCCAGCATGCCGCGCTGCGGGATCACCGCGAGGGCCTCGTACAGCGCGCCCAACTCATTGGCGACCAGCACCTTCGAGGCCAGACCCAGCAGGAAGGAGGTCATGCCCGCTTCCATCTGCCGGGGCTGCAGACGGCGCGTGTGCAATTCCCGCGCCACATCGTCATACCGGACGATCGGCCCGGCGATCAGCTGCGGGAAGAGCATGATGTACGCCGCATAGTCCGCCAGCGACTTCTCCGCCTTCACCCGCCCCGCATGCACATCGAACAGGTAGGACAGGGACTGGAAGATGTAGAAGCTGATGCCCAGCGGCAGCGCCGGCGGCTCCGTCACAAAGGGCAGCATGCCCACGTACTTGTAATACCCCAGCGCCAGCAGGTTCAGCCCGGCGGAGACAAACAGCAGCACGCGCCGCCGCGTCCCCTGCCACGCCGCAAGCCCCCGGCCGGACAGGTAGTTCACCACCGTCAGCGCCGCCAGCAGCGGCAGGTACTTCGCGTCGCCGAAGCAGTAAAACGCGACGCTGGCCGCCAGGAGGAAACCGTTGCGCCATTTCTCCGGCAGCGCCGCATGCAGCAGCACCACCGCCGGCAGGAAGATGAACAGAAAGGTAATGCTCGAAAACAGCATTCGTGTGACCTCGTCATGTTGATCCGGGCATAAGCCCTTCTGCTTATTATACCACACGCCCCGCAAAATGGAAGGGCATCCCTGCATTTTCTCTGTCCACGCCTTGACAAAAGAAGCCGATGCGCCTATGATACAATGGTATCAATATCGGGCATGGCACGCCAGCCATGTACCAACAAGGAGGATCACAACAATGGCTGAACTGACGATGGACAAGCTGAAGGCGCTGTGTCAGAACCGCGGCTTCATTTTCGCAGGCTCCGAGATCTACGGCGGCCTGGCCAACACCTGGGACTTCGGCCCCCTGGGCGTGGAGTTCAAGAACAACATCAAGAAGGCCTGGTGGCAGAAGTTTGTGCAGGAGAGCCCCTACAACACGGGTCTGGACTGCGGCATCCTGATGAACCGCGAGGTGTGGGTCGCTTCCGGCCACGTGGGCGGCTTCAACGATCCGCTGATGGACTGCAAGGCCTGCAAGGCCCGCTTCCGCGCGGATAAGCTGATCGAGGACTTCACGGGGGGCGCCGAGACCGGCGACGGCTGGAAGAACGAGGAGCTCGAAGCATACATCAACGAGCACGACATCGTCTGCCCCGTCTGCGGCAAGAAGGACTTCACCGGCATCCGCCAGTTCAACCTGATGTTCAAGACCCATCTGGGCGTGAACGAGTCCAGCGCTGCCGAGGTGCTGCTGCGCCCCGAGACCGCGCAGGGCATCTTCGTCA
>SVGU01000104.1 GCA_015056155.1 Clostridiales bacterium
CCCGAGAAGATCCGCGAGGTCATCGGACCCGGCGGCAAGATGATCAACAAGATCATTGCCGAGACCGGCGTGAAGATCGACATCGAGGACGACGGCCGCGTGTTCATCAGCACTCCCGACGCGGAGGCTGCCGCCAAGGCCCGCAAGATCATCGAGGGCATCGCCAAGGACATCGAGGTCGGCGAGGTGTACACCGGTAAGGTCGTGCGCATCATGAACTTCGGCGCCTTCGTCGAGCTGCTGCCCGGCAAGGACGGCATGATCCACATCTCCAAGCTGGACAACAAGCGCGTGGAGAAGGTCGAGGACGTGGTGAACATCGGCGACGAGCTGGAGGTCAAGGTCAACGAGATCGACGCTCAGGGCCGCATCAACCTGATCCGCAACGACATCGAGTATACTGCCCGCTCCGAGGAGCCCCGCCGTTCCGAGGGCTTCCGCGGCAACCGTCCCCCCCGTCGGCAGGGCTGAGGAAGCGTGCCGCTTCACCCGGCTCGCGATTGAGTAGGTCGCCTTCGGATTAAGACCTATCGCGTGGGGCTGAGGAAGCGCGCCGCTTCACCCGGCTCGTGATTGAGTAGGTCGCCTTCGGATTAAGACCTATCGCGTGGAGCTGTGGCAGAGTAGCGCGTCGCACGATGCACGGAGGGTGCATCGCGCGGGCACGGCTCGCGGAGGGCGAGCCGCGCTGGAGTTGTCCGTGGCACAGCGAGATTTGAGAGCGCTGCGGCGCTGGACATCTGTGGTGCAAATAAATAAGGGTTGAAGACCTGCCGCAAAAGTCCACAATACGGGCTTTTGCGGCTTTTTCGTAACAAACTCCATCGCTTGCATAAGAAAGGAAGCCCATGGAAACCATGATGAAAAACAGCTTGGGAGCGAATGATCGTATGCATGACGAATGGCTTTTGCCCAACGGACTGCGCGTGGTCGGCGAGCGGCTGCCGTACCTGCGCTCGGTGTCCATCGGCGCGTGGATGCACGTCGGCTCCATGATGGAGAAGCCGGAGGAAAGCGGCCTGAGCCACTTCCTGGAGCACATGGTGTTCAAGGGAACGGCGAAGCGCACCGCCCGGCAGATCGCCGAGGAGATGGATGCGGTCGGCGGCCAGCTGAACGCCTTCACCGGCCGGGACTGCACGTGCTTCTATGCCAAGGTGATCGACGAGAACCTCGAACTGGCGGTGGATATCCTCGCGGACCTGGTGACGGGTGCGACGATGGACGAGACCGAGCTGGAGAAGGAGCGCGGCGTCATCCTGGAGGAGATCGCCATGGACGAGGATTCCCCGGAGGACCTCGTGCACGACATGCTCCAGCTGGCGCAGTTCGGCGAGCAGTCGCCCGGTCAGCCGATCCTCGGCCCGGCGGCGCAGATCGAGGCCTATACCCGCGACGATCTGCTGAATTTCCGCAAGGCACACTATGCGCCCAAAGAAACCGTCGTCGCACTGGCGGGCAACTACGATCCCGACAAGGTGCTCGACTGGGTGACGAAGTACTTCGGCAGATGGGAGAACGAAATCGCCCCGGTGGTCACGCCGGACTGGCAGGTGCTGACCGGCTGCAATTCCCTGCGGGAGAAGGATACCGAGCAGATGCACATTTGCATCGGCTTCCCCGGCATGTCCTACGGGAGCGACGGCGTATACCCGCTGGCGGTGGCGAACAACGTCCTCGGCGGCGCGATGTCCTCCCGGCTGTTCCAGCGCATCCGCGAGGATCTGGGCATGGCGTATTCGATCTACTCCTATCCGAACACGTACATGGGCGTCGGCACGTTCGGCATCTATGCAGGCGTAAGCCCGAAGAATGCGGAGACGGTGCTTCTGGAGATCCGCAGCGAGCTGCAGAAGTTCGTGGACGAGGGGATCACGGAGAAGGAGTTCAACGACAGCGTGACGCAGCTGCGGTCTGGGTACCTGATGGGGCTGGAGAGTCCCGGCGCGCGGATGCAGGCAATGGGCCGGTCGACGCTGCTGCGGGGCAAGCCCACGTCGCATGAGGAGACGCTGAAGGCGATCGAAGCGGTGACGATGGAGCGGGTGATGGAGACGGCGCGCAAGGTGCTGACGCAAAAGCCCTGCATCGCGGTGGTAGGCAAAGGTGCGGAAGGGGTCAAGTTACCCGACTAAAGCCAAGCAGCGGCAAAAAAAGGGTCCAGGGGTGAAGCCCCTGGCGCAGGTGGAGGGCTGCGTAAGCCCTCCCCGCCGGAGGCCCGCCGCAGCGTCCCCGCGCCCGCAGGCGCAAATCCCATGACGCCTTTGATCGATCCCCGATCGATCAAACAGTCCGACCGACCCAAAAGGAAAAAGCCAACAAAGTGCAGTAAACAAACCCCGTCCACGCGAGACAAGCAGGGAAGGCTCCCACCGTCGCCTGCGGCGACACCTCCCTCAGAGAGGGAGGCTTGGGAGGGCTCCTACCGTCGCCTTGCGGCGACACCTCCCTCAGCGAGGAAGCTTGGAGGGCTCCCACCGTCGCCTGCGGCGACACCTCCCTCAGAGAGGGCGGCTTGGGAAGGCTCCCACCGTCGCCTGCGGCGACACCTCCCTCAGAGAGGGAGGCTGGGGGGTTCCCACTGTCGCCTTCCGCGATGGCTCTCCGAGGAGCGCCTTGTGATAAGGTTTCTGCATTCAGGAGAATGAAGATGAACGAAAGAATCATATGCCTCGATATCGGCGACGCGCGCATCGGCGTGGCGGCGTCGGACGAAACGCGGCTGATCGCATCGCCGATCGATACCATCTACCGTGTGGGCTGGGGCCCGGACGTGAAGAAGGTCGCGGAGATCTGCGAGAAGTATCAGACGACGGAGGTTCTTGCCGGCTGGCCGCTGAATATGGACGGCACGGCAGGCTTCCAGTCGGAAAAAGTCAGGAAATTTTGCGAACAGCTTGAAAAAGCAGGCCTGACGGTGTATTATCAGGATGAGCGGCTGACGACCGTCACCGCGACGAACGCGCTCATCGAGGGCAATATGCACCGTGCCGAGCGCAAACACAATGTGGATAAGGTGGCTGCGGCGGTCATCCTCCAGCAATGGCTGGATACGAACCGCAACGCAGCGAAGAACAATGAACAACAGGAGGAAAAGAAAATGGAAGAGAATATCATTGAGCTGATCGACGATGAGACCGGCGATACCGTGCAGTTTGAGCTGCTGGCGGGCATCGAGTACGAGGGCAAGCAGTACATCGCCCTGACCGAGGCGGAGGAGACCGACGAGGAGTCCTGCGAGGTCTTCATCATGGAGGTCGCCACCGAGGCGGATGGCAGCGAGAGCTACATCCAGGTGGAGGACGAGGCCGTGCAGGAGGCCGTGTTCAGCAAGTTCCTGAAGATGATGGAAGAGGCTGAGGACGATGAGTGATCGCCCTGAGCTGGAGGCGCTGGACGGCATCCCGCTGGTGGAGCTGACGGCCCCGGACGGCAAGGTGTACAAGTTCCGCTACGGCGCGATGATCCCCTACGCAGGGGAGGAGTATGCGGTGCTGCTGGAAATGGAGCTGGACCCCAACGGCGAGGAGCAGGTGCTCATCACCCGGGTGGAGAAGGCCGAGGACGGCAACCTCGCGTTCGTCGTGGCGGAGGAGCCGGACGTGATCCAGTGCGTGTTTGACAAGTATGTGAAGCTCTCTGTGGAGGCGGAGCTCGGCGAGGAAACCGACGCAGAGTGACCAACGAAGGAAAAGGATGAGGCATATGAAGCGAATGATGTTGCTGCTGCTGTGCCTGATGCTGCTGATCCCCCCGGCGCAGGCTGCGGGGGATCAGTCTGCTTATGGCATGCAGAGCTGCCACCGGCAGACGCTCAAGGAAACCAAGATGCAAAAGCCCAACGGCGCTGCGGCCAGCCTGTGGCAGATCGACACGGTGCGCGATGATGTGGATGCGGAGCTGAACGCGGTGACGAAGGCATGGGTGAATGAGATCCTGCCGACGCTGCCTGCGCCCACGACCGGCGGCAGCCGCGTCAATGGCATCATCAAGCCAAGCCGTACGGGCCTGACGTGGATGAGCTTCATGCTGCAGGCGCGTACGCTGATCAGCGAAAAGACGCGGGAGGTCCGCTTTACCACCCGCACGTACGATATGACGACGGGCGAGAGGATCCTGCTGACGGACGTGTTCCCCGCAGACAGCGAAGCGTGGGACGTGATGTCTTCCGCCATCCGGGAGCGGGTCAATGCCTATTTCCCGGACGCCGCGCCGGATGCGGCCGCGCTGGAAAAGGCTGCCTCCCTGGAGAGCATCGAAGCGATGGACTTCACGCTCCATGGCATGTCTCTGGTGCTGCACCTGCATGCGGCGGACTTCTATCCCGGTAAGCAGCAGCTGATCGAGGTGCCGCTGTACTATCCGCAGATCCGCCCGATGATGACGGAGAAGGCGCAGATCGAAACGGATAACCTGACGTATTACAAGACGGTCGCGCTGACCTTCGACGACGGCCCCAACGGCTGGGTCACGGATCAGACGCTGCTGACGCTGATGAAGGGCGGCGAGCGCGCGACCTTCTTCCTGGTGGGCGAGCGCGTGACGCAGCAGGCCTTCCTCGTCCAGCGCGAGCATGACGAGGGCCACGCCGTCGCCAGCCACAACTACGTGCATGTCTATGCCAACAACACGCCCATCTCCCAGCTGACGCCCATGCCAGCGAAGGTCGACAAGGTGCACATCGGCGCCATCGGCATCGCGCCGGACTATGCCCGCGCGCCGGGCGGCCAGTGGCAGCGGATGGCTGAGGCCGACATGGGCTGGCCGCTGATCATGTGGACGGTCGAGGCGGCGGACTGGTCGGGCGAGGTCGGCCCGGAGCCGAGCATGACGGCGGGCAACATCGTCTTCGGCACGGACGACGGCGGCATCATCCTGATGCACGACCTGAAGATGAATTCCCCGGCGGCGGCGGAAATGATCATCAGCCGCCTGCAGGAGAAGGGCTTCATCTTCCTGACTGTGGATGAGCTGTTTGCCAAGGACGGCGTGACGCTGGAGGCGAACAAGCCCTACTGGCGCTGCACCGACGGCGTGACGACGAAATGATGCGCAACGCGATCAATGGAGGGAAGCAGATGATGAAGCGGCTGATCGCTGCGGTTCTGTGCCTGCTGCTGGCGATTCCCGCCGCAGCCACGGCGGAGACGCTGCAGGACTGCCACCGGGTCACGGTGACCCGCAAGGACACGACGCAGAAGAACAAGAGCGTCATCCGCCTGTGGACGCTGGACACGGCCCTGGACAGCGTGGATGCGGAGCTGGCGGCGCTGACCGGCGAGTACGTGGAGCGCCTCGGCCCGCAGCTGCAGAAGGCCGGGAATGCCACGAGCAAGAACAGCCGCCTGGAGGTGGAGGTGCGTTACAGCCGCACGGGCCTGACGTGGATGAGCTTCCTCGTGCAGGCCAGAACGACCTATCACCGGGAGCTGATCGGGCAGGAGATCGCCAGCCGCACGTATGACATGACCACCGGCGAGCGGGTGCTGCTGACGGACATCTTCCCGGAGGGCAGCGAGGCCTGGACGCTCCTGGGCGATACGGTTCGCGAGACCGTGACGGCGTACTTCTCGGACGAAACGCCCGACGCCGCGGCGCTGGAGGCGCTGCTGACGGACGAGGCGCTCCGGGCGACGGACTTCACGCTGCACGGCATGTCGCTGGTGCTGCATATCCCCGCAAGCCTTGTGTATCCGGCGCACCAGAGCCTGATCGAGGTGCCGCTGTACTACCCGCAGATCCGCCCGATGATGACGGAGAAGGCGCAGGCGGAGACGGACAACCTGACCTACTACAAGACGGTCGCGCTGACCTTCGACGACGGTCCGGAGCGCACCAACACCACCAAAGTGCTCAATTCTCTCCTGGAGGTGGGCGCCCGCGGGACCTTCTTCCTGGTGGGCAACCGGATCAGCAGCTATGAGGATCTGGTGCAGCGTGAGCATGACGAGGGACATGCGGTGGCGTCCCACAACTGGAGCCACGGCGATGTGTCGAAGATGTCCGGCAGCGCCATCCGCGGCATGAAGGCCAAGGTGGACAAGGCTCTCTACCCGGTCATCGGCATCACGGCGCGCTATGACCGCGTGCCCTACGGCCTGTATCCGGACATGATCGACGCCAAAGCGGGCTGGCCGCTGATCCAGTGGTCGGTGGATACCTACGACTGGCGCGGCCGCAGCACGAACACGATCATGAAGAACGTCAAAAAGCAGTTCACCGACGGCGACATCGTCCTGATGCATGACATCAAGGACCTGACGCCGAACACGGCGAAGGTGATGGCGGAGTGGCTGAAGGAAAACGGCTTCATCCTCCTGACCATCGACGAGCTGTTCGCCAAGGACGGCGTGACGCTGGAGCCGGACGTGGTGTACTTCCGCTGCGACGACGGCGTGACGACTATCAAGCCCAGAGACTGACGGCAATTGCAACAATTCACCCGGCTTCGTTGACACTGACGGAGCCGGGTGTTATAATGAAACGGATATTGACCGACAAGTTGCTGGAGGATCGAAACATGCGCAAGCTGCTGACCATGATGCTGCTGGTGATGCTGACCGTCTGTGCATCCGCGGGGGCGGAGACCGTCATTGACCCGAAGGAGGCGCGCGGCATCGTGCCGGTACAGACCGGCCTGAACGAGGTGGAGGACGGCGTCAGCCCAACGACCGGCCGCCTGCTGGCAGCGCTTGCCCGTCCGGAGGGGTTCGCGGGTCTGGCGATCACGGGGCGCTATCTGCCCATGCTGGTGCAGATCGGCAATGACTCCGGCGGCGTGGGCGAGCGGGCGCCCTGGGGTATCACCTATGCGGACATCATCTATGAAACGCCGCTGGTCCGCAACGAATCCACCCGCATGACGGCGGTGTTCTCCGACCTGATCCCGGATTCCGTGGGCTATGTGCGCTCGGCGCGCGTGGGCCATGTGTGGATCCGTGAGGAATGGGACGGCGGCTTCCTGTACTATGGTCAGCAGGAGGCTGACGGCAGCAACGTGAAGGCGGAATTCCGCAAGACCGGCGCGAACGACAAGGGCGTGCTCTTCAGCGGCACATCCGGCGGAACGGCCTGGAAGCACCTCTACACCGCCCGCAAGCGCCTCAAGTCCCCCTACAATATGGATGCAAATGTCGCCGCGATGAGCGAGCTGGTGCCGGAGAGCCATATTGCGGCGAACCATGCCTTCCGCTTCACGGACGCGGTCCCCGAGGGCGACACGGCCAAGCAGGTGTTCATCAGCTGGGGCGACGGCGCGTCCAGCTATGCCTCCCGCCTCGTCTATCGCGATGAATGGCAGGGGTATATCCGCAACGTCGGCCAGGACCGGTCCGTCTGGTACGCCGACCGCGACGGTGTGGACAGCGCGATCGCCTTTGCGAACGTGATCGTCCAGTTCACGAGGGTGGACTACAACCACAACAACAAGCTGGAGCCCGTGGCCTATGTGGTGGGGAAGGACGGCGCGCCCGCGGAGGGCAACGCGGACTTCTTCATGGCGGGCAAGCACATTTCGGGCTACTGGAAGCGCGACGGCATGTCCGAGCGGACGGTCTATTACGGCCCGGACGGCGAGGAGATCGAGCTGCAGCGCGGCAGGACGCTCATCGTGATCTTCCCGGACGACGGGGAGCAGGGTAGGAGCGTATCCTACAAGTAACGGAGGGGAAAACCATGAAATTCCGTCTCTTCGGCACGGCGGAGGATTCGATCGTCGACGGGCCGGGCATCCGCTTCACGGTGTTCGTGCAGGGCTGCCCGCATCACTGCGAGGGCTGCCACAACCCGGAAAGCCATGATTTTGCCGGCGGCCGGGAGGCTGAGACGGATCAGATCATTGTGCAGATGACGGCAAATCCGCTGCTGGACGGCCTGACGCTCTCCGGCGGCGAACCGATGTGCTCTGCGCAGGCGTGCGCGGAGCTGGCGCGGGCGGCAAAGGCGGCGGGCCTGAATGTCTGGTGCTACACCGGATACACGTGGGAGGCGCTGGTCCGGGAGGCTGATCCGGACCGGATGGCGCTCCTGCGGGAGGTCGATGTGCTGGTGGACGGCCCCTTTGTGCTGGCGGAGCGCTCGCTGGAGCTGCAGTTCTGCGGCAGCCGGAACCAGCGGCTCCTTGACGTGCAGAAATCCATGCGGGAAGGGCAGGCTGTTCTGTGGCAGGCGAAAAAATGGTAAGTTCCGCAAAGAAATTTTCAAAAAAGTGTTGACAAAGCGCTGGCAAGATGGTATACTCTATACCTGTCAGCACGAGTCTGGAAACGGATGAAGGCTGAGCGCCACTACCTTTCGGGGTTGTAGCCTGGCAAACCGGCTTGCGCCTGTAGCTCAGTCGGATAGAGCAACGGCCTTCTAAGCCGTGGGTCGGGGGTTCGAGCCCCTCCAGGCGCGCGATGTGGAGGATATAGTTCAGTGGTAGAGCGCCAGATTGTGGCTCTGGATGTCGTGGGTTCGAGCCCCACTATTCTCCCTCTTTTTTCTTCTTTTGCCTGCTCGCGCTTCGGCCCGGGCTGGTGAAAACCGGTCTGCTGCGCACGTAGCAGTGCCAACCTGCGATGGGGTGTAGCCAAGTGGTAAGGCACGGGACTTTGACTCCCGCATTCGCAGGTTCGAGCCCTGCCACCCCAGCTGTATGACCCATTAGCTCAGTCGGCAGAGCACTTGACTTTTAATCAAGGTGTCTGGAGTTCGA
>SVGU01000007.1 GCA_015056155.1 Clostridiales bacterium
CTCTCCAGTGCCGAAAGTACTTGGCTGGACACGGCCCGGGAGGATAGGTCGCTGCCGGTTCCCCTTTATTCCTCAGTAGCTCAATGGCAGAGCACCCGGCTGTTAACCGGGTTGTTGTAGGTTCGAGTCCTACCTGGGGAGCGTAAACCAGTCGTTCACGCGGCTGGTTTTTTCGTTTGCGTTGATATAGATGGGCGAGCTGCTCGCGCAGATCAGATCTGTTGCGAAGCAGCTCGCTCTTTTCGTTACTTGTTTTCCGGGGAATCGGGTTTGTCGGTGACAACGACGGAGACGCCGCTCTCTTCCAGCAGCAGAAGCTCGTCCTCCACGCAGGTCCAGTCGGTGATCAGCGTATGGAAATCGGCGGCATCGCAGACCTTCACGAAGGAATCCGTACCGATCTTGCTGCCGGGCATCAGAAGAACCCGCTTCCGGGCGTTCTGGATCACCTGGCGCTGGAGGCTGGCTGTTTCGTCCGTACCGTTGGACAAGCCGAAGCCTGCCGTCAGGCCGCCGCCGGTGATGATGGCCAGGTCGAAGTGCAGGCGGGACATGAAATCCCGCGCCATGCTGTCGACGATCGAGGCGGACGGGCGCATGTGTCCGCCGGCCACGTACACGTCAATGTTGGTGAAGGGGCGCAGGCGGTTCGCGATGTCCACGTTGTTTACGACGATCGTGCACTTCAGCTCCTTTGGCAGATGCCGCAGCATCAGGAAGCCGAAGCTGCCGCCGGTCAGGTACACCATGTCACCGGGGTTGATGAGGCTCACGGCGTGAGCTGCGATGGCGTCGTAGTTGTCGTAAATCGGCATGTCATCGAAATTACGGTCCACGGGCGGGCGGATGCTGACCTGCTGGGGCTTGATGGCGCCGCCGTGCGTTCTCTTGCAAAGCCCCTGTTGCTCCAGCGTGCGGAGATCCCGCCGGATGGATTCGGTCGAAACGTCGAATCGCTTGCTGAGCTCGGCGATGGAAACCATCCCGGATGCTTCGATCATCTGGGCGATCTGCTGCTGTCGTTCTTCAGCGTACATGTTTGCCTCCTGTTGAAATGGTTGTGGATGTGTGGTAAATACTTGCGCGCAAACTCATAATAACACACAAAACAACGTATGTCAACATATGAAAACACAAAAAACCACACACAACAACGATGTTATGTGTGGAGATGTGTTATTTCCGGCCGTACATGACCACGTGGATGCCGCGCTCGAGCGCCGGGACGACCATCTCATGCAGATAGCTCTTGTCCGTCGCATCGCGGACGACGACGCCGGTGATTTTCTTATCGTCGAAAAGCGCCATCGTCAGCTCCTTGGAAAAGGGGCCGTCCATCGCGATGATGTTGCCCTTGGGGTAGCCGAGCTCCAGACAGGCGGCGACGGCCTCCGGCGTCGGGGTGATGCGGGGGAACAGGCGGGTCATGTTCGTATCCAGCGGGATGGGGAGCAGCGGATCGCGGCCGATGCCCAGGAGCATATTGCCCTTTTCGCGGACGATGGCGTTGATGAGCGCTTCGTGGGTGTCGACCCACTCGACGCTCTCGCGCCAGGCATTCTCGATATTGTCGAACTGCACCTGCTCGCAGGGGATGCCCAGCTCCCTCGCGGCACGCTCGATATTCTGGCTTGCGGCGACTGCATAGGGGTGCGTTGCGTCCACGATGCGGTGAGGAGCGACGCTGCGGATATAGTCCAGCATGCCGTCGGCATCCAGCTTGCCCACATGGCAGATCGTGCCCGGCGGCAGCAGCGACCGGGCATATTCGGATGTGACGCTCATCACGATCTGCCGCCCGCGCTGGCGGAGCATGCGGGCCGTGCTGCGGCTTTCCGGCGTGTTGCCAAAGATCAGAACCCGTTCCATGAATACTCACTCCAAATCATCCATAACACAAACACGCCCAGCAGCAGGCTGCGCGTTTGCGGATATGAATTTCTGCTTACATTCATTATAATGTTTGATGGATCGGTTGTCAAGCTAAAGGGCCGGATGGAACAATATGACAGGCAGAAAAGGTCAAGACTTCAAAGCATTTCTTGTCTGCAGAGGGAATCTGACGGAATATGGCGCCTCAACGGCTGCAGATGGGGCTGGTCAAACGCGGCCAAAGCTGGTATAATGATGCACAGACCTCAATCGAATGACGAAAGAAAGCGGTGAATGCAAATGCCAAACCCCATTCTGCCCCTGTGGGAGCACATCCCGGACGGCGAGCCCCGCGTGTTCGGCGACCGTGTGTATCTCTATGGCTCCCATGACCGCCCCCTGAGCGGCGATTTCTGCGACATCAAGCTGAAGGTCTGGTCTGCTTCTATTCATGATCTGGAACACTGGACCTGCCACGGCGACATTTTCCATGCGCAGGCCGACGAGGATCATCCGGCGGACGTGACCTGGTGCGACATGATGCCCTCCGACAAGCACATGATGTACGCCCCGGATGTGGTGGAGAAGGACGGCAAGTATTATCTCTTCACCTACATTTTCTATGACAAGGGCTGCGTGTCCGTCGCGGACAGGCCCGAAGGTCCCTTCCGCGTCATCAGCACCTACCAGTTTGCTCCGGAGGATGCGGGTGACGGCGGCGTGTACAACGATCCCGGCGTGCTGGTGGACGATGACGGCCGGGTGTATGTGTACTACGGCTACGAGTATTCCCACATGAACGAGCTGGACCCGGAGACGATGTGCCGCGTGCTGCCTGGCAGCCTGAAGCTCCACGTGATCGACGACCGGGAGGAGGTGCCCGAGGAGCGGCGCTTCTATGAGGCCAGCTCGCCCCGGAAGATCGGCGATACCTACTACATGATCTATTCGCCCCGCAAGGGCAGCCGCCTGGCCTATGCCACCTCCGACAAGCCTACCGGCCCCTTCACCTACCGGGGATACATTGTGGATAACTCCTCGGACTATCCCGGCGGCAATAACCACGGCTCCATCATGAAGGTGGGCGACCAGTGGTACATCTTCTACCACCGGATGACCAACGGCACCTGCTTCTCCCGTCAGGCGTGCGCGGAGCGGATCACCATCCTGCCCGACGGCACCATCCCGACGGTGGAGATGACGTCGCTGGGCTTCTCCAGCGCCCTCAACCCCTATGAGGAGACGCCTGCCCACCGCGCCTGCGTGCTGCGCAAGGGCGGCATGATCAAGTACCTGAACGAGTTCCATACCGTCATCGACGAGCTTCGCGACGGCTCGACCATCGGCTACAAGTACTTCGACTTCGGCCAGGACTTCGACGGCACGAGCATGGAGCTGGTCATGGAGCTGCGGGGCCTGGGCGAACAGGGCCGCGTCACCGTCCACCTGGACGATGCGGAAAGCGCCCCCATCGGCGAGGGCGTCTTCACCGGCGACGATCAGCTGCTGAAGGTGAAGCTCCCCTGCGTCACCGGTCGTCATGCGGTGTTCTTCACCTTCCACGATGACCGCACGCAGCTCTCCTGGGGTCTGCACGACCGCTGCCTGACCCGCGTGGAGCGGTTTGTGTTCAAGAAGTAATAATCGAATGGAGGCAAGTGATATGAAGCGTATTCTTTCCCTCTTCCTGTGCTTGATGACGGCGCTGTCCTGCGTGTCCTTCGCTTCTGCGGAGGATGCGGCGGCTCCCGTGATGGCCTTCCGCGACCTGAATGCGGAGGAGATCACCCGGGCGATGGGCCTGGGCTGGAACCTCGGCAACACCTTTGACGCCCATACTGCCTTCACCCCGGACGAGGTGCTCTGGCAGCCCACCTACACCACCCCCGGCCTGATCACGGCGGTGCATGACGCGGGCTTCTCTACCATGCGCCTGCCCGTCACCTGGGGCACGATGATCGACGATGCGAACGACTATGCCATCAACGAGGCGTGGCTCAGCCGCATTCAGGACGTGGCGGACTATGCCGTGCGCCATGACATGTTCGTCATCATCAATATCCACCACGACGGCGCGGAGCAGACCGGCTGGCTGCGCGTGGCCGCCGAGGGCGAGCAGTTCGAGGCGGTGAAGGCGAAGTTCGCCGCAGTGTGGGAGCAGATCGCCCTGCGCTTCCGCGACTATGACGAGCACATCATCTTCGAATGCATGAACGAGGTCACCGGCGACGACAGCACGCAGGAAGGCATCATCCGTGACTTCCGCCACATCGAGGAGCTGAACCAGCTCTTCGTGGACACCGTCCGCGCCACCGGCGGCAACAACGCCAAGCGCTGGCTGATGGTCGTGCCCCGCTACACCAACATCGTCAACGTCCTGAACGACGCCTACGGCTTCACCATGCCCAAGGATTCCTGCGAGCCGGCCCGCCTGATGCTGTCCGTGCATGACTACGACTGGGTCTTCGGCCTGCAGGAGAACATGAACGCGACCATCTGGAATCAGGACAAGGCGCTGTCCCTGATGAAGAACTTCCTCGCGCTGAAGGAGAAGTTCACCGACAAGGGCATTCCCGTGGTGCTGGGCGAATACGGCGCGGCCCACAAGAACAACGACGGCGCCCGCGCCTACTACTACGAGGCCATGACCCGCATGTCCGTCATGTGCGGCGTGGTGCCGGTGTGCTGGTCTGCCGGCTGGTACAACCTCAACGCCAAGCCCGCGGATTACAGCATGTGCTTCTTCGACCGCAAGACGTATGAGCAGCCCTTCCCCGGCGTGGTGAGCGCGATGCTGCGCGGCTATCACCACCCCATCGAGGGCGACCTGCGCCAGAACATCCTCAACGGCCTGATGAAGTACGAGGAAGTCGGCAAGGCCCCCGAGGCGGCCGCCTACACCTCCGTTTCCACCAAGCAGAAGCAGGTCTTCCTTGAGTCCGGCGCGACGGCGGAGCTGAACATCACCGCTGAGCCTGCCAAGGCCAAGGACGTGCTGGTCTATATGTCCTCCAACCCCGAGGTCGTCAGCGTCAATCAGGGCGTGGTGACCGGCAAGGCGCCCGGCTCCTCCAAGGTGACGGTCATGAGCCAGTCCGGCAGCGCGAAGTGCGAGATCATCGTCATCGTCCGCAACGCCAAGGCGGACAAGCCCACCACCGCGATCAACGCTCCCGCGGACGTGCTGCTCAAGGCGGGCACCTCCGTGCAGATGGACGTCACCGTCGCTCCGGCGGATCACACGGACGAGCTGTTCTTCTTCTCCTCCGACAACCGTGTGGCCATGGTCAATCCGCTGGGCAAGGTTGTGGGCATCGCCGAGGGCAAGTGCACCATCACTGCCATCACCAGCACCGGCAAGAAGGTCAGCATCCCCGTGGAGGTCGAGGCGAAGAATGCGGCCCCCAAGGGCGGCGTGAACGTGGCGGTCGGCGCGTACTACAACGACCAGGAGCACGGCTACTACGGCAACGACGTTTCCGACACCGTGACCCTGATGGGCGATGGCACCTACACCATCACCTTTGATTGCCAGAAGCACCTTTCCCAGGCCGCGAAGGATGCTGGCGTCACTGACCTGACCGGCATCGGCGCGCTGTACCTCTTCGACGTCAGCAGCAAGTCCGGCGTGCTGGCCTCCTGCGACATCCACTGGGACGAGATCGTCATCGACGGCGTGAAGATGACCATGAAGGAGCATGCGCCCAAGTCCGCCCTGAAGGCCAATGGCAAGCTGGACACCAACGATCCGCTCAACGCCTGGGACGGCTCCTATGTTGAGGGTGTGGTGGAGAACAAGACGACCTACAACGTCGAGTTCCCGGACGGCATGAAGCCGCAGGTCATCACCATCACCTTCACCATTTCCAACTGGGCATACGCAGAGTAATGCATATCACCGGGCTGCAGGCGGTCTGTCTGCGGCCCGGATGTGCATCCAACAGGCGGCGCGCCTCGCTGCGCATCGCCTGTCAGAACATGTAAGGAGGAGCATCCATGCAGATCGGCGCTCAATTCTTCACCGTCCGCAACCAGTGCACCAATCTCGACGATTTCGCCCTGACGCTGCGCAAGGTGGCGGACATCGGCTACAAGACCGTGCAGATCTCCGGCACCTGCCCCTACGAGGCGCAGTGGCTGAAGGAGCAGCTGGACAAGAACGGCCTGCAGTGCGTGCTGACCCACATCCCCGTGCCGCGCCTGACCGGCGAAACGGCGCAGGTCATCGAGGATCACCGCGTCTTTGGCTGCGACAACATTGGTCTGGGCTGGTATGCCTTCGACGAATCGAAGGAGGATGCGAACTACGCTCATTTCATGGCGACCTACCCGGCCATTGCCCGGGAGATCCGCGAGGGCGGGAAGTACTTCATGTACCACAACCACGATCAGGAATTCCAGCGCACGGCGGACGGCCGGATCGTGCTGGAGAAGCTGGCGGAGGAGATCCCGGCGGAGCTGATGGGCTTCACGCTGGATACCTTCTGGGTGCAGGCAGGCGGCGGCGACCCGGCTCAGTGGCTCGAGCGCCTGGCCGGCCGCGTCCCCGTCATCCACCTCAAGGACTTCTCCTACGGCAGGAAGATGGCTGTCGTCGGCGAGGGCAATATCAATTTCGACCGCGTCTTCCAGGCCGCCGAAGCCAGCGGCACCCGCTACATGCTCGTCGAGCAGGACGACTGCAACGGCGAAGACCCCATCGAGTGCCTCCGCAGGAGCTATCGGTATTTGGTGAGCTGCGGGTTTGAGTAACAAGGGTCTTCGACCCTTGACCCGTTTTGGGGGAGTGTTTATTGTCTTTTCCTTTGCGGGGGTCACGGCGCACGACAGGTGCGCCGCGACGCGCTCGTGCGGCAACGCCGTGTGGGGTTGTGCGCCCACCGTGCAAGGCACGGCGGATCACGGCTGCACTTCGGTGCAGCGTGGGGACGAAGGTTTGTGCACCTTGTTGCGTTCACGTCGTCCATGCCAGCCTGCTTCCTTGATGTCGTGGGAGGCGGCCGGATAAGCGGGTTGATGCCCCCCTGCGGTGGGGTACGGGACTTACAGCCTCTGATGGGGTGGCGTGCTGATGCACGCATCACCCCCTGTAAGGAACGGCTATACCTTTGGCAATCCAATAAAAAACACGCTGCGGGCGCAGGGCTCTGTCCCTGAACGCTCGCAGCGTGTTTTGTTCCTTAATTCTGCGGCCTGGCGCTCCAGTAGGGCGCATCCGGCAAGTCGCGGTAGGCCGGTCTTCCGGCGATATGCAGCTGTCCGGCGGCGTCCAGGCCGGCTGCGACGGAGCTGTCCGCGCCCACGGCGATCAGGTCGCGCCAGCCCTGCGTTTCCGCGTCCAGCTTTGCGCCGAAGCGGCTGCGGGGTTTGCCGGTCGCCAGCAGCCGCCCGGATGCGGTCAGACCGAGGGCATAGTCCCTCGCGGCGGCGATGCTGACGATGGGCTCGTGCCAGTCCGGCTGGAGCGGCTCGCCGTTGATGCTGCCCAGCGCGAGCACCCTTCCCTCCGCGGTGAGGCCGAGGAGGTAGCCTTCCCCGGCTTCGATGGCGATCACGCCCTGCCAGGCGTCCGGGGCCAGACAGGTGCACACGCTGCCAGTTTCGGACAGCCGCCGTCCTGCCCGGAAGCACTCATCGGCCTGGGCGGCGGAGGCGATCAGCACCGTGCCGTCCCTGCGCAGCCCAGCGATATGCGCCGCGCCGGAGGCCAGCTGGGTCACGTCCGTCCAGAGGGAAAGCGCTTGCTCGAAGGGCGTGTACCCCCGCACGGTCACCCGGCCGTCGCGGATCAGGCAGGTCGCCTTGTCCATCGCATGCACGAAGGTCACGCCGCTCAGGCCGTCCACCGCGCACTGCTGGAAGGAATCGTCGCCGGCGGCTTCCGCGTGGCCGTCCATGAACGCGGCCGCCCAGTGGGAATCGCTCATGGAAAACTGCCGCACGCCCTGCAGCACCCGCTCCCGCTCGAACTGGTTGTACAGCGTCAGGGTATGGCTGCGCGGGTCCAGCACGGCGAGCTTCTGCAGACCGGGGATGAGCAGCTTTTCCGCTGTGGGGTGGGGCGGAACGAAGATGGACCGCCAGACATGCAGCGCCGTCTGGTCCGCAAAGCAGGTCACGGCGGCCGGGTCAAAGCCGCAGGCGGCGCAGACCTCCATTCGGTCCATGGCGGCGCCGCAGCCGGGGCAGGAAATGCGCATCGGTGCGCCTCCTTTCAGCGATGGGGTACGGGGGGATGCGGGCATGCTCAGTCATCCTCGCGGACGAAGACCTCCGCCTTGCGCAGGACAGCGCCGTCCTCGCCGGCCATGCGGACGCCGGGCGTGCTGCAGGCGCGCACCTGATTGGCGGTCGTGTCCTCGAAGAGTGCCTCTTCGTTCACGGCGCGGCAGAGCGTATCGTCGTACGCGTCGCCCTCCGCGGGGGTGAAGAGCACCATGCCTAGGTCGCGCATGGCGGCCTCCAGGCTGATCAGAAGGCTGGCGCATTTCTTCTGCATGCTGCCGATGAGGCTGATGACCGCCGCGTCCTTTTCCGGGTCGAGGGCGACGAGCAGCTGGGAGGCCTCCTGCGCCAGACGGCGGTTCGTATAGGTGTACAGGCTGGCATAGACGCTGGTCAAACGGACGGCGTCCTGCCTGAACAGCTGGGTGCGCCAGCCCTGCATTTCCTGCATCAGGCTGCCGGAGACGCCGCTGACCCGGACGGCGGAGGCGTCCATGGCTTCGGCCAGATCCCGGCGGGTCTGGGCGGTACGGTCCGCAGCCTCGCTGACGGACTGCACCAGCTCCCGCTTCATCTGCTCAAAGGCGCTCAGGAAGCCGTTCAGCTTCTCCTCCATCCCGGCGCGGACGCTGTCCACCCCGGTGACCATCGCGTCCTTGGCGCTGTGGAAGGCGCTGACGGAGGCTTCCAGCTGCTGGGTCATGTTCCGCTGCATGGTGATGGAGCTTTCGCTCATGGCGCTGCGGACGTCCATGTAGGCGGCCGCGTCCACGGGGGCTGCGAACTCTTCCCGGAGCGCCTCGCGGGTCTGGGCGGCCTCCCTGCGGACATCGGCGACGAGGCGGGCGCGCATGGCAGCCTCCTGCTTTTCCAGCTCCGCTTCATGGGAGGCAAGGGCGGCGGCGAGGGCCTCCTCGTGCTTGCGGCGTGCTTCGGCGAGCTCTGCATCCAGCGCCTCCCGCGCCTGCGCAAGGGCGGCACGCTCCGCCTCGGCCTCCGCCTTCACGGCGTTTGCGCTGTCGATGATGGCCTGCGCCTGTGTCCCTGCTTCGTCCAGCAGCTTCTGCTTCTCATCGGAGACGGCCTGGCTGGCGGCGTTCTGCAGGGCGGCGCGGCTCTCTGCCAGCTCCCGCTCCAGACCAAAGACGCGGTCCGTCATTTCGGCGAGCTGGCTGTGCATGGCGGCCTTCTCCTCGTCAAAGGCGCTGATGCGGCCCAGGAGCGCCTTCTTGTGGGCGTAGAGCTGCAGGGCGCGGCACTGGTGGTGCAGCAGCCGCTCGTCGCGGATATCCACGGTGTAGCCGGGGGCCTTGGGGTCGGTGTAGAGCAGGCCGCCGGGGGAGCTGCTGAAGGCGCTGGTGTAGGGGATGGAGTGGGTGTTCAGCTTCGCCTTGGCGTCGGGGCTGAAGAGCGACGTGTGGACGTGCACCAGCGCGCTGTAATCCAGCACATGGATGGCCGGCAGCTCGCGCCGGAGGATCACCTGCATCAGCCAGCAGTCGCCGAACTGGTTGATGTCGTTGACGATGCTCTCGTACATCGCCTTCATGTAGCCGGTCAGCAGCTGGGTCTGGCTGGCAGCGTTGGTGCGGCTGACCGCGCCGAAATGCATGTATGTCTGCCGGTCGCGCCCGTTGTGGACGAGCTTGTGATACTCCTGATAGAGCTTGTAGGTATGATATTCATGCATCTGTGCCATGGTCGATGCTCCTTTTCAGTGGGGTGGAGGCGCGTCAGAGCTCCAGCAGGATCTCGTCCTTCATGCTGCGGCAGACGACGTGCAGGACATAATTCTCGTCCATGGAGAAGATCGCCCGGAACTCCTCGCCGGGGAACACATCCACCCGCAGCTTGCGCACGGTGATGTAATTCGTCGGACGCAGGCCGAGGGCTTCGTCCGCCTGGTCGAGGCTGCGGCAGAGCCAGTATTCGCCCCGGTGCTGGTATTTGAGGGTGATCTCCCGGCTCGTGCAGGGGAGGCGGGTGTTGAAGGGCAGGATCGTCTGCAGGCGGCCGTTCAGGAAGCTGTCGTCGTCCTCCAGCAGGATGCTGTAATCGTAGCCGGTGTACTTTTCCAGCATCGCGGGAGAGAAGGAATAGCGGGCAGCGCCGAAGGACACCGCCTGGCTGGGCCGGAAGGGCACGCAGGGCAAGCCGTAATCCGCCGCCAGCTCCTGCACGGCGCGACGTACGGCCGGGATCTGGCTGCAGCCGCCGCACAGCACGACGCAGTCGATATGCGTTTTCCGGCTCCGGGCGTCGCTCAGCAGCGCGTCCGTGACCTCCAGCGTCCGTTCGATCAGCGGGGCGATCATGTCCTCGAAGGCCGCGCGGGTCACCTGCAGGGTCACGGTCTCGTCGTCGGGCAGGGTGAATTCCTGCTCAAAGGCGTCCATGTCGCTCAGCTCGTTTTTCGCCTCGCCGGCCAGGGCATACAGACGGTCGCCGGAGGCCAGGGCGGACAGGAAGCCCTCGTCCGCCGCGCGGGAGGCGCGGAGCTGGGACAGGAACAGGTCCCGCAGCGTGGCGTCCATGTCCTTGCCGCCCACGTCCGCGCCGTCGTGCTGGAGCAGCTCATAGGTGTTGGCGGCGGCATTGACGCGGGTGAGCGCCGTATCGAAGGAGCCGTGGCCGATGTCGTAGACCAGCGCGGTCATTTCGTCCCCGACGGAGGCGCCGGCGGTGAATTTCTGGTAGTGCAGATAGTCCATGGCGGCAGCGGCGGGCTCCGGGATGACGCCGTGGAGCGTCAGGCGGCGGCCGTCCAGCTCGATCCCCTCCACGCAGGCGCGCACCTTGCTGACATACTGGTCGCTGGCGCGGGGGTTGGCGAATTCCGAGGGAACGGCGAGCATCAGGTCGTAGATGGGCTCCCTGCCGATGGAAAGGCGGTGGGCATTGGCGACCATGACGGTCTCGCGGATGATGGCGGCGTAGATATCGCCGGTGCGGACGCTGACCTGCTGGTTCCGGGGGAGGCGGCAGACGATCTCCTCCTTGAGCAGCATGGTCTTCACTGCGCGGACCACGCCGCACAGGCCCTTGCGCAGCGGCGGCGCGTCCTTCCCGCGGGAAAGCCCCTGGGCGACGGTGATCGACCCGTCGGGGGCGATGTAGGCGTTGGTGGGGATGCCGACGGTGCTGAATGCGTCGGGCAGCATGGGGACAGGGTCCAAATGGATGGAGGCCGGATTGCGCGGGTCCACCTCCAGGACGGAGGCGTAGGCATAGGCATTGCCGATATCCAGACCATAGATCAGCATGTGGGATCAGCCTTCTTTCGGGTTACTGGAGCTCCTGCAGACCGTAGTGCTTGTCGATGGTGTTCTGATGGTTCCGGGAATCGCGGACGATGGCCTGCAGCTGCCCCATGCGGTCCACGTACAGGCACAGGTCGACCTGATAGCCGGCGGGCTTGGTTTCGCCGAAGTCGAGCACGAGGTCGATGCGGCCGCTGAAGTGCTCCGGGTCATACAGATCGGGGTCGCTGCGGTTGGCTTCGACGATGGGGGTCAGGTCGGTGCGGCGCGACTCGGCGAGGCTGTAGGAGATCCAGCGGTCCTGCGCGGTGGGGATCTCCGTTCCGGCGGGGATCAGCACGTCCACGTACTTGCGGCCGCGGCTGTCGTAGATGTCCGCCACGCCGATGTCAAAGCGGGTGCGCTGGTGGAGGAGCTGCGTGGGCTCGTCCTTGCGGGGCTTCTGGTACGGCTCCGTCTCCATCACGCCGTAGCGCGCCGCGCCGTAGGCGATGGCCTGCTGGGGCTTGTAGATGATGATGGACTGGTCGTCATAATCGGGGAAGGCCTCCCGGAGCATCTGCATGATCAGCGGCATCTGGCTCTGGCCGCCGGTGAGGAGGATCATGTCAGGCTTGGGGACGTTGGGCTTGCGGGCGAGGTTGACGGTGCAGGCGATGGTGCGCTGGATCAGGCCGCGGACCTCGTTCTCGAATTCCTCCCGGGTGACGGACAGGTCGTAGGGCTCGCCGTAATCATCCTCCAGCATGGGGACGACCACGTCCTGCGTGGACAGGTCGCGCTTGGCGTCCTCGGCGGCGAGGAGCCAGTCTGCGGCGCGCCGGGGCGAGGGCGTCACGCCCGTCTTGCGGACGAAGAGGTTGAACATCGCCTCGTCGAACTTGCTGCCGCCCACGTCCTTCAGGCCGTCCATGTCCACCAGGTCGTAATACTCCAGCGTGTTGTTGATCCAGTTGCCCTTGACGTGGACGGTGACGCTGGCGACGTCGAAGGTGCCGCCGCCCAGGTCGTATACCAGCACGTTGTACTTGTCCCGGGGGTGGGGGAGGCTGCCCAGATAGGCCAGCGCGGCGGCGGCGGGCTCGCGGATGGTGCCCACGACCTTCACCGGCGTGCCGTCGGGCATCCGGGCTTCCTCCGCCAGCTGCACCAGATGCATCACCTGCGCCATGGTGAAGTGCACCGGGTAGGACAGGGCGATCTCGTTGGAGGTGGTCATGTAATTCTTCTGCATGGTATCGTTGGCGAGGTGGACGATGTGCTCGATCATCTTCGTGATGACCTGATCGTACTCGATCATTCTGCCGTCGATCTCCTCGCTGGTGCGGAAGCGGGTCTTGAGCAGATTCCGCCGGTTGGCCTTCGGGCTGGAGGTCGCGGCGATCTTTCCGTAGCGCTCGCCCAGCTTGCGCGAATAGAAGAATGAGGTGGGGATTCCGGCGATGTAGGCGGGGTCTGCCGGAAGCAGCGACAGCTCCGTACCGCCGGTGCGGGTCTTTTCATTCATGTCCCGGACATAGGCGGGGAAGGAGTTCACGTTGCCAAAGTCGATGCCGATGATCGCCATGTTTGTCACCTCATGCCATGCTTGTGATGTGAAAGAAGCATTCCTGAACGGATCAACGCAGGAATGCCGCTGCTTTTGCAAAGGTTTGCTGTCAAAACCGGAATGGGCGGATGGATTGCCCCTATTATACCATATCGGAAAAGGTTTGAAAAGTGTCAATGCTGGCGGATATTGGCAGAAGCCGACGAAAAAAAGCATGCCTCCCGGAGGGGAAGCATGCCTGGAAAAAACGGAAATCACAGCCGGCGGAGGGTGATGACGAGCTCCTCGCCGCTGACAGGCACGAGGGTCGCGTCCGTGTCGCCCTCGTAGCCATCGGGAACGCGGAGCGTGTGGAGCTCCTGAACGGCGGTGGGCAGGGTGAAGGCGCACACGCCGTCCGCATCGGAGACGAATACCTGGCAGGTGCTCTCGTCACAGACCTGGCAGAGCACGCCCGCGACCGGGCTGCCGTCCTGATCGACGTAGCGCACGGTGTAGGCAAAGGGGCCGGCAGACGCGGCTTTATCCGCATACTGCCAGGAGCCGAGCGACATGAGGGACAGGAACAGCTCCAGGTTGCCCTCGTCCTGGAAGCAGATGGCGATCTGCATGCCCGCGCCCGTCACATCCGGGTACAGGCAGACGGAGGAGCAGACGTACCGGGTGGTCTCGGCGGAGTCGATGGGGGTGGACATGGCATAGCCGCCGCCGGAGAGGCTCTGGGTGAGGGGCAGGATGGAGGAATCGTAGTTGGTGAAGAAGAAGGCGCGCTCCGGGTCGACGGAGGCGTCCAGCTCCGCGGTGAAGGAGACGGACGGACCGTTGGCGACGTAGAACTTCGCATCGCCGTAGGCGGCGGCCAGCGCGCCCTCGGGATCGTCGATCAGCACCTCGCGCATGCCGGGGGCGGCAGGGAGCAGTGCCGTGCGCTCCGCCGCGGCATGGACGGGAACTGCGGCCAGCGCAGCCTCGGCCTCGCTGCCGGTCAGGACAGCCACGGAATCGATCCAGACGGTATCCTCGCCGCCGTTGCCCCCGCCGTTCTTCTGGTAGATCAGGGAGACGGTCTGCGTGCCGTCCGTGACGACGGGGAAGGCGTAGGTCGTCCAGTCGTGGACGCCGCCGAAGTGCTTGACGCTCTCGCCATTCAGGCGGATCTCCAGCAGGTCGAAGACCTCCTCCGTGGAGGTGCGGAAGGTCACGGCGATGGCATCGCCGGCGGAGGCCGTGAGGAGGGCGTCCACCTGCGCGGCGGCGTTGATCTGCCCCTGATTCGTGGAGGCGGCGACGGTGCGGCCGTCCTTCTCCTGCACGGTCATGGGCCAGACATAGGCGCTGGCAGGGTTGACGGCAGCGTCCGCGCCCAGGGCGGCGGCGAGCTCCCCTTCGGGGCTGGCGACGGCGGTCGCTCTGGCCGGGGGAAGGCCGTCATAGACCGTGGAGGAGGTGTATTCTTCGCCCACGAAGGCGTCAAACAGCCGCACGAACAGATCCTTGCTGGTCATCGCGCCGGCGCCCCAGTAGCAGATGGCGCCGAAACGGTCGACGACGATGGTCGTGGGGATGGATGAGGCGCGCAGGAGCGAAGCCATGCCGACGGTATCCTGCGCGATGGGGAAGGTCAGCCCCAGCTTGGCGGCGAAGTCGGCCAGCACCGCGTCGGTGTCCGTGGATTCGCAGGACAGCGCGATGATCTCCACCCGGTCGGAGTATTCGGCGTAGGCTTCCTGCATCGCGGGGAATTCGCTCCGGCAGGGCCCGCACCACGTCGCCCAGATGTTGATCAGGACGGCTTCTTTTTCTTTGAGCACTTCGGAAAGGGTGACGACCCGGCCGTCATAGGTCGTGACGGTGAAGTCGCGGATGGTTTCGCCCAGGGAGTAGGGCGCTTCGGACTGCGAGGCGAGGGCGGCGCCGCCCATGCACAGGCATATGGCGAGGATCAGCGCGGCAAATGCTTTGAGCTGCTTCATGCAATAATACCTCCCAAATAGATAGGTTATGCTCATTATACGGGGGAATATGCCGCTTGTCAATCATACTTTTGCGCCGTTGCCTGTCCGGGCATGCTTCCGACCGGTCTGACGCTCCCTGCCACAAAGCGGCGGTTGCCTGTACGGCGGTGGATGTGCTATAATGGTTGGACAGAACCGGAATCGGACGAAGAAAGGGCGGATGCATGATGACGAAGCTCCTGCCATGGCTGCGGCGGGCGACGGCGCTGGCGACCATTGCGCTGGCGGCGGTCATGTGCTGGCAGTGCATGGAGATCTACGCGGCAGGCATGCGGCCGGAAAACCTGGACGCGAACGGCGCGCGGATCGCGCAGATCTATACGAGGGAAGCGGTATCGCAGCGGCTTTCCGCTTTGCTGCTCCCGGCGGCGGGCTATGCGGCGCTGATCGCCGTGACGGCATGGGTCGGACGGAAGGCGTCCGACCGGCAGCCGGCGCGCAAAACGGGCCGCCGGACGGGCATGCGCGCCGGGCTGCGTCCGCAGGCGCGGCTGTGGGTGCGGCTTTCGCTGTATGCGGCGGCGATCGCGTTCATCGTGCTGGGTGTGATGAACGGCGGTCTGCGCGACGTGCTGGTGAAGGCGATCATGATCTGTACGGAGTGCATCGGCCTTGGGTAAGGTCATCGGCTGGCTGAAGGATCATCTGCCCACCCAGCGCAGGCTGATCCAGCTGTACGCGGCCCTCCTGTACAACGCGCAGGTCAGGGGCTTCGTCACCGGAAAGATCTACACCGGCAGCGCCAAGGCGATGTGCGTGCCGGGACTCAACTGCTATTCCTGCCCCGGGGCTGTCGGGGCGTGTCCGCTGGGCGCGCTGCAGAATGCGCTGGCTGCGTCCGGGACGAGGGCGCCGGCGTATGTGCTGGGCGTGCTGATGCTCTTCGGGATGACGCTCGGACGGACCATCTGCGGCTTCCTCTGCCCGGTGGGGCTGATGCAGGAGCTGCTGTACAAAATCCCCACGCCCAAGGTGCGCAAGGGCCGCCTGACCCGCGCGCTCAGCTATGTGAAGTACGTCATCCTGGCGGTGTTCGTCGTCATTCTGCCCCTGTGGTATGCCCTGCAGCAGCTGGCGGTGCCGGCCTTCTGCAAGTACATCTGCCCCGCCGGTACGCTGGAGGGCGGCGTGGGGCTGCTTGCCCATCCGGCCAATGAGGACAGCTTTGCCATGCTGGGCGGGCTGTTCACGGGGAAATTCCTGATCCTGATGCTCATCGCGGCGGCCTGCGTGTTCATCTACCGCGCCTTCTGCCGCTTCCTCTGCCCGCTGGGGGCGATCTACGGCCTGTTTGCCCGGGTGGCCGTCATCGGCGTGAAGGTCGAGGCTGCGAAGTGCGTCGACTGCGGCCGGTGCGTGGAGCACTGCGGCATGGACATCCGCAGCGTGGGCGACCATGAGTGCATCCACTGCGGGGAGTGCATCGACGTCTGCCCGACCGGGGCGATCTCCTTCCGGGCGGGGAAGATCGTGCTGCACGGACCGCAGCTGGACGGCGGAAAGCCCGTGCAGAAGCCGCGCCGCCGTGCGCGGTATGCGGCATGGGCGCTTGCCCTGCTGGCGCTGGCGGGCGTGATGATCGCCGTCAACGTGCCGCAGCGTCCGGCGGACGACCCCATCCCGGAGGCGGTGGTGAACGAGCTGCCCGTGGGCAAGGAGGTCGGCATGGCCGCGCCGGACTTCACCGTGCCGCTCTATGGCGGCGGCAGCTTCACCCTGAGCGAACACCGGGGCAAGACGGTGATCGTCAACTTCTGGGCGACGTGGTGCGGCCCCTGTGTGAAGGAGCTGCCGCACTTCGCGGAGCTGCTGGCAGAGCATGCAGACGGGGTCGAGGTCATCGCGATCCACTCTGACCTGGTGACGGAGGACGTGGAGGCCTTCCTGTCTGGCTTCGGCGTTGCGCTGCCCTATGCGCTGGACGGGGATGGCAGCGTCATCCGCAGCTACGGCGGCTCGACGATGCTGCCGCAGACCGTCGTGATCGACGCAGCCGGCGTGATTACCTACAACGCCGCGGGTTCCGTGACCCTTGCGCAGCTGGAAAGCCTCGTGCAGGCGGCGCAGGGCGGAAACTGAGCTGAAGGAACCGTGATTCAAGATGAGCGCAATGCGCACGGAGGGAACGCCATGCCGCTGTACACCGCAGTGATCGACCGGCCGCTGGGGTCGCGTCATCCGAAGCACCCCGATCTTCTCTATCGCGTCAACTACGGCTATGTCCCCGGCGTTCCGGCGGCAGACGGGGACGACCAGGACGTGTATGTCCTGGGGGTGGAGGAGCCGCTGACGACCTTCACGGGCGAACTCATCGCCGTCATCCGCCGCCGGGACGATGTGGAGGACAAATGGGTGCTTGCGCCCCGGGGCATGCGCTTCACGGCGGAGGAGATCATGGCGCAGGTGCATTTTCAGGAGCAGTACTTCGATTCGTACTGCGTGCCGGACGACGCGCCGCTTCTCATCCGCCGGGCGGATGCGGACTGCATGGACGCGGCCCTGGCCATCCGCGCGGAATGCCTGCGGGAGGTGGGCTCCTTTCCGCCGGAGCATGCGTTTGCGCCGGAATTCATGGAGGAAACGCGCCGCTTTCTCATCGAGGCGGACCAGACGACGCTGATGGTCATGAACGGGGAGACGCCGGTCGCCTGCGCGACGCTGTGCTACAAGCGCTGCATCCCCACGCCGGGTCACCCGACTGGGCGGCGGGCGCATCTGATGAACGTCTACACCGCGCCGGGATACCGCCGGCGGGGACTGGCGCGGCGGCTGCTGACGCTGCTGCAGCGGGAGGCGGAGGCGCGGGGCGTGACGGAGATCACCCTGGACGCCACGGAGGACGGCCGCAGGCTCTACGAAAGCATGGGCTACGCGGCCAGCGACGAAGCGATGTTTCTGGACGTGGGAAGGTAAGGAAAGATGGATATCATTCTGTGGATGCTGGCCGTGCTGGTCGGCTATTTCGTCAAGGGCATCGCGGGCATCGGCAACACGCTGGTGGTGACCGCCGCGATGGCCTATACCCGCACGAATGCGGAAATCACGCCGGTGGAGCTGCTGCTGTGCGTGCCGACCAATTTGCTGCTGGCGTGGCAGAACCGCCGGCACATCGACTGGCGTCTGGCCTTCCCGCCGCTGATGATGGTGCTGGCGGGGGACGTCGTGGGCGTGCTGCTGCTCAAGAACGTCAATGTGGACTCGCTGAAGGTGGTCTTCGGCGTGGTGCTGATCGTGCTGGGGATGGAGATGCTCTGGCGCGAGCTCCGGGGCGTGGCGGAGAAGAAGGCGCATCCGGCGGTGCTGGCGGCGCTGGGGCTTTCCGCGGGCGTGCTCTGCGGCCTCTTCGGCGCAGGGGCGCTGCTGGCGGCCTATTTCGCCCGTGTCACGCGGGACGACAAGGTGTACAAGGGCAGCATGTGCATGATCTTCGCGGCGGAGAACATCTTCCGCGTCGTGATGTGCATGGCGACGGGGCTTCTGACGGTGGAGACGATGAAGATCGCGGCTATCCTCGCCGTGCCGATGCTGGCGGGCCTCTTCGCGGGCATGAAGCTCTCCGGGCGCATGAATGCCCGGACGATGCGGCTGGTCATCATCGGAATGCTGATGCTGTCCGGCGTGCCGCTGCTGCTGACGAATCTGTGATACGGCAGCCGGAGTCCCCTGCGGCTTAACGACATTGATGCAAAGGAATGATCCGGATGACGACACCCTACATTCACCGCGTCCATTATTACGAGACGGACCGCATGGGCGTGACGCACCACTCCAACTACATCCGCATGATGGAGGAGGCCCGGGTGGACTTCATGGAGCAGCTGGGCTGGCCCTATGCGCGCATGGAGGAGCTGGGCGTGATGTCGCCGGTGACGGCGGTGAACCTGAAATACCACGCGCCCACGACCTTCGACGACCGGGTGGAGGTGCAGGTCCGGGTGAAGGCCTTCGACGGCGTGCGCCTGACCATCGGCTACACCATGACGAAGCTGGGCGACGCGCCCGTAATGGTGCTCAGCGGCGAATCGGAGCATGTGTTCCTGAATGCGCAGGGGCGGTTCGTGCGGCTGAAAAGGGAGCTGCCGGACTTCCACCGGCTGCTGACGGAGCTGGCGGAGGAGGCGTGACGGCCGCATCCCTTTGCATATCAAAGGGAATCCTCAGGGAGGAAAGAGGGGTTCGGGCTTCCGGCGGCGAATTGATACAGGTGCCGGCTGTTATTTCATGATGCGCCGGTCAGGAAACGAAACAGTTGAGGTTATTGATATGAGCGAAGCAAAGCAGATCGGCGTGCTGGGCGCAGGCACATGGGGCATGGCGCTGGCACGGCTGCTGTATATGAATGGTCATGGGGTGACGGTGTGGTCGGCGCTGCCGGAGGAGATCGAGCGCCTGTCGGCCACCCGGATGCACCCCAACCTGCCCGGCATGACGGTGCCGGAGGAGATCGGATTTACCACGGAGCTGGAAACGGCCTGCCGGGGCAAGGATATCCTGCTGTTTGCCGTGCCGTCGGTGTTCGTGCGCCAGACGGCGCGGAAGGCGGCCCCCTTTATGCCGGACGGGCAGATCATCGTGGACGTGGCCAAGGGCATCGAGCCGGACACGCTGCTGACGATGACGGAGGTGATCCGGGAGGAGGTCTGCCGCGACGGCCGTCACGGCAACGTGAAGCTGGTCGCGCTTTCCGGCCCCACCCACGCCGAGGAGGTCGCGCTGGACATGCCCACCTCCATCGTGTCCGCCTGCCAGGACATGGAGGTGGCGGAGCTGGTGCAGGACGTGTTCATGCAGAGCCTGCGGGACAGTGCCTCCTGCATGCGCACGTACACCAATTCGGACGTGCTGGGCGTGGAGCTGTGCGGCGCGCTGAAGAACATCGTGGCGCTGGCGGCGGGCATTTCGACGGGTCTTGGCTACGGCGACAACGCGAAGGCGGCGCTCATCACCCGCGGCATGGCGGAGATCACCCGTCTGGGCCTGGCGATGGGCTGCTCGGAGCAGACCTTCGGCGGTCTGGCGGGTATCGGCGACCTGATCGTGACCGCGACCTCCCAGCACAGCCGCAACAACCACTGCGGCGTCCTGCTGGGGCAGGGGATGAAGGCGGAGGACGCCATCCGCGAGGTCGGCATGGTGGTGGAGGGCGTCAACGCCCTGCCTGCCGCGATGCAGCTGGCGGAACGCTTCGGGGTGGATATGCCCATCGTCACCGGCGTGAACGCGGTGGTGCAGGGGCTGATGTCGCCGGCGGACATGGGCAATGCGCTCATGACCCGCGACAAGACCCGCGAGGTGGACCAGAAGGACATGAACGCCCGCTTCCACAGCGCGCTGATGCGCCGCCGCATGCATGGGGAGACGCGGCGCGTGATGGTGGCCGGCACCTTCCCGATGCTGACGTACGAGGAGATCGCGTGGCTCAAGAGCGCCAAGGAGCTGGGCACGTGGCTGGCGGTGGCGCTGGTGGACGACGGCGACGAGAAGAAGCTCGCCGAGCGCACGGCGACGCTGTCCGCGCTGCGCTGCGTGGACCGTGTGATCCCGGTGAAGAATTGGGAGGCGCTGGCGGAGGCGATGCAGGCGCTGCGCATCGACGTGATGGCTGTGCGTACCTGGCAGGCGGAGCAGTTCGACGGCCGGGAGCTGAATGCCGAGGTCATCGTGCTCTGAGGTTTCACATTTCGCAAACATTTTTTCAGCAATCCGGAAACATCCGCCTGCTAAGATCATATCGTCAGGGCGATGCTCCCTGCAAGGCAGGACGACGATGTGAAGGAGTGCAGCAAGATGGCGAAGAGCAAGCTGGTCGAGACGAATGTGAAGATGGCAGAGAAGGTTTCCGAGGGCTTGAGGAAGATCGAGGACGGCGTTACGGACGGATACCGCAAGATCGAGGACGGCGTGGTCGGCGGCTTCGGGAAGATTGTGGACGGCTTCGTGGACAAGTTCCTGGCCCGTGAGGGCGAAACGGTCGGGGAGGCGCGGGCACGGCTGGCGCAGGAGCAGAAGGTGCGCGAGGAGGCCTGCAGGGCCGAAATGGAGAAGCGTGCCGAAATGCAGCGGCAGCAGCTGGAAAAGGCGCAGGCGCTGGGCCGGGTGCAGATCGGCCAGCCGGAGATCCCCCACAAGTAAACAGCATGTACGGTTCCCGGCGGTCAGGCGCTGCCGGGAGCCTTATTTGCCGGGGAAATGCTTTCCGCCCCCTTGACGGCGGGGATGGTATCTGCTACTATACTGCATTGGCGTGAAAATGGTTTCATGCATCCGGCCGACGACGGCCAAAGGAAAGGCGGAGCTCCCTATGCAGCAGGAAAGAAGCAGAATGCTCGGCGAAATGCCGATGAAGAAACTCGTTCCCACCATCGCGGTGCCGATCATGATCTCCATGCTCGTGCAGGCGCTGTATAATATCGTAGACAGCTATTTCGTCGCCCAGTATTCCGCCACGGCGCTGAGCGCGGTGAACCTGGCGTACCCGCTGCAGATGCTGATGATCGCGCTGTCCACCGGCATGGGCACGGGTGTGAACAGCGTCATCAGCCGCCGCCTGGGCGAGAAGAACGGCCCGGAGGCGCGCCGCGCGGCGATGAATGGCCTGTTCGTCGAGGGCTGCGGATGGCTGCTGTTCGTGGTGGTCGGCCTGTTTGTGTCGCGGCCCTTTATCGCGGCCTTCACCGACGATGCGCAGCTGATCGCAGAGGGCTCGGATTACCTGACCATCGTCTGCACCTGCTCCGTCGGCCTCTTCGGCGCGATCACCATGGAGCGCATGCTGCAGGCCTCCGGCAACACGATGGCCTCCATGATCACCCAGCTGGCGGGTGCGTTGGTCAACATCGCGCTGGATCCGGTGTTCATTTTTGTGTTTGACATGGGCGTGGTCGGCGCGGCGGTGGCGACGGTGATCGGCCAGATCGCGTCCTTCCTGCTGGGCTTTGTCCTCAACCAGAAGTTCAACGCGGAGCTCCGGCTGCGCTGGGATCATTTCCGCCCGGATCTGCGCATCATCCGCAGCATCTTCGTCGTGGGCTTCCCGGCGACGGTCGCCCAGGCGATCTCCTTCGTCCTGAACGTGGCGATGAACGCGCTGCTCATGGGCTTCAGCACCGCGGCGATGAACGTGCTGGGCGTGTACTTCAAGCTGCAGTCCTTCATCTTCATGCCGGTCTTCGGCCTGACCAACGGCATGGTGCCCATCGTGGGCTACAACTACGGCGCCCGCAGCCGCAAGCGCGTCTATGAGTGTGTGAAGGTGTCCCTGGCGTGGGCGATGACGATCATGTTCCTGGGTATGGTGCTGTTCCTGGCGGCGCCGGAGTTCCTGATGGGCCTGTTCGACAAGGGCAGCGAGGCGGCGGCCGACCTGGCGGACGAGGCGAAGTTCGGCAGCATGGTGCAGATCGGCAGCGTCGCGCTGCGCGTCATCTCCAGCCACTTCCTGCTCGCTGCGGCGGGCATCACCCTGTCGACCGTCTTCCAGGCGGTGGGCAAGGGCAATTACAGCCTGATCATGAGCCTGTGCCGGCAGATCGTGGTGCTGCTGCCTGCGGCGTGGCTGCTGTCGAAGATCAGCCTGAACGCCGTGTGGTGGGCGTTCCTGATCGCGGAGGCGGCGTCGCTGACGATCTGCCTGATCCTCTTTGTCCGGTGCGACCGGAAGCTGCTGCGTCCGCTGGATGCACAGAACAGCTGAATATGAACCGGCCCGGAGGCGTGACGAAGCGCTTCCGGGCTGTCTGCATGCTGGGATCGTTTACAACTTGCTGGAAGAACGGGACGGCGTGCTTCGTTATGTAGGCAAAGCGGTTTTCAGGGAGGATGGATTGTGAAGAAGCTGTGGATAACTTTTTTGCTGCTGGCGAGCCTGCCTGTGCTGGCGCTGGCGGATGCGGTCCCCGCGCCTGTCCGGGCGATGCTGGAGGAATATCATGGCGGCCTGATGCAGACGGACTATATCGGCTTCACGCTGCCGGACGGCCGGGAGGCGGGCTTTGCCATCACGGGCGGATACAGCCTGGAGGGCGTGGAGAAGGCCGGGGACGGCTGGCAATACACGCTGATGACCCATGTCATGACGGAAATGCGTCCGGCGCATTTCGAGCGCCCGGCGGGGACGGAGTATGCCTTCGCGATCGTATCGGAGGACGGGCGCAGCCGCCTGGAATACCGGTTTGACGGGGAGGAATTCCGCCTGGCCGGCTGGCGCTTCCCGGATGCTCCGCCGGTCGGGATCGCGGGCGATCTCCTGCGCTACGACCTGGGCACGCACACGGAGGAGGTCGTGCTGCCCGGCGGCGCGACGCAGCATCCGTGGCAGATGGAGGAGTTGCCCCTCACGCCGGCGCGCGCGCGGGAGCTGGCGGCCATCACGCAGGAAAACGTGGCAGACCTGTACCCCGGCTACACCCTGCGCGGGTATACCGCCTACAACACCGGGACGGCGGCGGATGCGGCGTACAGCCGCGTCACGGACGGGCAGCTGCACATCCGCCGGGTCGGCTTTCTGGCCGGTGGCACGGCGCGGGTCACGGACTGCCTGCCGGTGCCCCTGTCGGAGGGGCTGCTCAGGCGGTTGCAGACCGAGCCCTTTGAGACGCTGATCTGCTGCATGGCCGGCAGCGGCACTTTCCTGACGCAGGACGCCTTCGACCGGGAGCGCCTCGCGCTGTCGGCAGACGCGGTGCTTTTGGACAGCGAGGTGCAGGAGAAGAGCGTCATCGCCCTGGCGGAGGAGGACGGCGTGCGCCGCCTGTACGTCTGGGAGTGCGGGGCGGAGGGCTATGCCACCCGCAGGACGCTGCCGCTGCCGCAGGACGCATCGGCGGATCTGTTCCACGCCGGGGACGGCGAGGTGCAGCTTGAATGGAACGGGCAGGAGAGCGAGGCGTGCTTCCGGCGCGCCGCGGACGGCAGCTGGCTGCTGCAGTGGCTGTCGGATTACAGCGCATCGGGCGACCGGCACCTGTCTGCCTGCGCCTTTGGTGTGTGGGAGTATGGGCCCGACGGCGAGGAGGTCCTCCGGGTGGGCACGCTGGCGGGCCGCAGCCTCTTTGAGGCCGACCTGACGACCCTGACCGCCGGGGAGGCGCGTCTGGACCGCACCGGCTGGGCGGTGGTGAACAACCCCGACCCGGCGGACCGGCTGCACCTGCGCACGGAGCCCACGCGCAGCAGCCGCTCGCAGGGAAAACTGTACAACGGCACGCCCCTGCTCGTCCTGGGCAGCCGGGGCGGCTGGACGAAGGTGCAGCTGGGCCTTGGCACCAGTGCCCGCGTGGGCTGGATGATGACGGAATACCTCGCCTTTGGGGACGATATGGACCGGGTGAAGGCGGTCTGGCCGCAGCTGTGTTTCCGGGAGGAATATGAGGACAGCAACCGTCTGGACGGCGGCTTCCGGGTCGTCGGCGTGGAGGGGGACGTGCAGTACCTCCTCCTGGGCGATGACGGCGAGGTGATGTATGTCCCGCAGCACTGGCTGTGGGAGGGTAACGGCTGACAAAACCGGAGGTCCGCGCGTCTTGCGTGAGCCTCCGGTTTTCGCTTTGTTCGGTTATGGCTCGATGGTCTGCACCTCGCCGCGCTGCGTGACGGGGTGCTTTTCCGTCCAGACGGCGATGGCGGCGCGCCCGTCGGTCAGCAGCGCCGCGCGGGGATGGCGGTGCTCCGGGTTCTGCCCGCGGTATGCCCGGACGACGCTCTTCAGCCGCGCCGCGTCGGGCAGGCACAGGAAGGGCGGCAGGTAGCCGGTGTTGTCCGTGGCGAGGCGGTCGAGCACCATCGCGTCGCGCAGCGCATCCCCCGGGACGCCCAGGGACAGCAGCGTGTCGTGCACCATGCGGGTCAGCGCGTCCAGACTCCAGCGGCCGCGCTTCTGTGCCATGCGGCTGCCCAGCAGCAGGTACAGCTCGAAGGGCCGCATGCCCGTGTGCGTCAGGACGAGCTCCTCCGCCAGGGTGAAGCGGCCGCTGTTGTGGATGCGCTCCACCGCCTCGGCGGCGTCGTGCAGGCGGCGCAGCTCCGCATAGGTGATCCACGGGGTCGAAAGGATCTCGTAGGGCGGGTCGGGGGCGTAGCGCTGGCCCCAGTCGCTCTCGCGCAGGCGGCTGCCGTGGATCAGTTTCAGGAAGCCCAGCTGCAGCTGGTGGGGCCGGAGCGAGAAGGCGAGGTCGAAGCTCTGCCCGAAGGTCGCGAAGTCCTCCTGGGGCAGTCCGGCGATCAGGTCGATGTGCAGGTGGACATTCCCGGGGGCGAGGATGCGGCGGACGTGGTCGACCAGGCGCGCCATGTCCGTATGGCGGTCGCAGGCGTCCAGCGTCGGTGCGTGGAAGGACTGCAGCCCCGCTTCCATCTGGAACAGCCCGGCCGGCGCGGAGGCCAGCAGGTCGAGGGTCTCGTCGTCGAACAGGTCGGCGGCGACCTCGAAATGGTAGCAGACTGCGCCGAGCTCCCCGCGCTGCCGGGCGCCGATCAGCCCCCGCAGGAGGAACTTCGTCCGCTCCCGGTGGCAGTTGAAGGTGCGGTCGATGAGCTTCACCGTGTCGCAGCCGCTTCTCCCGAGGCGGATGAGCAGCGCGAGCGCATCCTGCTGCGGCATGAACTGCACCGAGCGGTCGCATTCGCTGCCGCTGAGGCAGAAGGCGCAGGAGAACGGGCAGCCGCGCGAGGTCTCCACATAGGCCATGCGGCCGTTCAGGGCGGTCTGCCAGCGGCCGTCGTACAGGTCCGCGCGGGGGGCGGGCGCAGCCGCCGGGGCGGTGACGTGCAGGCCGCTTCCGGTGCGGAAGCACACGCCGGGGATCGCCGAGGGGTCGCCGCCCTCCGCCAGGCAGCGCAGCAGGGCGGGCAGGCTTTCCTCGCCCGCGCCGCGCAGCAGATAATCGACGGGCGCCTCGCGGAAGGTCTCATCCACCGAGAAGGTCGCCTCCGGGCCGCCGATGAGGACGGTCATCTCCGGGTGCAGCGCCTTGACGCGCCGGATGAGCCGCAGGGCGCACTCCCGGTTCCAGATGTAGAGCGATATGCCCAGCACATCCGGTGCGGTGGCGATCACGGCGGCGAGCAGGTCCTCCTGCGTGTCGTTGATGTTCAGGTCGCAGATAGTGACCTGCGCGCCGGGCAGGGCTTCCTCCACGGCGGCCTTGAGGCAGAAGGGGGCCAGGGGCATGTGGATGTACTGGCTGGCCAGGCCGGTCAGCGTCAGGCGAAGGGGTCTGGACATGGCGATCCTCCGGTGATCTGGGTGTTTTTTCTCTGAAACATTCTACCACAGATGCAGATTCATTTGCAATTGCTTCCGTTCTCCTGTATAATAAGATGAATGAATGTCGAGAAAGGGGCTTTCTATGAAGATCTGGAAAGCGGTCCGCGAAAGCCTGCGCGTTTATGCGCACAATTTTGCGGATCTGATGCTGGCATATCTGGTGCAGGTGCTGGTGCGGTGCATGTGTCTGACGCCGCTGCTGTTCCTGCTGACGGAGGAAATGAAGGGCCTGGCGTGGCTGTGCGTGCCGCTGTTTGTGCTGCTGGTGCTGCCGGCGCGGCAGAACTACGCCCTCGCGATGCAGGACATGCTCCACGGCGGCTCCGTGTTCAGCGTGCGGCTCATCAGCGCGGAGAACTATCTCTTCAAGCTCTGGCGCGGCGTGATCGGGCTTATGAAGGCCGCTGTGTGGCTGGCGCTGCCGGTGCTGGCGGTCATGGTGATGTACGAGATCTACATGGGCGAGGGCGACCTCTCTGCCCAGGTGATGTCCCTGTGGGGGATCACGGAGCGGGACGGCATCTCCGCGATGCGCTGGTTCCGCATGTTCGGCAGCGATACCATCGACGGCCTCAAGAACATCCTGCTGATCGTGGCCGGGCTGTTCATGCTGCCGGTGATCGGCTGCATGGTGCACTGCGGCGCGCGGCATGCCGTGGCGCTGGAGGACAGGAAGCTCCTGCGCGGCCAGCGGCTGAAGCTGTGGGTCATCTGGGTGCTGAGCCTGACGGTGTTCGTGCCGTTCGTGCTGGTCACGGGCGTGACGCTGGGCAGCAACCTGAAGCTGTTCATTTCCGGCTTTGCGGAGATGTTCCTGTCCAAGAGCTTCAGCATCCCGGAGATGGGCGAGCGGTTGTACCTGATCGCGGGCGCGTTCGTGCTGCTGTTCATCCCGATGGTGCCGCTCAAGCAGCTGATGCCTGCGGTGGCGGTGCACCAGCAGATGCTCAGCCAGTGTGAGGAGATCAAGACAGATGTTGAGGCTTGACAGATGGCTGGTGACGCTGGGCGTCGGCAGCCGTTCGGAGGTGCAGAAGCTTGTCCGCCGGGGCGGCGTGAAGGTGAACGGCACGACCGTTACCGATCCCGGCAAGCAGGTGGATGAAAGCACCGCGTCCCTGCAGGTGCAGGGGCAGCCGCTGGACGGCCGGCTCACCCGGCATGTGATGCTCCACAAGCCAGCGGGGCTGCTGACCGCCGCGCGGGACAAGAAGCAGCCCACGGTGATGGACCTGCTGCCGGAAGCGTATGCGGCCATCGGCTGCATGCCCGTGGGGCGGCTGGACAAGGACACGACCGGCCTGCTGTTCCTGACGACGGACGGGGAGCTGAATCACCGCCTGCTGTCCCCGGGGCGGCATGTGGACAAGACCTACCGCGCCGAAACGGACGGAGCGCTGACGCAGGAGCATGTGGACGCCTTCGCGGTGGGGCTGCACCTGTCGGATTTTGACGCGCAGCCCGCGAAGCTGGAGATCATCGGGCCGGATACGGGGCTGGTGACCGTCCACGAGGGCAAGTTCCATCAGGTGAAGCGCATGTTCAGCGCCGTGGGGCGCGAGGTGACGGCGCTGCACCGGCTGAGCTTCGGGAGCCTGAGGCTGGATGAGACCCTTCCCGAGGGGGAGTGGCGCGAGCTGACGGAGGATGAGATCGCTGCGCTGTATGCCGATGCGCAGATGGAGGTGCCGACATGAACGACCAGTACTACACTGCCGACCCGACAAGCGAATCGAAGCCCACGCCCTGCGCGTTCCCTTACCGCGGATACGGGCTGAACTTCATGACGGACGCGGGTGTGTTTTCCAAGGGCGAGCTGGATGTGGGCTCGCGGCTGCTGCTGGATGCGCTGCCGGCGCTGGAGGGCGACGTGCTGGACCTGGGCTGCGGCTGGGGCGCCATTGGCGTGGCGATCGCCAAAGCGAACCGGAACGCCCGCGTGGTCATGGCGGATGTGAATCACCGCGCGCTGGGGCTGGCGAAGGAGAACTGCCAGCGCAACGGCGTGGCGGCGGAGGTCATCGAGTCCGACGGCATGAGCGCGCTGATGGAGCGCCGCTTCGACGCGGTGGTGACCAATCCGCCCATCCGTGCCGGAAAGCAGGTCATCTACAAAATGTTTGCAGACGCAGCGAAGACCCTGCGCGGGGATGGCGCGCTTTATCTGGTCATCCGCAAGCAGCAGGGCGCGGAAAGCTGCGTGAAATACCTCAGAACGCTGTACGGAGCCGTGGAGAAGCTGGACAAATCCGCCGGCTTCTGGGTGCTCAAGGCGACTGAACCGAAGGAGGAAACCGGCAATGAAGTTTGATCAGGAGTATTTTGACGCGGGTCTGTACCGCATGGGCACGCGCTGCGAAAAGTGGGACGAGGCCCGCAAGGAGCACGGCGAGGACATGCTGCCCCTGTGGGTCGCGGATATGGACTTTCCCAGCCCGCCCGCCGTCCAGGAGGCCATCCTGCGCCGCGCCGGTCATCCGACCTTCGGCTACACGGCGGAGCTGGAGGACGACAAGCAGGCGCTGATCGACTTCTGGCAGCGCCGCCATGGCCTGACCATCGCGCCGGAAAGCCTGGTGATGATGCCCTGCGTGGTTACGGGCCTGAAGCTGGCGGCTCTGGCGCTGACGAAGCCCGGCGACGGGATCATCATCCAGTCCCCGGTGTACGGCCCCTTCCGCATGAGCGTCGCGGCAACCGGCCGCACGCTGCTGGACGCGCCGCTGGTCCGCCAGCCCGACGGCAGCTACAGCATGGACCTGGCGGCGGTGGAAAGGCAGTGCCAGGCCGGCGCGAAGATGATGATCCTGTGCAATCCGCACAACCCGGTGTCCCGTGCGTGGACGCGGGAGGAGCTGACGGCGCTGATCGGCGTGCTGAAGAAGTACAGCGTGCCGCTGGTGTCGGACGAGATCCACGCGGACTTCGTGTATGCGCCCAGCACATTTGTGCCGGTGCTGTCCATCACGCAGGAGAATGTGATGTCCTTCTGCGCGGCGAGCAAGACCTTCAACCTGGCCGGCCTGATGCAGGCGGAATGCATCTGCCCCGATGAGGAGATGCGCAAGGCCTTCTGCGCTGAGATGGACAAGGCGGGCGTGCGCTCGGGCAACATCTTCGCCCTCGAGGCGACCCGCGCGGCCTATGAGCACGGCGACGCCTGGCTGGACGGCCTGATGGACTACCTCGCCGGCAACCGCGACCACCTCGCCGCGCTGGTGAAGGAGTACCTGCCCAGGGCCGTGATGACGCCCATGACCGCGACCTATCTGGCCTGGATCGACCTGACGGCCTATGGCTATGACGAGGCGGAGCTTGTCCGCCGCACCCATGAGGCCGGCGTGATGTTCACGATGGGCAAGTTCTTCGGCGACAGCGGCGACGGCTTTGCCCGCGTCAATATCGGCTGCCCCCGCCGCTACCTGACCGAGGGCGTGAAGCGTCTGGCGAAGGCGCTGGAGGGCTGAGGAATGAGCATGATCCATTCGGCAGGCGCCGTGCTCTACACGGTGGTGAACGGCCAGCGGCAGTATGTGCTCGTCCGGGAGAAGAACGGCAGCTACGGCCTGCCCAAGGGGCACGTGGAGCCGGGCGAGACGCTGGCGGAGACCGCCCTGCGCGAGGTGCGGGAGGAAACCGGCGTGACCGCCATCCTCCACACCCATGAGCCGGTGATGGTGGACGAATACCCCATCGCGGGCGGCGACGTGAAGCGGGTGAGCTGGTTCATCGCCCACTATGCGGAGCAGACCCCTGTGGCGGACCGGTCGCAGGTGCTGGGCGTGCTGGTGCTGCCCATCGACGCGGCGCTGAAAACCCTGACCTACGGCAGCACCCGGGAGATCCTGCGCAAGGTCGACCGGCAGCTGGGTGCGGCGTAATCACAACAGAATCAACGCCCCTCCTGCGGCTTGCGGCTGCGGGAGGGGCGAGGTGTTTATTTGAGGTCGAAGAGGTAATGAACGGGCGCGAGCGTGCCGTTCACGTCGCGCACCTGCAGCATCAGTTGCGCGGGCGCTTCCATTGAGGCGCCAAAGCCACCCTGCCAGATGCGCTGCTCGTCGATGTCGGAGGGGCGTTTGCTGCCGCCCATGCCCAGCACACCGCGGGGAAGTTCTTCGCCTTCGGCGGAGAGCAGGTCAAACCAGTGGAATCCCTCAGCCTTCACCTCGTTCGTGATGACATAGCGAGCCTCCCAATAGCTCTGCAGCGGGGTACCGGTGACGGTCAGTCCTTCGATGCAGATGCCGTATTCCGGCAGGTCAAAGGTCTGGGAGCTGCGGACCTGCCACAGGGGAGCGGAAGCAGTCAGGATAATATCCCTTTGAGCCTGATGGGATTCGCCGCTTTCCGCGTTGAGCTCGGCATACGTGACAGGGAGCGTCAGGGGATCGCCCTCTGCGTTGAGGGAGTACATCACGGTGAGCGCATTGTCCCGCCATTCTTCCACACATGCAATGTCTGACTCGACGCCAAAGTGCATACTGGCGCTCAGGATGCGTGAACAGCCGCTGTCCCGGGCGTATTCCGCGATGGTGCGGGGGTCGGCCAGCATCGCGGCCTCGGTGGCGTAAGTAAGGCAGCCGTAGGGGTCGTCCGAACAGTAGCCCTCGGTGATGAGGAAGGTCTGGTTGTCCTTCGCCCGCATCTCCACCATCAGGGACACGGATTTGCCGTCGTAAACGGCCTGCTTCACGTCAAAGGTGATGTGCTCCGTTTCACCGCGTGCCACATGGTTCTGTACGGCTTGGACAGCTTCGGGCAGCACGGTCTGCCCCATCTTCCGGGACAGGAAATCAAAGATTCCCATTTCGGCGGCCACTGCAGCGCCCGCCAGCAGCATCAAAAGCATCACCAGTACAACGCCAAGGCTCATTTTCTTCTTCACAGGCTTTTCCTCCTTTGCAGCCATGCGGATGCGCCGCACGGCCTCGTCCGGGAGGTGCACGTCGGCGACATGCTCGGTCAGGATGCGGGTCAGGTCGCGTTCAGTCATTGTCTGCACCTCCTTCCCATTGGATGCGAAGGCTCTTCAGGGCCTTCTGCAGTCGGTGAAAAGCGGTCGAGCGGGACAGGCCCAGCGTCTGCGCCGTTTCATCAAGGCTCATGCCGTGGTAGTAGCGCAGGATGACCACCTGCCGGTACTTGTCCGGGAGGGACTGCACGGTGAGCAGGAGCGTCCGGTCCTCCGTGACGGCGGGCAGGGGAAGCTCCTCCGGGGTGACGCTGCGGTCAGTCCGTCGGAACCATGACGTGCGGCGGATGTTGCGGCAGGTGTTGATGGCGATGCGGATGAGCCAGCTCCGGGGCGATGCGTTGTTACGCCCCTCGAATTGCGCCATCGATCTCCACGCCCGCAGGAAGGTCTCCTGCGTTGCGTCCTCTGCCAGCCCCCTGTCGCCCAGGTACAGGCAGCATGTGCGGGTGATCAGGTCGCCATACTCCCGGAGCCATTCGGACAGGATCTCGTCATTGGTCATGGTCATCGGCCTCCTTTTTCGGCCATTACCGGGCATGAAGCCCGGTGCTTTTCACCCAATAAGACACCTGGAAGGGTACGTTTTGTCCAATGAGCGCATAAAAAGAATACTAAAAAAGACCGCCCGATCAACCAGGCGGTCATGGAAAAACAAATTCAATTCCGAATTCCGCATTCCGAATTCCTAATTAACCGAAGCCTTCCTCGCATCAGCCGTGCTGGCCCTCGGACTGGAGCTGCATGTTCTCCACCACGATGTCGTGGATCTCACCCAGGGTCGCGCAGTACTCCAGCACCTCCCAGGGCTTGTTGGTGTGGAAGTGGATCTTGATCAGCTCGTCATCGCCCACCGCCAGCAGGCAGTCGCCCTCGAAATGCTCGGTGATGTAGTCGAAGATCTCGTCTTCGTCCAGATCGTGCCCCTCGATGAGCAGCTGCGTGTCAAACTTGAACTCCAGAATCTCAGCCATATGTCAATTCTCCTTATGATCGTGTTGATATCCTGCGGAATTCCGCATTCAGTGGAGTATTCGTCACAAATGGTAAATCTCCTGCTTTCGCAGCGGATTTACGGAAACTTCATTGCGGATTTTGCCCTGCAGCGGCGGCCGGGGATTATTTCGCCTCGGCCCAGCTTGCGCCCTGATGCACCTCGGCGGACAGGGGTACGGACAGGGTGATGACGCTCTCCATCGCCTCCTGCAGGATGCGGGCGGCCTGGGGCGCTTCCTCCGGCGGGCATTCCAGCAGAAGCTCGTCGTGCACCTGCAGGATGAGGCGGCTCTGCAGCCCCTCGCGGCGCAGCGCCTCGTGCACGCGCACCATTGCCAGCTTGATGATGTCCGCGGCGGTGCCCTGCACGGGGGTGTTCATGGCGGCGCGCTTGCCGAATTCGCGGGTCATGGCGTTGGGGGACTGCAGCTCGGGCAGGTAGCGGCGGCGGCCCATCAGGGTCAGGGCATAGCCGTTGACCGCGCCGTCCTCGGCGGCGGTGTCCATGAAGCGCTTCACGCCCGGGTATTTGGCGAAGTAGCGGCTGATGAAGGTGCGCGCCTCCTGCTGGGTGACGCCGGTGTTGCGGGAGAGACCGAAGGCGCTGATGCCGTAGATGAGGCCGAAATTGACCGCCTTGGCGCGGGAGCGGAGCGTCCCGTCCACCTCGTCCAGCGGCACCTCGAAGATCTCGCTGGCCGTGCGGGCGTGCACGTCCTGCCCGGTGCGGAAGGCGTCGAGCATCGCCTCGTCTCCGGAGAAATGCGCCATCAGCCGCAGCTCGATCTGGCTGTAGTCCGCGTCCAGCAGCACCCAGCCCTCCCGCGGCAGGAAGGCCTGACGGATCTCGCGGCCCTCCTCGGTACGCACGGGGATATTCTGCAGATTCGGCTCCGAGGAGGAGATGCGCCCGGTCGCCGTCGCCACCTGATCGAAGGTGGAATGGACGCGGCCGTTGCTGCCGGTCAGGCGCAGCAGCCCCTCGATGTAGGTGGAGTTCAGCTTGGTCAGCTGGCGGTAGCGCAGGAGCGGGTCGATGACCTCGGGCGCAACGTCCCGCAGGTTCTCCAGCACCTCCGCGCTGGTGGAATAGCCGCGGCTGGTCTTCTTGCCGTGGGGAAGGCCCAGCTGGTCGAAGAGCAGATCGCCCAGCTGCATGGTGGAATTGAGATTGATGGGCTTCACCGTCTGCCCGGCCATCCGGCTGCAGGCGGCGTAGAAGTCCTGCCTGGCCTCCTCGATCTGCGCGACGTACCGGTCGCCGAGCTGGCGCAGGAACGCCGTATCCACCGCAAAGCCCAGCACCTCCATGTCAAACAGCACGCGGGACAGGGGCATCTCGACGTCCTGCATCAGGTGCTGCATCTGGTCCTGCGCGATCCGCTGCATCTGCCATGCCGCGAGGGAGGCGACGCCCCGCGCGTCCTCCGGCAGCTCGCCGTGCAGCGCGGCGAAGGAGTAGCTCTTCTCCTGCGGGTTGATCAGGTATGCGCCCAGCATCGTGTCCCACTGGAACCGGTCCGGCAGCGGAAGCTGCATCCGGTGCAGCTGGTGCCACAGGCGCTTGCCGTCGTGGACGATGGCGGGATGCGCGCACAGCACCGGCGCCAGCAGGGCGAGCACCTCGGCCGGGTCGGGGCCGGGGTTCAGCAGATCGCCGCCCAGACCGATGGACGCCCATGCGCCGCTCTGTGCCGCGATGGACATGGCCGTCTCGCTGATGTACAGGGCGAGGGGATGAGCGGCTTCGGGCAGGGCGTTCAGCCAGGCAGAGAGGGCCTCCGCCGTGTCGATGACGGCGGGCTCGGAGAAGGTCAGCAGCACCGGCGCGGCAACATCGGCAGAGGCGCTGTCCGCGGGCTGCGGGCTTCCGGCGTCCGCTGCCGGGGAGGAGCCGCCCTCGCCTGCGATCCGCTTGATCAGCGCGTTCAGGCGCAGCTTCTTCAGCGCGGGGATGGCGTTTTTCAGGTCGGGGAGGGCGCATTCGGCCAGCGTGAAGGGCACCGGCGCATCCCGGCGGATGGTGGCCAGATCCTTGCACATGCGCGCCTGCTCCTGCCAGGTCTGCAGCTTTTCGCCCAGCTTGCCCTTGACCTCATGGGCATGAGCGAGGATGTTTTCCAGCGTGCCGTACTGGTGCAGCAGCTTCACGGCGGTCTTGTCGCCCACGCCCGGAACGCCGGGGATGTTGTCGCTGCTGTCGCCGGCCAGACCCTTCCAGTCCGTCACCTGCTCGGGGGAGAAGCCGTACTCCTCGTGCACGCGGGCGGGCGTGAACAGGATCGTCTCGCTGATGCCCTTGCGCGTGAACATCAGCTCCGTCCGGCCGTCCACCAGCTGCAGCGCGTCCCGGTCGCCGGTGAGCAGCAGCGGGCGCACGTCGGAGGCCTCGGCCTTCAGGGACAGCGTGCCCAGCAGGTCATCCGCCTCCCAGCCCATGAGGGTATACCAGCGGATGCCCATATCGGTCAGCAGCTCCCGGATCGTGCGGAACTGCTGGCGCAGCTCATCCGGCGTGGCGGAGCGGCCTGCCTTGTAATCCGCATAGGCGGTGTGGCGGAAGGTGGGGCCGTGCTCGTCAAAGCACACGGCGATGTAGCGGACCTCCTGCTCCCGGATGACCTTGAGGAGCATGTTCAGGAAGCCGTAGATCGCGTTGGTGTAGATGCCCTCCGCGTCCATGAGGGGAAGGGCGTGGTAGGCCCGGTGCATCAGGCTGTTGCCGTCTACGATCAGGAAGGTGTCTTGCATAACGATGCCTCCATGGCGAATATTCATCCCTTAGTATACCACGTTTTGCGCGGGAAAAAAAGGGGGGATCTTCATGCGGCTTCTGCTGGCGGCGGCGATGGTGCTGCTGCTTTTGCGCGCGCCGCTGGTGATGGACGCGGCGGCCTCGGCGTGCAATCTGTTTGTTCGGGCGGTGCTGCCGGGGCTGCTGCCGTACATGGTGCTGTCGCTGATGCTGGCGAGCCGCTTCGGCGGGGGGATGCCGCCATGGCTGATGGCGCTGCTGGGCTGGGGCGGCGGTTCGCCCACCGGCGCGAGGCTGCTGGCGATGGGCGGCCTGTCCGGGCGGCAGCGCGTGACGCTGGCGGTGGCGACGGCCACCATGAGCCCGATGTTCCTGCTGGGCACCTGCGGCAGGTGGCTGGGGTCGCCCGTGGCGGGTGCGGTGCTGCTGGTGAGCGTCGTGCTGGGCGGCGGTCTGACAGGCCTCGCGGCAGGCGCTGTCCGGCTGAAACCGGCCGCCGCACCGGTGGAACCTGCTGGCCAGGCATCGCCGCTCACCCTTGGGCAGGCGGTGGACCAGACGGCCCGGACGCTGCTGCTTGTCTGCGGAACGATGGCGCTCCTGCGGGTATTCGCGGCCCTCGGAGCATGGGTCATCCCGGCTGCCGCCCTGCCCCTGACGACAGTGCTGGAAGTGACCACCGGCGCAGAGTACCTCGCGCAAATGCCCTGGCCCCTGCCTTACCGGACAGCCGCCCTCGCCGGTGCGACCGGTTTCGGCGGCCTCGCCATCCTCCTCCAAAACCGCGCCCTCTACCCAAGGGGCCTCCTTACCCTCCCAGCCCAACTCTTCTGGCAATGCCTGCACGGGGCAATATCCTTCCTTCTGGCGCTCGGGGCGATGGTGATGGTGGCGTGAGGGCGGGGGCCTCCGGCGGCCCGGGACTCTGCAAGGGTCTTCGACCCTTGACCCGTTTTGGTGTGTGGTTGTTGTCTGCTTTCTTGCGGGGGTCACGGGGCGTGACAGACGCCCCGCGACGCGCTCGTGCGGCAACGCCACGTGGGGTTGAGCGCCCGCCATGCAAGGCACGGCGGATCACGGCTGCACTTCGGTGCAGCGTGGGGATGAAGGCTTCATGCACCTTGTTGCGTTCGCTTTGGCTCGACTCTACGAGCGGAGCTCGCAGAGTCGAGCGTCGCCCATATCAGTCTTCTTCCTTGATGTAGTGGGAGGCGGCCGGATAAGCGGGTCGAAGCTCCCTGCAGTGGGGGACGGGAGTTACAACTTCTGATGGGGTGGCGTGCTGATGCACGCATCCCCCCTCGAGGAGTGGCTGCCTTGCTGCCGTGCATCCATGTCCTCCGGTGTACACAAAAAGGAGCCTGTTCATACGGAACAGGCTCCCCGGAGCACGAATTTACTTGGCTGCTTCGACCATGGAGGCGAAATCCGGCAGGTTGTTCTCCAGCCAGGTTGCCCAGTACTCGTCGGTATAGACCATCGCTTCCTTGCCCATGGGCATGGGAGGCAGCTCGCGGCCGGAGGCGTAGATCAGCGCGCTGATCGGGATCACCTGCAGGCCGAGGGACTCATAGTAGGTCAGGCCGGCGTCCAGCGTATCCGGCTGGAAGTAGCCGTCCAGATGGCACAGCACGACCGAGCCGGGCTTGTAATCATTGCCGGTGGTGGCGCACTTGTAGATCTGCGCCTCGGTATACTTGCCGGTGGAATCGTGGTAGGTGGCGGACCACATCACGACCTCCATGCCCTCGCCGCGGGAGATGGAGGAGATGTTGCTGTTGTACTCGCCATGCGGCGGGCGGAACAGGCGCGGCGTCACGCCCAGCAGCGCCTCGGCCTCCTCGGTCGGGATCTGCAGCTGGCGCAGCTGATTGTAGGAGTTGAGCTCCTTCATGTGCTTGTGGGTGTTGGAGTGGTTGGCGATCTCGTGGCCGGCCTCGTAGATGCGCCTGGCCTCCTCCGGGAACTCGCGCAGGAAGTAGCCCGTCATGAAGAACGTGCACTTCACGTCATGCTTCTCCAGCACCTCGAGGATCACGTCGGTGTTGCGGCCGTTGAAGCCGCAGTCGATGCCGATGGCCATCAGCGGGGCCGGGGGATCCAGCTCCACAACGGCCTTCGCGGTCGGGTCGGCGATGGTGACATAGCCGTCGTCGATGGAGACCTCGTGCTCGCCCAGCCACACTGTCACGTCATGGCGGCCCAGCATGCTCTCGTCCGGCGTGAGCTTGAAGGTCAGGCGGTTGTTGGCGTTGCCCCATTCCTTCTCCGCCAGCACCGTGCCGTCGGTGTCGCGCAGGGTGAAGGTGTTGTTGCCCCGGATGACGCTGGAGGGGTTGTTGCACTGCACGATCACGGACATGTCCTTGCCCACGTTGCCGAAGCTGACGGCCAGATAGAACTGCACCTTCGGCAGCTGGTAGAGGGTCAGCGTGTGCGCGGTGCCGCACTCATATTCGTCGCTCTTGCCGAAGGAGAAGGTGATCTTCGTCCGCTCCGTCACGACCTCCGTGGGGATCTCCACAGACGCGGTCGTCCGCCCTGCGGGGATCACGACGGTCATCGTCTTCCGGGTCGTGTTGTTGATGATGTCCACGGACAGATCCTGGCTCTGCGCCTTGTTGATCTTCACGCCCAGCTCGTACTCAAAGCCGCCGTTGATCGTGCCGTTCTTGCTGGCAAAGGAGACGGTCGGCTTGCTGGCGGCCAGCGCGGTGGTGCACATCAGCACCAGGCACAGGGTCACGAGAGCGATCAGCAGTTTCTTCATCTGCGTTCCTCCTGTAAATGACATATTCAAGATATTATAGCATGTTTTTGCGTCCGATGTAAACAGAAAGCTGACGAATTTACAATCCTGCGCGGCTGGATTTTGATTGTATCCGACACGCTTCTGTGCTATAATGAACCGAACAACACGATGGAGAGGAGCGATCCCATGCCGATCGACCTGTCTGCTTTTTCTGAGAAGGCGCCGGCGCTGCGGGTGCTGAACCTGCGCGCGAGCAAGCACGGACGCCTCGTTGCCAGCCATGACTGGGACGAGGACTGCCGGAGGAACATCTACTCGGCCTCCAAGAGCTTCACCGCCATCGCCGTGGGCATCGCGCAGCAGGAGGGGCTGCTCTCCATCGACGAGCGGCTGACGGACGCTTTCGCGGGCGATCTGCCCGAATTTGTCAGTGAGCATCTGCTTCAGGCACGCGTGCGCGACCTCCTGACCATGTGCCTCGGGCAGGCGCAGGGCTTCCTGATGGGGGCGCAGCGGCCCCTGTATCCGGAAACGGACTGGGTGAAGCTGGCGCTGCGTCAGCCCTTCTCGTATGCGCCCGGGACGCGCTTTGTGTATAACAACGTCGGCCCGTATCTGGCGGGCGTGCTGGTGCAGCGCCGGGCAGGGACGGACCTGGTCAGCTACCTGATGCCGCGCCTGTTCGGGCCGCTGGGGATCCACCGCCCCACGTGGGAGTGCGATCCGCTGGGCCTGACCTTCGGTGCGGGCGGACTGATGCTGACGGCCAGCGAGCTGCACCGCTTCGGCCTGCTCTGCCAGCAGGACGGACACTGGCAGGGGCGGCAGCTCGTGCCGGCGCAGTGGGTGCAGGCGTGCCTGCAGCGTCAGGCGGAGAACGGCACGCCCCACGGCTACGGCTACCTCTTCTGGGGCGGCGCGGATCAGGTGTTCCGTGCCGACGGCAAGTACGGCCAGCTGTGCTTTATCGACCGGCGCGGCGGCGCGGTGCTCACCCTGCTGGCGGAATGCCGGGATACCAAGGCGCTGATGGAGGCGGTACGGGAGGACCTGCTGCCGCAGCTGTAAAGGAGACGACACGTCATGGAGAACCTGATCACGTCCTTTGAAGCGGTGCTGCCGCTGTTTCTGTGCATCCTGCTGGGCATGTTCCTGCGGCGCATCGGCATGCTGGAGGAGAACGTCCGCCAGAGCCTGAACAAGCTGTGCTTCAAGGTGTTCCTGCCCATCTACCTGTTCAACAACATTTATGAAATCAAGGATATCAGCGCTGTTTTCGACCTGAAGCTGATCCTGTTTGCCTGCATCGGACTGCTGCTGACCTTCGTGGTGCTGATGATGTTGGTCCCGCGGGTGGAGAAGGAGAATTCCCGCCGGGGCGTGATGATCCAGGCGATGTTCCGGTCGAATTTCGCGCTGTTCGGGCTGCCGCTGGCGGAGACGCTGTGCGGCGAGCTGAGCGGCCCCACGTCGCTGCTGCTGGGCCTGACGGTGCCGATCTACAACATCCTGGCCGTCATTTCGCTGGAGACCTTCCGCGGCGGCAAGCCCAACATTAGCAAGATGCTCCGGGGCATCGCGACCAATCCGCTGATCATCGCCTCGCTCCTGGGTCTGGTGTTCTACTTCTTCAAGATCCGCTTCGGCCTGGTCCTGCCGGAGGCGCTGCATAAGGCGACCATCGTCAAGCTCGGCAACGTGGCCACGCCCCTGTCCCTCGTGGCGCTGGGCAGCCAGTTCGTCTTCTCCAGCGTGCGGAATTTCCGCTTCCAGCTGTTCCTGACCGTGCTGGTGCGCCTGGTCATCCTGCCGCTGACGATGGTGGGCATCGGCGTGGCGCTGGGCTTCCGCAATGAGTTCCTCGTGCCGATCATGATCATGTACGGCGCGCCCACGGCGGTCTCCTCCTACCCGATGGCGCAGCAGATGGGCGGCGACGGTGATCTGGCCGCGGCGTCGGTGGTGTTCACCAGCGGCTTTGCGATCCTGACCATCTTCCTGCTGATCTTCGGCCTCAAGTCCCTTGGACTGATTATGTAACAACAAAAAACAGGGTATGTTACGGGGTGATCCTGAAACATACCCTGTTTTGTTTATCTTTCGCAGGAATAGCGGATCAGCAGGCCGGTGTCCTCGTCAATGAGGGACAGCACCCAGCTGCGGCTGTCTGTGATCCCGGCTTCCTGCAGCGCCTGCGGGAGCCACGGGCTTCCGCGGCCGGGCATGACGCCGATGCGGTCCTCCCAGCGCCAGCGGTCGAAGGTCACGGAGGCGTCCGGGTACAGCTGCGGCCAGGCTTCCTCCTGCGTCGCCCGCATCAGGCGCGCCAGCTCCGGCTGCGTGATGCATCCCATAACCCACTCTGATTCCTTCGGGCAGGGGTTCGCCTCCGGGGAGACACAGGTGGCGGCAATGGCAACCGGCCCCGCCTGAGTCACAACGGAATCTCCTGAAACATACCCGGTTGAATGGCCGCTGCTGTCCATGCACAGCCACCACGCGGCATCGGCGTCAAAGAAGCCCAGCGTCCAGATGTTGTTGGGTTTGCAATTGGGTAATGTATTGGGAAATGCGCTGCCCTCCCGGAAGTACCAGGCCTCGAAAACCGCATCATCCGCCGGAAACAGGGGTATCTCCGGATGGCAGGCGCGGATCAGGGCCGAAACGGTCTGGGCAGGGACGGCTTCCACATGCCAGCCCTGCGTCGTTTCCAGCCTTTCCAGTGCGAGGAGCCGCAGATCGGTCGGGTCCTCGCGGCTGAAGTAGTGAGGCATGGCGAAGGCCGTCAGCCCGTCGCCCGTGCGGATCGCGTTGAAATCGTAGAGGGGGATCCCCGCCAGATGCAGTGCCGCCCGTTCCGCCTGCAGTCCGTCGCTATGCGGGGCGCAGGAGGCCGTCAGCAGCGCCGTCAGCAGGCAAAGAAGCGCCGCCAGACGGTTTTTTCTTTTGCGATTCCCGGCGCGGCCGGTCAATGCTCCCACTCCATCGGGTCGTCGGATTCCTCGAAGATGAGGATGTCGCCCGGCTGGCAGTGCAGCGCGCGGCAGATCGCGTCCAGCGTGGACATACGCACCGCCTTGGCGTGGCCGTTTTTGAGGATGGACAGGTTCGCCATGGTGATGCCGACCTTCTGGCTCAGCTCGGTCAGGGACATCTTTCGGCGCGCCATCATCACATCCAGGTCAACTCGGATCATATCAGTGCCTCCTTGCTTGCTCTGCTGCCATCATATCACATCTGCCTGCTCCGCTTCAAGGGCCATGGCGCGCTCCAGCAGCCGGCGCAGGATGAAGGCCAGCACGCCGATGGTCAGGAACATGCCGGGCAGGATGATTGCCTCGATCACCAGATAGACGTCCGGCGCGGCGATCAATGCCGGCAGGGCGCGCAGGCAGGTCACCGCAGCCATGAGCACCACGCAGATGCCGATCAGCCGGAGCGAGCGGCTGTTTTCGCGGGTGAAGGCCGTGCCGCCGCGGATCAGCCGCGTGCACATGCCCGCGAAGCTCACCCACGCCGCGACCCACAGGCCGCCGCTGATGACCGCCGCCGCGATGGCGACGACCGCACCGGCCGTCCCGGCGCCCTCGCACAGCGCAATGCCGCAGAACAGGCTCAGCCACACGCCCGCGATGATCGCAAGGACCGCCGCCGCGCGCAGCAGGATAAACAGAACCCTGGGGGAATCAAGCCACTTCAACATCGAATCACCGCCTTATATCGTCAGATCCTGCTCGTCCTGCATGTCCACGGCGCGGCGCATCAGCACCTGAATGGCGCGGATCATCAGCGCAGCCGCCCAGGCCGCGAAGGACGGCAGCAGCCACCACACCGGCGAACGGACGCCCCGCAGCCCCAGCAGCAGGCTGTCCATAAGCGGCTTGCCCAGGGGCAGCAGGAGCACGCCGATGACCGCGAAGGCCAGCGAGATCCGCCCCAGCGCGCGGACGTTCTTCTGCGTGAAGGCCGTCTCCTTCCGGACGCGGCCGCACACGAGGATAAATTCCGTCAGCAGCCAGAGGAGGCAGCCGCCCACGCCCGCGCTCAGGACGAGGACCAGCAGCGGGTCCCACCACAGCTCCCGCGGTACGTCGCGCAGGGATGCGGCCACTTCCTTGCCGATGAAGACCATCGCAGCGGCGACGATCGCCAACGCGCACAGCCCCATCAGCTGCACGAAGGTGAACATGACCGCCGGGCGCGACTCGTTCGCCGGCCGCAGCCCGTTCCGGGAAAAAAGATGCTTCATATGCATGCCTCCGATTCCTGTTGTTGCGTTATCCTCTGAAACAGGCTCCACAGCCCGTGCAGCACAAGCAGCGCCGCCAGCAGCAGCATCTCCGTTTCCGGGATGACCTCCATCACGCCCGGATCGTCCGCGAAGGCGACGTAGGAGCGGTGCATGCCGTATCCGTGCACGGCGAGGGCTGCGATGAAGCCCGCCCACGACCACCGCCGCCATTTCAGCCGCACCGCCGACTGGACGAAGGCCGCCGCAAGCCCCAGCGAGCTCAGCAGCAGCCAGCTCCATCCGATGGGGTGGTCCATAACGGAAAGAATGTGGGTGGCGACCATCACCGCCGAAAACAGGCAGCCGGGGATGGTCAGCCACCGGGTCGCGCTGCGGACGGACGCCAGGCGCTCCTGCGCGGGCGTGAGGCGTTCATGGGACACGCGCCCCTCCAGATCCGGCTGGATGATCCTTCTTGACATACAAAAAGTCCTCCTGTCTGCTGTCAGCATAACACAGGAGGACAATGAATGTCAAGTGAAATATATCGAAATACAATAAAGCTTACATTCCGGGCAGCAAGCGCATCAGAGATCCTTGCAGGGGAAGAGGAGCGTCTGGTCAAGGAGCTCCGCGCCGAAGGAGCGCATCAGGCGGACCTGGGGCTGGCTGGCGCTCATGATGCGGGCGCGCACGTCCGTCACGCCCTCGTGCGCACAGATGGCCAGCGCGCGCTGCAGGAGCTTGCGGCCCAGCCCCCGGCGCTGATGGTCGGGGGTGATGTAGATGGCGGCGAGCTCAGCCGTGCCGTCGCCCCGGCCGGAAATGACGCACTCGCCCACCAGGTTCGGGCCGTACTTCAGGCCCAGCGCCACAAAGTGGGGGTTCGCCCGCAGGAGCTGCAGGTACTGCAGGTTGATGTAGCTGATGCCGTTGCGGTTGAAGCGCTCGATCAGCTCTGCCTGCTCCTGCACGGTGTTCAGCGGGGTGGCGGCGAAGGCGCAGTTGAAGCTGTCGGGGCCTGCGTCCATGGGGAGCTGCAGGCGGACGAGATCCTCCGTGTTGCCGATGGTCAGGTCGTTATGGAGGTAGAAGTTCATTTTGCGCGTGTCGCCGGGGTTGACGGAGGTGTACATGCGCGCCGCCTCGCCGGGGTTCTGCTGGCGCAGCTGCCGGGCGCGGGCCACCAGCGCGCCGAAGATGAGGTACTCCGCCTCGGGCGTGCAGTCCATGGTAAAGAAGATGTTCACCGGACGGTCGGGGTACACGACGGGCTGATACTGGTACATCACATAGCCATAGCCGGCCTGCACGCCCAGCTCGTTCACCGCGACGAACACGTCCTCCGGCGGGACGTTCATAAAGGGCTCCTGAGGATGCGTCACCTGCATGATTCGTAATTCCTTTCTGCGTTATACCTTGAACTTCCTGCGGCCGTCGTCGATGAGCACGGAGGCGAGCATCACCGCGATGGCTGCCGCCTGCATGCTGTACAGCAGGGTGTTGGCGGCGCGGATGCCGAATTTGCCGTCCAGACCGAACTCAACGAGGACCACAACGCCCACGGAAAGGAGGAACAGCGGGATGCGCGCGATGGTCCAGGGGGTCCAGCCCTTCGCCTTCACGCGGCGGATGATGCGCGCGGCGAGGATGAAGACCACCACGACCGCCGCCATGACCATGTTCAGGCAGACGAAGCCGAACTTGATCAGCTCGTCGCCGCGCCAGGAATCCAGCATGATCTGCAGCACGCTGATGATGAGCAGACCCGTCTCGGCCGCGCGGCCGGCAGGGCCCTTGCGCAGCAGCACCGCCAGCGATGCGATCAGCGCGGCGGCGGCGGCAATCGCTTCATAGGCGTAGACCCGCAGCAGGGGGGAGCCCCACTCGTCCATGCCGGCGAAGGGCAGCATGCTCAGCGCCTCTGCCAAACGGTAGGACGCCATGCCCTGGGAGGTGAACTGCTCGCCGAAGCGGCCGCAGAGGATCAGCAGCGCCATGCCCGGCACCAGAATGTCCAGCAGCTCCGCCAGGGAGGTGCGGGTGGCCTTCGATACCAGGAGCGCGCCCAGCAGACCGCCGAAGACCGCGCCGTACATGGTGTAGCCGCCCTCCCAGAACTGCACGAGGAAGGCCGCCGAGCCGCCCAGGTCATTGATGATGTAACTCCAGCGCACCGCGCAGAACAGCAGATGGCCGCAGACCAGCGCACAGGCGGCGCTCACCAGCGCCAGCGCCATGCCCTTCCACAGGCAGCCGCAGCGCTTCCAGCCCAGCACGGCCGTCAGCGCGATGGCGCCGGCGAGGCCCGCGGCGATGCAGATCGCGTAGGCCGGGATCGCGAAACCGGCGGGGTAGCCCCATTCGTCCACCGCGCCCACATACACGGGGGTATCCACCATCAGCGCGGGGGAGGAGGGCACCAGGAACAGCGCAGCCGCCACGGACAGGACCGCCGCTGCGACCAGGATGAGCTTCAGAGCCATCGGGGGCTTCTTACCTTGCAATTCACACATATTCGTATCTCCTGCATTTGCATTGGGCTTTGCACAATAGCCCATCATCCATTATAGCCCTTTTCCCCGCCATTTGCAAGATGCTGCGGGATTTGTTACGCATTTGGGACGCGGGGAAATGCCGCTGATGCGTCAGCGCGGCGCCGTGCAAGTTCCCCTTCCCACGGGGCGGTCCGTGTGGTATAATAGATCAGATAAAACGAAAGGGGGTCTGTGACCCTTGGCGAAGGAAAAAACGCTGTTTGCCTGCACGGCATGCGGCTTTGAGACGCCCAAGTGGGTGGGCAAGTGCCCGGGCTGCGGCGCATGGAATACGATGGAGGAGGCGGCGGTCATCACCGGCACAGCGGCTGGGAAGAGCGGGAAGATCGCTGCGAACCAGCGTCCGGGCACCGGCGCGTCGCCGATGCTGCTGGGAGACATCCCGGAGGATGTGACGGTGCGCGTCTCCACGGGCATCGGGGAGCTGGACCGCGTCCTGGGCGGCAGCGCGGCGGACAATTCCGGCCTGGTCGAGGGTGCGCTGATGCTCATCGGCGGCGACCCCGGCGTGGGCAAATCGACGCTGCTGCTGCAGGTCTGCGCGAATCTGGCGCGCTCGGGCAAGCGCGTGCTGTACGTCAGCGGCGAGGAAAGCGCCAAGCAGATCAAGCTCCGCGCGAACCGTCTGGGCGTGACAAATATGCCCAACCTGTATGTGCTGGCGGAAAACGCGCTGGATGCGGTGGAGGAAAAGCTGCGGCACCTGCAGCCGGATGTGGCGGTGATCGACTCGGTGCAGACGATGTACCGGCCGGACATGCCCTCCGCGCCCGGCTCGGTCAGCCAGATCCGCGAGTGCACGAGCCTGGTGATGCGCGTGTGCAAGGAGACGGGCATCGCCTGCTTCCTCGTCGGCCACGTGACCAAGGACGGCGCGATCGCGGGCCCGAGGCTGCTGGAGCACATGGTGGACGTGGTGCTCTACTTCGAGGGCGACAAGATGCAGGAGTACCGCCTGCTGCGCGCGGTGAAGAACCGCTTCGGCTCGGTCAATGAGCTGGGCGTGTTCCAGATGACCGGCGAGGGCATGGTGGAGGTGCTCAACCCCTCGGAGCAGCTGCTGTCCCGCCGGGCCAAGGGCGCCAGCGGGTCGGTGGTGTTCTGCGGGCTGGAGGGCTCGCGGCCGCTGCTGTGCGATGTGCAGGCGCTGGCCAGCCAGTCCTATTTCGGCACGCCCCGCAGGACGGTCGGCGGCGCGGATACCTCCCGCGTGGCGCTGCTGCTGGCGGTGCTGGAGAAGCGCGCGAACCAGAAGACGTACAACCAGGATGTGTACATCAATGTGGCCGGCGGTCTGGAATTGTCGGAGCCGGCGGCGGACCTGGCGCTGTGTCTGGCGGTCGTGTCCTCCCTGCGGGATGAGGCGATCGGCGCGGACGTTGCGGTGATGGGCGAGGTCGGCCTGGCGGGCGAGGTGCGCGCCATCCCCCAGTGCGATCGGCGCATTGCCGAATGCAGGCGCCTGGGCTTCACGACCATCGTGCTGCCCCGGGAGAACCTCCGCCGCATCAAGGACGAGGAGGGCGTGAAGCTCATCGGCGTGGACACGGTGATGCAGGCCATCAGCGTGCTGTTCTGAGTTTATGGACGGACGAGGCGATCGGAAATGATGAGATCAAAACAGATGCAGCGCCTGCTGCGGATCCTTGTGATGGGCGCGGGCGCGGGAGCCGGCGCGGCGGTCGCGTTCGGCTGCGTGCAGGTGTACCGGATGACCACGGCGCTGACGATGCCGCTGGGGCTGCTGGTGCTGCTGTACTGCGGGCTGGGCGCGGCGGGCATGCTGGCCGGATGGCTTGCGGCGCCCCGGATCGTGAAGTGGTGCGGCGAATGGATGGAGAGCGTGGAGCGGCAGCTGGACGCCCTGTCCACCGCGCAGCTGGCGTCCATGTCTGCAGGCCTGATCACGGGGCTGCTGATCGCGGCGCTGCTGACGCAGGTGCTCAACTACCTGGGCGATTCGATATTCACGCTGGCGGCTTCGGCGGTCATGTACGTGGTGCTGGGCGCGACGGGCGTCTCCATCGGCAAGCGGCGCACGGAGGACTTCTCCGAGCTCCTGAGCAGCAAGGAGCCCCGCCGGGAGCGCCGCGCGAAGCAGCAGAATGATGCCGCAGCGCTGAAGGTGCTGGACAGCTCCGTGCTGATCGACGGCCGGCTGGAGGCGGTGCTGAAGACCGGCTTCCTGGAGGGCGAGATGCTGATCCCGGATTTCGTGCTGGCGGAAATGCAGAGCATGGCGGATTCCGCGGAGGAGGCGAAGCGGATCCGCGGCCGCCGGGGGCTGGACGCCGTGAAGCGCCTGCAGGAAGACCCGGCGGTGCGCCTCCGGGTGGAGGACACCGGCGATCTGTCCCTGCAGGACGCGGATGTGCGGCTGATGGCGCTGGCGAGGGACATGGATGCGGCGCTGATGACCGGGGACTTCAACCTGAACCGGGCGGCCCGCGTGATCGGCGTCCGGGTGCTGAACCTGAACGACCTGGCGGTGGCGCTGCGGCAGGTGACGGCGGCGGGCGATGTGCTGTCCGTGCGCGTGACGAAGGAAGGCCGCGAGGCCGGTCAGGGCGTGGGCTACCTGGAGGACGGCACGATGATCGTGATCGAGGGCGGCCGCGAATGCGTGGGGCAGACGGTACGGGTCACGGTGACCTCGGTGCTGCAGACGAGCGCGGGCCGGATGGTGTTCGCCAAACGCAGCGCCCAGGAGGACAAATGACGATGAAAAAGTGGATCAAGCCGCCCTTTGCGGTCATCGGCCTGGAGGGCAGGAAGCCGGAGGACGGCGAGGATATCGTCCGGCGGCTGTGGGAGGAGGCGAACCGCCGCTTCCCGGAGGTCGCGGGCCTTGCGAAGCTCCGCGATGACGGCAGCCTTGCGGGCGTGTGGGGCGCGATGACCGACGCGAGCCGCGCTTTCCGCCCGTGGGAGGACGGCTTCTCGCGGGGGCTGTACCTCGCCGGCGTGGAGTGCCGGGAGGACGCGGCTGCCCCGGAGGGCTGGACGCGCTGGGAGGTGCCGGGCTTTGAGTACCTCCGCGTGGAGAACGACGGGCCGGAGGTCTTTTCCCGGACGCTTCTGGAGATGGAAGCTGCCGGCATGAAGCTGGCCGGCGCGGTGCAGGACTTTACCGACCCTGCGACCGGGCAGGGATACATGTGCTTCCCCATCCGCAGCCTGGATGCGGGGGAAGGCACGGAAGGAGTGTGACCTGATGAAGCTGAATGTCCGGCGGACGGCGCTGGTGGGCATGGCCTTCCTGGCGATCAACGCCTTCTGGGGGCTGTATGATTTTGCGGTCCCGCTGATCCTGAAGAACACGTATGCGCTGGGGGAAACGGCCACCGGCGCGGTGATGGCGATGGACAATGTGGCGGCGCTGGTGCTGCTGCCGCTTTTCGGCGCGCTGAGCGATCGGCGCGGACGGCGCATGCCCTTCATCCTGTGGGGGTCGATGGCCGCCTCGGCGCTGATGGTGCTGCTGCCGGTTCTGGTGCGGCAGGGGATGATGGCGCAGGTGAAGGGCGAGGGGCTGGCGGCGTTCCTGCTGCTGCTGGGATTGCTGCTGATCGCCATGGGTACCTTCCGTTCGCCGACGGTCGCGCTGATGCCGGACGTCACGCCCAAATTCCTGCGCTCGAAGGCCAACGCGGTCATCAACCTGATGGGCGCCATCGGCAGCGCGCTGTCCCTGGTGCTGACGAAGGTGCTGGTGGTGAAGACCGTGGACGCTGCCGGCGCGAGCGTGAGCGACTACACGTGGCTGTTCGTGTCCGTGGCGGCGCTGATGACCGTCTGCGCGTGGGTGGTGAAGCTCACCATCCCCGAGGAACGGCTGAAGGCGGAGGCCGATGCGATCAACGCGCATCTGGAGCAGCCGGAGCAGCAGGACGCGGCGAAAACGCAGGCCCGGAGGCTGACGAAGGCGGAAATGCGCTCGCTGGTGCTGATCCTGCTGTCGGTCGCGCTGTGGTTCATGGCGTACAACGCGGTCACGACGGCCTTCAGCCGCTATGCGCTGGACGTCTGGAAGGTGGAGAACGAGGGCGATGCGGCGACCTGCCTGCTGGTGGCGACTGTGGCTGCCATCGCCGCCTACTGGCCGGTGGGCATCGTTTCCAGCCACATCGGCCGGAAGAAGACGATCCTCATCGGCGTAGCGATGCTGATGATCTGCTTCGCGCTCGGCTGTTTCGAAAGGGAACTCAACCTCGTGTCATACGTGATGTTCCTGATGGTGGGCGTGGGCTGGGCGGCCATCGGCGTGAACAGCTACCCGATGGTCGTGGAGCTGGCGTCCGGGTCGGACGTGGGCAAGTATACCGGGTATTACTATACCTTCTCGATGGCGGCGCAGGTGCTCACGCCCGTGCTTTCCGGCGCACTGCTGGAGCATGTGGGCTACTGGACGCTGTTCCCCTATGCGCTGGTGATGGCCAGCTGCGCCTTCGGGACGATGCTGTTCGTCCGGCACGGCGACAGCAGGCCGGCGGCAAAAAACGGACTTGAAGCGCTGGATGTGGAGGATTGATGATGATGTGGCTGATCGTGATCGTTGCGGTGTTGGCGCTGTTCGTGGCGGTGTATGCGTGGCTGGTGCTGCCGAATCTGCCCCGGCGGGATATTTCCGCGCTGCTGCCGTATGACTATGCGCACCGCGGGCTGTGGAACACCAACGACCCCGGCGAAGCGACCCGCCCGGAGAACAGCCTGGCTGCCTTCCGCGCCGCGGCGGAAAAGGGCTATGGCATGGAGCTGGACGTGCACCTGACGGCAGACGGGCATCTGGTCGTGCATCACGACGACAGCCTCAAGCGCCTGACGGGCGAGGACGTCGTCATCGGCCGGAGCACGCTGGCGCAGGTGCGCGCGTGCCACCTGCCCAACGGCGAACCGGTGCCCACCTTCGACGAGCTGCTGGAGACGGTGGCAGGCCGCACACCGCTGATCGTCGAGGTGAAGGTGGAAAAGAACGCCGACGCCCTGAGCAAGGCGGTCTATGAGCGCATGCGGCGCTACGACGGCCTGTGGTGCATGGAGAGCTTCGACCCGATGGCGGTCCGCTGGTTCCGCCTGCATGCGCCGGAGGTGATCCGCGGCCAGCTGGCCTTCAACGCCGCCGGAAAGGGCAAGACGTGGAAGCTGTGGTGGCGCAACATCGGCATCGCCTCCATGGTGCAGGACGTCTGGGCGCGCCCGGACTTCATCGCCTTCGATTTCAAGTCGGAGAAGAAGTGGTGCCTGCCGATGTTCCTGCTGCGGCGGATGAAGCCGTGGTTCGCGGCGTGGACGGTCCGCTCGCAGGCGGACATGGATGCGCTGCGCGGCTCCTATGACCTGCAGATCTTCGAGAAATTCGAGGCAAAACGGCCCGAATGAGCCGATGTCAACCCGACTTGACACGATTGTCAAGCCGGGTTGGTAGCGTTTTGGGAGAAAATATGCTATCATGAGCGCAATGAAAGGCGAGGAGGCATGGCGATGACCATCGGAGAAAAGCTGCAGCGGCTGCGCAAGGCGCGGGGCTGGACGCAGGAGGAGCTGGCGGAGCGGGTCGGCGTATCGCGGCAGTCCCTGTCCAAATGGGAGGCGAACGCAGCGCTGCCGGACACGGCAAACGTGATCGCGCTGGCGGACCTGTTCGGCGTGACGACGGACTATCTCCTGCGGGAGGACGCGGCCCCGCCGGTACGGACGGAATCCGGCGAGGCGGATGCGGCGGCGAAGCCGGGCCGTACCTGCTGGTACGCATCGCCCCGGGAGCTGGGAGGACGGCTGATGGTGGCCGGCGCGGCCATCGGGCTGATCGTGCTGCGGGTGCTCGCGTCGGTCTACCCGGTGCGGGTGGGCATTGACGGCCGGGAATACACAGGCTTTGCGGCTTTCCTGTATTATTACGATCTGTGGTGGGCGCTGTGGCTGATGGCGGCGGTGCTGCTGCTGGGGTTGGTGCAGTGGTTCTGGCCGTGGCTGGCGGCGCTGGCAAAGCGGTTCCGGGCGTGGCTGAAGAGAACGGTAAAATGAGCATACGAAAAGGGATCGCCCCGTAGCAGGAGCGATCCCTCATTTTGTCTGTGATTACTGCGCAGCAGCCACCGCGGTGATGTGGGTGTTGACGCCCTCGTACCAATACACGAAGCCGGTCACATCCACCACGTCGCCAGCCTTCAGCGCGCCCACAGCCGCGTACACCTCGGTGTCGGGGCCGGTCAGGTAGCGCTCGACGCAGAAGCTGTAGTCCGCATCGCCGTAGGTCAGAGTGACGTAGATGTCGTCGCCGGGCTCGCCGTTCTTGTACTCGATGGCCTTCACGGTCATGCCCTTGAAGACGGCCAGCTGGTTCTGGTAGTTGATCAGCTCTTCGGTGCCCAGCACAGCGGTCAGGTCGACGGGAGCGGCGATGTAGCCGATGCCGCCGTCAACGAACTCGAAGGTGCCGTCCATGACCTCGACCTCGCCGGCCCAGGCGCCCTTGAAGCCGGTGACCTTGATCTTCGTGCCGGGGAGCATCTTGGCGGCGTCTTCTTCGGAGCAGGCCAGCTCATACAGGAAGTAAGCGCCCTCTTCATCGGCGGCGTAGACGGTGATCTTGTTGTCCCACCAGGACTGGGTCGCCTGCACGTAGCACTCGATGACGACTTCCGCGTCCATCTCGGCAGCGGCGTACTCAGCATAGGTCATCACGCCCTCGGACTTCGCCTCAACGGCGGTCTCCGCCATGGCGCCGCAAGCCAGCAGCATCAGCATGGCCATCAGCATCGCAACGAACTTCTTCATGATTGTTTCCCTCCAAATGTCGTTCTGTTTTGGGGTACAAGGGTATTATACCGCAATTTGCTGAAAAATCAATGGTTTCAGGTGTTCTTTGCCCGTTTTTGCTTTTTGACATATTCGGCGACCACATAGGCAATGATCGCGCACCACACCGCAGCGAGGGACGCCAGCAGGGCGATGGCCGTGGGGGGCAGGGGGCCGGTCTCTGCCTGACGGAGGCGGTAGAGGGTGGTCATCTTTTCGTACAGGTCATCGATGAAGGCGTCGTCGATGGTCTTCTTGCGGCGTACGCCCTTGGCGACCTCCTCGATCATCTGGCCGGAGGCGTCGCGCAGGGAGGTGGAGCCGTCGAACACCGGGGTCACGAAGGTGTCGTCCACATGGTCGATCAGCAGCTGCGTCGCCTCGAGCTTCACGTCGTAGTGCAGATCGTTGTCCGTGCCGGAGAGGGAGAGGTACTCCAGGTATTCCGGGGACTGCTGCGCCTTGGTCGTCACGGGGACGTAGCCCTCGGTGCTGGCGTAGGTCATCTGCACGTCGTTGGTCAGCATGTACTGCATGAACAGCCAGGACGCCAGCACCTCCTGCGGGTCGTTCTTGTTGAACAGGCACATGGAGGGGCCCTGCGAGATCATCTGCGGGTTGGCGGGATCGACCTGCGGGATCATCATCACCTCGGTGTCGAAGGCGACCATGCTCTCCTCGGCGATGTCGATCAGCGGCGCGTCGGAGCCCATCCAGGTGGAGCCGGCGGTGGAGTCGATGGCGAAGATGCACTGACCGGCGTTGAGCCAGTTGGCGGGGTAGCTGGAGATCTTGAAGGTGGAGAAGGCGCCGGACTTCACATGCGCAGCGACGGTCTTGAGCACGGCGCGGGTGTCGTCGCTGAAGATGAGGACGTCGCCGTTCTTCGTCGAGTAGCCCGCGTTCATCTGCCGCAGGAGCTGGATCATCATGTTGTCGGTGGACTTGTAGATGAAGGGGATGAGGGTGGGCTGGCCGTTGACAAGGTAGTTGCCGTCCGCGTCTTTGGCCAGCGCGGCCTCGGAGACCTCCCAGACGAAGTCCCACGTCAGCACCTCCGGCAGGGTGTAGCCCAGCTTTTCCACGTAGGTGCGGTTGACGTAGCACACCTCGGTGGAGCGCATGTAGGGCACGGCATAGTGCTGCCCGTCCAGGACGCATTCGGCGAGGAACTGGGGGATCATCTCCCCGCGCGCGGGCCCGTCGAAGCGCAGCGCGCTGCCGCCCAGGCCGTACTCCGCATCCGCAAACAGCGTATCCAGCGGCACGACGCAGTTGTTGCCCGTCAGGTAGGTCGCGATGTGGTCGGGGTATGTGATGCACACGTTGGGGGTCGAATCGGTGGCGATGTTGGTGATCACGTCCTGATAGATGCGGCCGTAATCGGTGTAGAGCTTGAGGTTGACCTTGATGTTGGGGTAGAGCGCCTCGAAATCGGCGATGGCGTCCTTGTAGATGTTCGCCTGGGTGACGTTGCTCTCGGTCTTCGCCCAGAAGCTGATCTCGTACGTGCGGCTTTCGTCAAAGGCCGCAGGCACCTCGAACGCACGCTTGTTCAGCGCCGTGTGGCAGCCCGTCATCAGCAGGCAGCACACCACCAGCACCGAAGCCAGCGCGCCCCTGCGGATCCAATTCCGGATTCCGGATTCCGAATTCCGAATTCTACTCATCCCTTCGTGCCTCCTCTCGCCACGCCGGCCATGATCTTCTTGTGGAAGATGAGGAACAGCAGGATCAGCGGGATGGACACCGCGACCACCGCCGCCATCATCGCGGGGATGTTGTCGCGGCCATAGCCGCTTTCGCGGATGGTCTGGATGCCGTTGGAGACGAGGAACATCTCCGGCTTGTCGGTGATGATGCGCGGCCAGACGTAGCTGTTCCAGCATTCGATGACCTTCAGGATCAGGATCGTCACCAGCGTCGGGCGGCAGATGGGGATCATGACCTTGCCCAGGTACTTCAGGTCGCTGGTCGCATCCACCTTGGCGGCGTAGTACAGCTCATCCGGGATCTGCGCGAAGTTCTCCTTCAGGAGGTAGATGTAGAACACCGAGGACACCGACGGCAGGATCAGGCCGAGGAAGGTGTTGTCCAGGGAGGCGCTCTTCATGGTGACGAAGTTGGTGATCACGACCAGCTCGCTGGGGATCATCATCAGCGCGAGGAAGAGCAGGAAGGCGATATCCTTGCCCGGGAAGCTCAGCCGCGCAAAGGCAAAGGCCGCCAGCACCGTCACCGCCAGCATCAGGATGGTGGTGACGACGGTGAAGATGAAGGTGTTGACGAAATAGCGCCCCAGATCGGCCTCGGTGAAGATCTGCAGATAGTTGGCCATGGTGGGGTTGGTGGTGAAGAGCTGCGGGACGATCTCCGCGGCGTAGGAGCCCTGCGTCTTGATGGAGGTCAGCAGCATCCAGTAGAACGGGAACAGCACCACCAGCGCCCATACGCCCAGGAGGCCGTAGACGACGATGTTGCGGATGAGCGCGGTGCGCTTTGCACGCCGTTCGATGCGCTCGAAGTCCATGATCTTGCTCATCAGCGAGCCTCCTTTCTCAGTAGTGCACGTGCTTGCGGGACACCAGCAGGTTGATGCAGGTGATCGTCAGCACGATGACAAAGAGGATGATCGCGGCGGCGGAGGCGAAGGACGGATAGCCGCCGCCTGCCTCGTCGTAGAGCACCTCGTACACATAGCCGACGATCGTGTTCATCTCCGCCAGGTTCAGATCCTCGCCGAAGAGCGCCACCGCGTCCGAGTAGGCCTTGAACGCGCCGATGAAGCCGGTGATGATCAGGTAGAACATGGTCGGGGAGATCATCGGCAGCGTCACCTTGCGGAAGATGCGCCAGCTGCTGGTGCCGTCCACGCGGGCGGCCTTGTAGTACGTTTCGTCCACCGAGGCCAGCGCGCTGGTCAGCACGAGGATCTTGAAGGGCAGCACCACCCACACCGTGTACAGGCACAGGACGAGCATCTTTGCCCAGTAGGGGCCGTCGATGAAGTCGATGGGCTCCACGCGGAACAGCCCGAGGATCACGTTGATCAGGCCGGGGGCGGAGTCCGTCTTGTCAAAGAGGATCATGAACACCAGACCGACCGCAAGCGTATTGGTCACGTAGGGCAGAAAATAGACGGTCTGGAACAGCTCGCGGAGTCTGGGGATGGAGGACAGGCCGAGGGAGATCAGCAGCGCGAGCAGGGTGGAGGCGGGGACGGTGATGGCCACAAGGATGAACGTGTTCTGCACCGCCTGCATGAAATACGGGTCGCGCAGGACGTATTCGTAGTTGTACAGGCCGATGCCGTCCGCTGTCTGGGAAACGAAGTCGTAGCCCTCCTCGAAGGAGTACACGAACACGTCGATCAGCGGATACACCATGAACACGCCCAGGAAGAGGATCGCGGGCAGCAGGTAGAGCCAGCCCTTCCAGCTTTTGTTTTCCATGCGTCCTCCTTATGCCAGCGTGCAGTCGATACGCATTTCGTCCGCCTTGCGGAACAGCAGCACCTTTTCCGGGTCGATGGAGAAGCGGACGGTCTCCGCCTCGTCGTCCATGTGGCGGGCGGCGGGGGTGATGGCGCGCAGCTGCACGCCGTCCAGGGCTGCGTGGGACGCCACGACGGAGACGTCGCGGCCCATGATCTCCACGCCGTGAAGATCGCACTGCAGGGGGCCGTTTTCATCCAGGATGAAGCCCTCGGGGCGGATGGCGCACCAGACCTCCTGGTCCTCCGCGCCCTTCACCGACAGGATCGCCTCCTTGCCAACCAGCAGCTTTCCGCCCGCGACGCGGCCGTGGAAAACGTTGATGGGCGGCGTGCCGAGGAAGCGGGCGACGAAGAGGTTCGCCGGGTCGTCATACACGCGCTGGGGCTTGCCGATCTGCTGGAGAACGCCGTCCTTCATCACGACGATGAGGTCGGAGATGGACATGGCCTCCTCCTGATCGTGGGTGACGAAGATGGTGGTGATCTTCGTTTCGCGCTGGATGCGGCGGATCTCCTCGCGGGTCTGCAGGCGCAGCCGGGCGTCGAGGTTGGACAGCGGCTCGTCCATCAGAAGCACGCGCGGACGCTTGACCAGCGCGCGGGCGATGGCGACACGCTGCTGCTGACCGCCGGAAAGCTCCGCCGGCTTGCGGTCCATGAGCTTGTCGATCTGCACCAGCTTCGCGGCCTCCAGCGCCCGGTCCTTCATCTCCTGCCGGGTGAGCTTGTCCTTGCCCTTGAAGTTTTCCAGCGGGAACATGATGTTCTTCTCCACCGTCAGGTGGGGGTAGAGCGCGTAATTCTGGAACACGATGCCCACGCCGCGGTATTCGGCGGGGATGCCCGTCACGTCGTCCTCGTCAAAGAGAATGCGGCCGTCGGTGGCCTTCAGCAGGCCGCAGATGAGGTTGAGCACGGTCGATTTACCGCAGCCAGAGGGGCCCAGCAGGCCGACCAGCTTGCCGTCGGGGATCTCGAAGGTGAAGTCGTTCACGGCGATGACGTCGGGCTGATTCTTCGCCCGGTTCGGGAATTTCTTGGTCAGGTGATCAAGCGTGATTTTCATTCGGTATGCCCCCTGATTGTCGTTTGCATATGGGATCAGCCTTTATTGTACGCTTTGGTGCGGAGCAAGTCAAGAGAGGCAGGCGGATCGCCGGCAGCAAAAAAGCCGCAGCGAAAGCTCGCTGCAGCGGAAACGGGAGTCCTGAGACAAACAGCCGCCCGCCCCCCACGCGAACGCAGCCGCAACCGAAGGAGCGCAACCCGATCGCGAAAACGGGAGTCCAGAGGGACTGCGTCCCTCTGGCGGGGTCCAGGGGCAGAGCCCCTGGTCACTTGGTGAGGACGATGGTGACGACGGACTGCATGGGTACGGAGAGATCGGTCGTCTTGACGGCTCCGTTGTAGGTGCGGGCGAGGTCGCGGTAGTTGGAGGTCTCGTGAACTTCCATGGTCTTGTAGGCGCTGAAGTCGCCCTCCAGGGAGATGAACTGGTTGGTGTACTGGTCGTTGATGAGCACCAGCACCAGCTGCTCCCTGCCGTTCTTTTCGCCGGTGAAGGCGACAGGGTGCAGCCCCTTGCCGCCCTCTACGTCCACGCGGGTAAAGCCGGGGCGGATGAAGCGGGTGAAGTTGCCGTAGGCCCAGAGGCGCTTGAGGGGCACGATGGAGATGCTGCCGTCGCCGGCTTCGGTGGCGTAGATCAGACCGTCATGGTAGCCGCCGGGAGCGACGCCCACCCACGTGGCCCAGGAGACCACGTCCAGCACGGTCAGGTCCTCCTGCACGCACTTGGCCAGCACCAGCGCGCTGTCCATGCCGAAGTCGGAGCCGTTGACCATCTCGCACCACTCGGACATGCGCACCTTCTTCTCCGGGTAGAGCACGTCCATGAAGTTGCGGAAGGAGACTTTCGACTGGGTGTTGGACCAGTAGGAATGGCAGTCGATGGCGCCCATGTGCTCGCGGAGAACATCGTGCTCCATCAGGGCAGAGACGTACTGCGGGGTCTTGCCGCCCCATTCGCCGCTTTCGGGGCCGGAGAGCTCCACGCCGGCGAGGGCGGGGCGCTTCTGCAGCTCCTCAAGGAAGGCGAGGTACACCCCGGCGATCTCGTCAGGCTCAAAGTGGCAGCCCTCCTGCGAGCCGGTCCAGTCCCACTGGGGCTCGTTGATGGGGGAGATGAACTTGACCGGTACGCCCAGCTCAATGAAGTGCTCCGCCACGTCGCAGGCGTAGACCGCCCATTCGGCGTAGTTGGCGGGGTCGATGTTGTTCCGCTCGCCGCCGGGGGTCAGGTGGGCCCAGCCGTTCTTCGTCAGGCGCTCCAGGGGGCTGTTGAAGAAGAGCACGACCTCCTCGCAGCCCAGGCGCGTTACCTCCTGCACGAACCACATCGCACCGGCGTCCTTCGACCAGTCGTATTCGCCGGGGGCGACCTCGAAGGACTGGGCGCGGCGGTTCGGATCGGTGTAGTTGCCGTTGCCGCTGTCAGCGGAGCCTGCGCCGAGGTTGTAGCGGTAGTTCGTCAGGCCGATGCCGTAGGTCGGGTCGAACAGCAGCGTCGCGATGCGCTGACGGTTGGTGCGCATGGTGTTCTGGTACTTCGAGTCCCACAGACCCACGTACTGCGACCACCATGCGCCGCTGGTGCCAAAGGATTCGATGGTCTGATAGGTCTTCGTTTCATCGATCTTCATGGTGACCTCCGCTAGGGCCGGCAGGCAGCAGGTCATCAGCAGCGCTGCTGCCGCCAGAAGTGTCAGAATTCGGGTTTTCATGAGTGCCTCCAACTTGGATGTTCGCTATGGAAATGTGGAACAAAACCCCCGCGCCGGTTGGGTCAACAGACGCGGGGGCGGGCTCCCACCGGCAGCGCGGGCTCTGCCACCTCCCTCGGAGAAGGAGGCTGAGCGGTGGGGCGTGAGGGGTTGACTTGCCGGTGGGGCGGCGTCCGGAGTGGACAGGCGCGTGGGCCTGTTATGCCGTCCGCAGCCACCGGCGGAAAAACGGGGCTTTGCCAGAGGCGATGGCGTCCGGAGCTGACAGGCGCGTGTGCCCATCAAGCCGTCCGCAGCCACCGGCGGAAAAACGGGGCGAAGCCCCTTAGCCGACCAGACCGGAGGATTCGAGGTTCTCCACCAGCCAGCGCTGGGCGAAGAGGTACACGCACAGCAGCGGCACGAGGAAGATCAGCACGCCGGCCTGCTTGACGGCGTCGAAGGTCAGGTCGCTGGCCTTGGACAGACCGAAGAGGCGGGTGGCGGTGTCCTGCACGAAGCGCTTCTGGGTGTCGTTGTTGGCGAAGACCGTCGCCAGCTTGGTGCCCAGATAGGAGCCGTCAGGATCGAAGTAACGGGTGAAGTAGGTGTCGCCGTAGTTCCAGACGAAGGCGAGGATCGCGACGATGACGATCGCCGGGATCGCGTTGGGGATCATGATGTTGAAGTAGGTCTTGTAGAAGCCGCAGCCGTCGATCAGCGCCGCCTCCTCCAGCTCCTTGGGGATGTTCTTGAAGAACTGGCTGAAGATCAGGATCAGCAGGCTCTGGTTCACGCCGAAGCCCAGCAG
>SVGU01000105.1 GCA_015056155.1 Clostridiales bacterium
TTCCTACTTGCTGCCTACCGTTTTCAGAACAGGCACTTTCCAAATCTTCTCAACGCCGCAAACCCTTGAAAATAAAAGCATTCCAGTGCCGAGAGCAGCACTGGAATGTTTGAAAGATTAGCGCTTGCTGAACTGGGGCGCACGACGGGCAGCCTTCAGGCCGTACTTCTTGCGCTCCTTCATACGAGGATCACGGGTCAGGAAGCCAGCCTTCTTCAGGGCAGCACGCAGCTCGGGATCAGCCTTGCACAGGGCACGGGAGATACCGTGACGGATCGCGCCAGCCTGGCCGGTAACGCCGCCGCCGCAGACATTGACCAGAACGTCGAAGGACGTGGTGCTGGTCAGGGTCAGGGGCTGACGAACGGTCATCTTGAGGGTCTCCAGACCGAAGTAGTTATCAATATCGCGCTTGTTGATGATGATCTTGCCCTCGCCGGCAACCAGACGGACACGGGCAACGGCCTTCTTGCGGCGGCCAACAGCGCTGTAATCAACCTTAGCCATTTGCGTTTACTCCTTTCGCCTGATTACACGAGATCGAACTTCACGGGCTTCTGAGCGGCATGGATGTGCTCAGCGCCAGCATAGACGTGAAGCTTCTTGGCCATCTGACGGCCCAGAGGTCCCTTGGGCAGCATGCCCACGATCGCCTTCTTCAGGGCGAACTCAGGCTTCTCGGCCAGCAGCTTGCGGTACTTGGTCTCCTTCAGACCGCCAACGTAGCCGCTGTGCTTGTAGTAGATCTTCTGATCCAGCTTCTTGCCGGTCAGGATGACCTTGGAAGCGTTGATGATGATGACGTAGTCACCGGTATCAACGTTGGGGGTGTAGATCGGCTTATTCTTGCCACGCAGGACATTTGCAACCTGGCTGGCAACACGGCCCAGAGCCTGGCCCTCGGCATCGACAACATACCACTGACGGGTAATGTCAGCCGCTTTCGGCATGAAAGTCTTCAAAGGTGTTTCCTCCCTAAGTTTCGGTTCAATGAGAGTTATGCGCTGACATGTTGGTCTGCATGTCCGTCGCGTATGTTTCATTCAATAGTTACCGGGGCTAGCGGAGCTATTGATGCCATCGTCTATTTTACTATATCCTCGCAGGAAAGTCAAGCATAATTTTGATATTTCCCAAAGGAATTTGTCTCTTTTTTATCGCCGCAGACCCTTGGGATAATGGTTCTTCATCATTCCGTCGAACGTCTTGCCCCATCCGAGCGCAACGCCCGCATGACACGCCAGCATCCAGCCCTTTCCTTCTGCGGGGATGGTCTGACCGCTCTGGTAGAGCCGCGCCTGCTCCTCGTCAAGCTCCGCCCGCGGCACCTGGGGCGGTGTGACGCTCACGGCCCAGGCATGATCTGGGGTGAACAGGGGCGCCTTCCCTGCCTTCCCCTTCGGGAGCTTCACGCTGCCCAGCTTCAGGCCAAGGCGCAGCGTGGAAACCTCCGGCAGCCTGCCCTCGGGGAGCATCGGCAGCATTTCCAGAATATACTCCTCTGCCCGCGCGTCGCTGCTGACCAGCGTTGCCATATTGGCCTGTGCTCCGGGCGGCAGGCATGCCTTCACGCAGCCCAGCACCGTGCGCACCTTTGCCGGCGGGTCGAATGCCTTCCACGGCATGCCGCCGCCATCGCCTTTCCGCTTCAGCAGCGCAACAAAGTGTCCCTCGCCGCGCACGCGATGGGGATAGATCGTCAGCATCCCCTGCGGCGCGTCAAGCCCGGGGAGCGCAAACGCACAGCACTCGAAGTCCGGGTGCCGCTGCAGGAACGCCTCGATCACGCCTTCGTTTTCGATCCGGTTCAGCGTGCAGGTCGAGTACACCAGCCTGCCGCCGGGACGCAGCATCTGCGCCGCGCTGTCGAGAATGTCGCTCTGCCGTTTTGCGCAGCCTGCGGGGGATTCGGGGTTCCACTCCGCGCGCGTTTCCGGATGCCTGCGGAACATCCCCTCGCCGGAGCAGGGCGCGTCGCACTGGATCGCGTCGAAGGCTTCCGGCCAGTTTTTCGCCAGCTCCTCCGGGTATGCGCAGGTGACGACGGCATTGGGCAGCCCCATCCGCTCAACATTGCGGGAGAGGATCTTCGCCCGGTCGCGGATGGGCTCGTTGCACACAAGCGTCCCCTGCCCTGCCATGCGCAGCCCCAGCTGCGTGGACTTCCCGCCCGGCGCCGCGCACAGGTCCAGCACATGCTCGCCCGGCTTCGGGTCCAGGACCGCCGCCGGGATCATCGCGCTGGGCTCCTGAAGGTACCACGCGCCGGCCTCATGCAGCACCGATGCGCCGGCATGGGATTCCATGGACAGGTAGTAGCCCGTCGGCTCCCACGGGACCCGCTGCAGCAGCTCCCCTTCCGGGATGCGGTCCGCCAGCTCCTCCCCGCCCTTAAGCGGATTCAGGCGGATGCCCCGCTGATACGGCTCCTCATAGCTGCGCAAAAAGGCGGGCAGATCGTCTCCAAGCTGCACCGCCATGCGGTCAATGAATTCCTGCGGCAGGTTCATTCAACTTCTCCTTCGTCGCTCGTCTTCTGTTCGTCAGATCGCCACTGCGGCGGATAGAACGGCTGATGATACGCCTGCTTCACGCCGCCGAGGTCAGGCAGCAGGTACTCGTCCGAGCCATCCGGCGCACGGCGCCTGCGGGCCGGGATGACGCGCCTGACCGGCCGGACCGGCGCCTTCAGCTGTACATCGGTCTCCGGGGGGTACATGTCATGCACGGGAGCGGCCGCGGCCTCCTGGGGCGCGGGAGCCTCCACCGACATCGAGCCGTCAGCGAACACCCATTGCCGCTCCTCCACCGCCTGCTTGTCCTCCTGAGGCTCTGCCGCTTCCATCCCCGGTTCCTCATCTCCGCGCCAGAAGCTGCGCCAGACCCGGTAGGGCTGCCACCGGAACAGGTACACGACCAGGTCGATGACCACGCCCGCCGCACACAGCACAATGACCAGCGCCAGCCAGTTGTCCAGCACCCAGCCCATCAGGCCGCCGGCGCCTTCGCTGCTGAACAGCCGCCACACCCATGACACGGCGCTCTGCACCCAGCCCAGCAGCACGCTGAACAGCGTATTCGCAAAGCTTCCCATAGCGCTCCCTTCCGGCGGCCGGAGCCGCCCATCAATGGAAACAGGCAGGAAGGAGCATGCGGCTGCCTCCCTGCCCGTCGCCTGTTAATCCCGTGCATCGATCGTCACGCGCACGGTCATCGGTTCGATATCCACCGAGTATTCCTCGTCCGTTTCGTCCGTGATGGTGCAGGTCAGCGGCAGCTCATGCACGCCCGGCTCCAGCCCGGCCACGTCGCAGGTGACGTTCAGGTCCGTCTTGCGCAGCTCCCGGACCCAGCTCTGCGCGCCGGTCACGGTGACTGTCGCCGTGTAGGGACCCGCCGCCGTCATGCCCTCGGGCACATTGGTGATCGTCAGCGGCACCGCGCGGAAGATTCGCTCCTCCCGGATGGGCTTGATCACCACGGTCACATCCGCTTGCCTTGCGCTCATGGACGCGACGTTGACCAGCAGCTTCAGGTCGACAGTTCCCGTGACCGTATCTTTCTTTCCTGCGATGCTCAGCGGCACCCTCGCGCTGAGGGTATTGATCGATTCAATGATGCTCTTCTTGCCCGCAACCGTCACGATCTCCGGGGAGACGATCACGTCCGTGACCTCGTAGCCCTCCGCCGGCGTGCCTGCATACAGCGTCTGGCTGTTCTCCTGCAGGCTCACGTCCCGCTTGGCGTACATCTGCACGGCCACGTTGATCCTCGTGCGCAGCACGGAATCGCTGGTCACCTGCAGCATGTCGCTTTCGATGGGCATGCCGTTCGCGTCCAGCAGCGTAAAGCTGACTGCCTTCTCCACCAGACCCTCGCGGGCAGGCAGGATCGCCTGATTCACCACGACCTCTGCCCGGTCCACCTGCTCCACCAGCGACTTGGGGCCGCTGACGGTGATCCTCGCCGGATCACAGGTGGGGTCGGATGCGTAGTATCCCGCCGGGGGCTCGCCGACCCGGATCACGTTGACCGGGATGAAGCCCTCCGAAACATATTCCTCCACGACCACGCGCACCGACGCCGGGCTGACCTCGGCGACCTTGCCGTACGCGCTGGAATTCGTGGTCAGGATGGCCAGCTCCTGTTCGCCGGCCTGCTTGATCCGGCTCAGATCAACGCGGACGTTGAAATTGACCGGCTGGGCGTTGCTGTACTGCATCTGCGGCACGTCCACCTTGAAGGACACATCGTCCAGCAGCGCCTCCAGATCCGTGACCACGACAAGGCCGTTGCGTTTGAGAGTGTCGCTGCCGTTGATGCTCACCGTCACGTCGCGGAAGGTCTTCTCGCGGGTCAGGGTCGGGTCCTGCGCGATCAGACCAGCCCACAGGCCGACGGCCAGCAGGAGTGCCAGCAGCTTCGTCGGCCAGTTGTTCACCGCCATCTTCAGCAAGCCGGAAATGGCCTTCCACACGCGGTTCGGCTCTCTGGGCGGCTGCGCAGGAGCCTGATTCATCATCTGACTCATTCCGCACCCTCCTTCTTTCCGCCGCGGCGGATCAGTTTGGGCAGCAGGTTCTTCTGACCCTTGGCAGGCATGTACAGCTCTTCCAGCACCGTCCGCAGCGCCTTCACATCCAGATGGCGGTTCAGCTTGCCGGCCTTGGCGACGGAGATGATGCCCGTCTCCTCCGAAACGATCAGGACGACCGCGTCCGTCGTTTCGCTCACGCCCAGCGCCGCGCGGTGCCGGGTGCCCAGGTCATGACTGATGCCGCTGGCCTCCGTCAGCGTCAGGATACACGCCGCCGACATGATCCGGCTGCCGCGGATGATCACCGCGCCGTCATGCAGGGGCGTATTGGGCTCGAAGATATTCTCCAGCAGGCCCGCGCTGATGCGCGAATCAATGCTGATGCCGTTTTCGATAATGTCCTTCAGGCCCGTTTTCTGCTCGAAGACGATCAGCGCGCCGACGCGGCGGCGGCTCAGCTTGGTCGCGCACTGGACGATCTCGTCCACGATGCGCACCGCTTCCTCCTGATCGCCCTGGCGCTTCGTCTCGATCCTCGCGCCGCGGCCGATCTGCTCCAGCGCCTTGCGGATTTCCGGCTGGAACAGGATCAGCAGCACCAGCGCGCCGTTGCTCAGCACCTGCATCAGCAGCCAGTTCAGCGCCGTCAGGCCCAGAAGATTGCTCACACCCACGACCACCAGCAGCAGCATAAGGCCCTTCAAAACGGCACTGCCGCGGGTATCCCGCGTCATTTTCAGAAGCTGGTAGATCACGATGGCCACCAGCAGAATGTCCGCCAGGTCACTAAGCCTGGGGCGGTGCAGCACGTTCCACAGGGATAACTCGATCGTCTCCCACAACGCTTCCATGCGGATCCCGCCTCCCCACTTATGTATCGTCACAGGCCATGCCTGTCGCCAGGCGCGCCTGTCCAAATCGCTCCTATATTATACAACAAATCAACGCGAATATGAATGCTTTTTCAGAAATTTTCTGATCTTTTACAAATGCCGTTCCCTTCCGTCACACGCCCGGAGGAGCCGGCGAAAAGGAAAAGTCCGCCGATTCTCAGCGGACTTGATGCACGATCATCAGAAATTGCCACCGTTCCAGCCCCACACGCCGATCTCCTCATAGGTGATGTAGATGCGGTCGGGGTCCAGATCCAGCTCCTCGTGGAGGATATCCGTCAGCTCCTCCGTGAGCTTCTCATATACCTCCTCGTCAGCCGAGCCGAACAGCTTCACCTGACAGATGGCGCAGGGATCGTCCTCCCCCTTGAAGAACATGCTCACATTGTCACGGAAGGAAAGCATCAGCCAGCCCTCGGTCTTGCCGGGGATCAGCTCGATCGCGCGGCCCATGCGCTCCTTGATCGCTTCCTTCCGACGGCCGGAAATGGAAATGTTGGTGCTTGTTGCGATGTACGGCATGATGATTCTCCTTTGATGTCATGCAGTCGTTTTCTGTATGATGATCCGCCGCGCAGCCTCCAGGGCAATGGCGGCGATGCGGTCCTTTTCGTCGACGTTTGCGGTGTTGGAGAGGCTCCGCTCGTCCCACTCCTCCGCATCCAGGTTGTCTGCGGCGTAGAAGAAATGCAGCGCTTCCTTCCCGCGGAACTGCGCCACGGCGGCGACCGACGCACACTCCATATCCACGCACACGCAGCCGGCGGCCTTGCGGCGCGCGGTCTTCTCGCGGGTCTCGCGGAACATCGAGTCCGTCGTCCATGTCTTTCCCGTCACGCAGGATACATGCAGCTCGTCCAGCAGATCGCGGAACAGCTGCGCATGATGCACATTGGCGGCGATCTCGTCCGAGGGCGGCGCATAGTGGTAGCTGGTGCCCTCGTCGCGCATGGCGGCCGTCGGCAGGATGATCGCGCAATCGCCGATCGCCCGGTCCAGCACGCCGCAGGTGCCGAAGATCACGAGGCACTCCGCACCCATGGCGTAGAGCTCCTCCTGCTGTCCGACGCAGGAAGGCGCGCCCACCGCGCTCATGTACAGCGCCAGCTCCACATCCCGGTAGCGCACCCGGTACACCGGGAAGCGCTGGCTGGCGCACTTCATCGTGGCAATGACCTCCGCATCGGGGAACAGCGCCAGCATCCGGTCGAAGGTGACGAAGGAAAAGCAGCTCACCGCGACGCGGGGCATGCCCTCAATGGGCTGAAAGACCATCGATGGGTTGAAGATCGCTGTTTCGCCGGGATCAAACTCATGAAGCAGCACGGGCATGACCCTCCTTTTACAGCATGCTCTATTATAGCCCATATCGACAGGAATTGCAAGGGGACTTGACGCCATCTTTGCCATAACCTTTGCGCCGCTTCCCGCCTTATTCTCACTTTCCGGGAGCTCTCTCATCATCTGCGCGCTGGACTTCCTGCCCGTATCGCTGTATGATACAGGTACGACGCGTCGATTCCATGAAGAAGGAGATCCCGATATGAACCATTTTGCCGCCAATCTGCGCAAGCTCCGCCTGGACAGGGGCATGACGCAGGAACAGACCGCCGCGAAGCTCGGCGTGAGCCCGCAGTCAGTGTCCCGCTGGGAGACGAGCGCCACCTACCCCGATGTACTGCTGCTTCCGGAGATCGCCAGGCTCTACGGCGTACTGGTGGACGAGCTGTTCAAGCCCAGCGCAAAGGGCTACGACAACAACGCGCTGCGCCTGCTGGCCGTTTTCGAGCATACCCACAAGCCCGAGGACTTCCTCGCCGCCGCACAGGAGTTTGAGAAGATCATCCGCGCCGGCGCGGCCACTGCCGATGACTGGCGCAGCTACGGCGTAACGCACGAATACATGGTCTATCAGTGCATCGAAAAAGCTACCCAAAGCTACGAGAAGGCCATGGCGATGACCCGGGAAACCGATGCGGAAATGTACCACCGTACCCGGCGGCAGAGCGATCTGCTCCGCAGCCGGATCGGCCAGAGCGAAGCCTGCATTGCCGAGCAGGAGGAGACGGTCCGCCGCAATCCGGACAGCGCTGACGCCTGGGCTGATCTGGCCCATGCGCTGGGCTGTGCCAATCAGCCGGAACGGACGCTGCAGGTCTGCGAGGAAGCGCTGGAACGCTTTCCGGACAACGCGCTGCTGCACATCTTCGCTGGCGACGCCTGCCGGACGCTCAGGCGGTACGACCAGGCCTTCCCTCACTGGGAGGAAGCGCTCCGTCTGAACGACACCTTCACCGACGCCATGTTCTCGATGGCCTTCTGCCGGGGCGACATGGGCAGTTCGACAAGGCGGCCGTCCTGTGGGAGGAGATCGCAAGGAAGCTGGACGAGCGCGGGCTGGAGATCGAGGCCCAGTGGCCGCGGGAAATGGCGCAGAAATGCCGGGAGCAAATCAAATAAGAGGGAGCCTGTTCCCCGTCTTTGGGGAGCAGGCTCCTTGGCGCTTATTTGAAGTAGTCCACGCCGCCTTCGAAGAGGGGCTGGTACTTGTTGCCGGGAACGTTCTTGTACAGATTCTCGCCGGAGCGCTCGGTGTGACCCATCTTGCCCAGCACGCGGCCGTCGGGGCTGGTGATACCCTCGATGGCGAAGTAAGAGGCGTTGGGGTTGAAGCGCATATCCATGGAGGGATTGCCCGCGAGGTCCACATACTGGGTCGCGATCTGACCGTTTGCGGCCAGCTTGCGCAGCAGGGCCTCCGGACCGACGAAGCGGCCCTCGCCGTGGCTGATGGCGATGGTGTGGATATCGTCCACGTCGCAGCGGCTCAGCCAGGGGGACTTGTTGGAGGCGATGCGGGTGCGCACCAGCATGGACTGGTGGCGGCCGATCTCGTTGAAGGTCAGCGTCGGGCACTGATCGTCGGTATCCACGATCTCGCCGAAGGGCACCAGGCCCAGCTTGACCAGCGCCTGGAAGCCGTTGCAGATGCCCAGCATCAGGCCGTCGCGGTTCTTCAGCAGCTCATGCACGGCGTCCTTCATCGCGGGGTTGCGGA
>SVGU01000106.1 GCA_015056155.1 Clostridiales bacterium
GGTGGGGTAGATGACGTAGTTGATCTTCACATTGGGATGAGAGGGCTTGTAGTACTTCTCGATCATGCCCTCCAGCTCGTTGGTGAAGGACCACACGTTCAGGGTGATCTCTTCTTCAGCGCCGGCGAAGCTCATCATGCCAAGCAGCATCATGACAGCCAGAACCAGGGAAAGGATCTTCTTCATAGGGGGTTCCTCCTTACTTATTTGCCTCTCGCGGAGGCTTTTTTCAATAAGCAGCACCTCAGCGCTGCCTAAAGACAGGGGTTGTTGCGGAACTGTCCTTATCCCAAAGGACGGTTCCGGGGGTGTTTTTTTCCGTAGGAGAAAAAACATCCGGGGGGATTCTGCTGTATTCCGGCGCCTGCGCTCAATCCTGACGGGGCGCGGGGCCGATGGATTCGCCCGGCAGCAGCCTCGTGGGGATCAGCCCCGTCTCGCTGCCTGCGGTGCGCGGGTTCTCGATGCGGTCGATCAGGTAGAGCGCGGCCTGCTTGCCCATGCGCTCGCTGTCCTGCACAACGGTGGTGATGCGCGGATGCGTCATCTGGGTGATGCGGCTGCCGTCATAGCCGCCGATGGAGAGGTCCTCCGGCACCCGGAGCTTGAGCTGTGCCGCCACGTCCAGCGCGCCCAGCGCACTGTGATCGTCCGGCATCAGGATGCAGGTGGGCGGGACCGGCAGCGCCATCAGCTGCTTCACGGCCTCCGCGCCGGCCTTCGGGCTGTCGTAGACCGCCTCGACCAGGTATTCCGGCACATGCTCGATCCCCTGCTCGCTCAGTCCGCGGTAGAAGCCGGTGATCCGGTTCTCCGTGACGGAGGCATGCTCGCCGTGCACATAGGCGATGCGCCGGTGCCCCAGCGCGGCCGCGTGCGCCACGAGGGACTTCATGCCCTCGATGTTCTGCGAAAGCACGCAGGAGCGGTTGGAAAACGCGTGGTCGATGGTGACGACCGGGATATCGCTGGCCACCAACTCCACGACCTCGGGCGCGTAGAAGTTCGCGCACACCACGCACACGCCGTCCACATTGCGGTAGCGGCAATGCTCCAGGTAGGTCATGCCGGTCCAGCCGATGTTGTGGTTGATGAAGGTGATATCGTAGCCATGCTTTTCGCACTCGGACTTGAAGGCCTCCAGGACGGAAGCGAAGAAGCTGTGCGTCAGGCCCGTTCCGCGCTCCTCCTGGAACAGCACGCCCAGGTTGTACGAGCGGTTGGTCTTGAGCGTCCGCGCGATGGCATTGGGATAATATCCGATCTCCCTTGCCGTTCTGTGGACCAGCTCGCGGGTCTCGGCGCTGATGTCAGCATAGTTGTTGAACGCCTTGCTGACCGTAGAGATGGACAGGCCACATTTCGCGGACACATCCTTGATGGTGACAGCCAATGTGGTTCCTCCCCTCAATCGTGCGTCAGAATCCGCCGGTATTTCGAAACACCGCTAAACCGGTTTCGGTCTTGATTAAGTATACCGCATCGCGCGGAAAATTGCAAGCCTTTTTTGTTATTTTTCTCGCGCTATTTGTCCAAATCCTCCATTTACTGTAACCTTGGAAGCGTTATCATCGTGCATTTTCCTGCCTTTCCCGCACTTTTTCGAAAACGTTTCCATTTTCATTTCAGGGGCAATTCTGCCCGAAAACCACCCAATTATCATCATTTTTTCACCCACTGTTCACACAAAACACAAAACAGCAGACCGGAAGTCTGTTTCCTCCGGTCTGCTGCGGCATCATGCAAAACAATTGATGTTTATCCAAGTTCCTCCACTGCGGCGAAGGCCTCGCGGGTCATCCGGCCCTCCCTCAGCGCCATGCCGATCGCGCGGGCGTTGGCCGCCATCGACGCATAGGCCTCGGGCGTGAGCGCCGCGATGGCGCCCGGAAGGTCGCTCAGCCGGTCGATCACCAGACCGATGCCCTGCTCGCGCACGAACTGCGCCTGCGCCGACCAGGACCACACCGCCACCGGCATGCCCGCCGCCAGATACAGCGACAGCTTATGAGGCGAGTTCAGCAGCAGATACGCGCCGTACGCCCCGCGGCAGGTTTCGGTCGATGAACCGTCCCAGACCAGGCCGAAGGAACCCTCCAGCTTTCCCGGCAGCTCATTGGCCGGGCAGGACCCATGGGCGATCATGTCCGTGCGGCTCTTCTTGCCCTTCCAGCCCTCGCCGTACAGGTGCCATTCCAGCTTTGATTTGGGCAGCTCCTGCAGGAACCGGGCCTTGCGGCGCGACAGGTTGCCCGCCACGCACACGCGCATGGACAGCGTCCGCTCCGGCATGGGGGCGTCCGTCAGGTAGTCGAACAGGCCCAGGTCAATCAGCTTCCGCTCCGGCACGCCCTGGCTGGCCAGGTAGGTGTGCATCCGCCCGTTGTGGCAGATGATCCGGTCAAACCATGGCAGCAGCTCCTGGTCGCTCCAGCGCGCGGCTTCCCCGCCGATGAGGCGCAGCGAGTCCAGATCGTGCACCAGCGCTGCCGTCCGCACGCCCTTCCACTGCAGCATATGCAGCCCGAAGCGGGCCGCCGGCGCAGCCTTGACCGGGAAATAGGGGTACTGCAGCATCAGCAGATCCCCCTCGCGCAGGCGGAAAAACAGGTTTGTCCAGTCCCAGAGGACCTTGCCCGACAGCAGGAGCTGCTGCCAGCGGTTTCCCCGGGCGCTGTCCTGCGCCGTCACCTTCGCGAAGGCATAGCCCGCCTCCTGGGCAATGCGCTGCACATCCTCCCGCGCCTTGTTCATCGCCGGCACGCCCTTCTCCCCCGACATCACCGTCAGGAGGAAGCGGCGCTTGAATGCGCGGCTCCGCTTCAGCAGCTGCTCAAAGCGCTCCGTCAGCCGCGCCGCCGCATCGCCGATCTCAAACCCGGCGTCCGTCATCCGCTGCATGTTGTCCGGGCGGATGCGGTGCGGCGTCTCCTCCAGCAGGTCGAGCATCCGCTCCGCCCACAGGTCGGGATCGTCCGGCGGCAGGAACAGCACATCCTCCGTCACCGCCGCCTCCCGGGGCACCGCGTCCGACAGCACGCAGGGCAGACCCGCTGCCTGCGCTTCCAGCGCCGCCATGCCCAGTCCCTCAAAGTGCGAGGGCATCGCGAAGATGTCGAAGGCCTGCATCAGCCGCGGCACATCGTCCCGCACGCCCAGGAACAGCACGTCATGGGCGATCCCCAGCGAGACCGCCTTCGCCTCCAGGTCCGTCAGGTCCGGCCCGTCGCCCGCCAGCACCAGCCGCGCCCGGGGCTCGCGCACCTTCAGCCGAGCAAAGGCCTCCAGCAGGAAGCCCTGATTCTTCTGGTACTGCAGCCGTCCCACATGACCCACGACCAGGCAGTCCGCCAGATCGTACTGATCCCGCACCTCCTGCCGGACGCGCCGGTTATGCCGGAAGGCCCTGACGTCGATGGCGTTGGCAATGATGGCATGGGGGATGTCCATCGCCGGGCAGGCCCAGCGCGCCGAATGCTCCGAGCAGGCCCAGAGGGCGTTGGCATACTTGCCCAGGCGGGGCCGCTGCGTGCGGTGGAGCACCTCCTGCCCGCGCCCGCGCAGAGACAGGTCCATGTTCTGCGGGTTGTGGCTGTGGGCGATGCGCACAGGGATGCCGAACTCCTTGGCCAGCTTGAGGGGCGTCATGTCGTTGAACATGCACTCGTTGTCCCACAGCACATCATATTCATGGGCATGCGCCTCGAAAAACGCGCGGATCTCGCGATAAAAGCGCACCGGATCCTCGCTGCGGCGCGGGATGACATAGGTTCTGCCGATCTCCGCCCGCTTGCCGGGATACGCAGCATCCTCGAACCTTGTCAGAAAGTCGAACTGCACGCGGCGGCGGTCGATCCGGCTGCAGTAGGCCATCAGGAAATTCTCGATGCCGCCGACGGTGGCCGTCATGCCGGCGACCAGCACGCGAATGGGTTTCATGGGGATACACCTCCACATCAGGGGATGCGCTTTTCTGTCTGGATACAGGCGCAGCGGTTCATCAGCCGCCGCCCCTTCACCGCAAGCCGCGCCAGGCGGTATGACCGCCGCTTCAGCAGCCGCAGGGTGATCATGCGCGGGGACAGTCCGTGCAGCTGCGCCGCGCGGAACGCTTCGTCAAAGGGCGGCTGCTCCCGAAGGAGCAGCGCCGTGTTCATATCGCCGTGGGTCAGCATCAGCAGCAGATGCGTCAGGCGGTACATGGCGGCCGCCTGCGGAGCCTGCACCCTTTTCAGCGCCGGAGCCGCCGCCTGAAGCGTCTGCATATACCGCCGGCACACATCGCTGCCGCCGTGGATCGCCGATTCCGCATGCACGAAATACCGGTACACCGGCGCGCACACCCGGTGGATGCGCCCCATGCCCGGCAGCGTCCGCAGCAGCCACTCCCCGTCCTCGCCCAGGGACAGCGATTCGTCAAACCGCTCCGTGAGCAGCGTCCGCCGGAACAGCCAGCCATGGGTGTGCAGGTGCGCCGTCGGATCGTTCAGCGCCGTCAGCAGCGCCTCCCGCGCCTCCTGCACCCGGCGCGGCGCCCGCCTGTCCGGGCAGACGTCCCGCCGCGTCACCTGACCGTAGGCAGCGTCTGCCGCCTTGTCCGTCAGGAGCGCCAGCGCGCCGGGAAGCAGCACATCGTCCGCATCCAGGAAGGCCACGTACTCCGCTGTCGCCGCAGCCATGCCCGCATTGCGCGCCGCCGAAGCGCCGCGGTTGGCCTGGTGCAACACCGTCACGCGGGGTTCCTTCGCCGCCAGCGCATCGCAGATGCCGCCGCTGCCGTCCGTGGAGCCGTCGTCCACCAGGATGACCCGCGCCTGCGGGCAGGACAGCGCCGATTGAACCGCCCGGGTCACATAGGCCGAGGCGTTGTACACAGGAATGATCACGTCCACCCCGGACCGTGCCGGGATCTCCGCAGCCGCCGCCCGCCGCGCCCGTTCGTCCGCCGCCAGCGTCAATCCGGCAAACAGGCAGCCGAAGAGCAGCAGCGGCGAATTCTCGGACAGGCGCGTGAAGCAGTCCACCGTTTCGCACAGCATCACATACAGCGCGGGAACCGGCAGCGCCCGCTGCCACATGGGCAGCGCATGCCGCGTCATCACCCGCCACGCCGCCCGCAGGAACGCCAGCAGGAACCCCGCCAGCAGCAGCAACCCCGGCAGCCCCCAGGACACCAGCGTCTGCAGATAGATGCTGTGCACATGGGCAAAGGGTCTCCCGGCATACTCCGCCGAGCGGACATACAGATTCGTCAGCATCGGCGCGATCGCCGTGGTCGTGCCGGTGAAGAGGTATTTCGGTTCATCCCGCAGCAGCCGCAGCGCCGCCGACCAGATGACCTGCCTATCGTTGAAGAGGTTGCCGGCGTCCAGCTTCCGATGCTGCACGGTCATCTCCGCCTCCGCCGCCGCTTCGGGCAGCAGATGTGCGGGCAGCTCCGGCATCGTGAGGTTGTCCAGCTCCTGCGGGACATGGGGCGCCATCGCCCCGAGCACACCCGTCAGAGTCAGGTACGTCCCCGCCGTCAGCGCCATTACCGCCAGCAAACCGGCCGCAGCCCGCCGCCATGCGCGTCCCGGCACCCGGTGCGAAAGCGCCGCAAAGGCGAATCCCCCCAGCCCCGCGCCCACGGCGATGAACGCCGTCCGGCAGTCCGTCAGCGACAGGCACAGCAGCTGCACCGCCGCGCACATCAGATACGCCGCCCGGCCCGCCCGCTTCTGCGTCATGCACGCGCCGAACACCGCCAGCAGCACCGACAGGCCCATCTTCACCGCGCCAGTGGTCACGTAGGCATTCAGATACAGCCGGTGGTCGCCGAGGTTCACGCCGATGTACCACGTGCCCTTCAGGCTGAAGACCGCATGGCCGGTCAGCGCCGCCCACAGGCCCACCGCCGCCTGCGCCGTCAGGAAGCCCGTCCAGACCGCCACCAGCAGCTTCATGTACTTTTTCAGCCGCCCGGGGCTGACCGCCTTCGGCAGGGGCTGCACCACCAGAAACGCCAGCACCGCATGGGCCAGCGCCCCGGCATGCGCATCCAGCACGCCGCGATACGCGCACGCCGCCGTGATCCACGCCGCCAGTCCCCCAAGGAACCAGCCCGCCCCCAGCCGGAAGCGGCTCAGCGCCAGCACGGCCGCCGCCAGCACGCCCCACACCGCCGGGAAGCAGCTCCGGACGCCGAAGGTCCACTGCGCCTCCGTCATATAGGGGATATCCCACAGGAGGAAGGCGCACACAGCCATCAGACAGATATGCTCACAAACGCTCCGCAGCCTGCTTCCCGCCATCGTGCACTCCTCCTCTCCGTTCATTCCTTCCCCTATCATACCATGTTTACCGCCCCCGCGCAAGGGAACGGAAGCCGGAGTCTGTATTAACAAATGTAAAAGGCGGCCAGCCCGGCATGCACAGGCTGACCGCCCCGGTCAGGTCAGACGTACTCAGTCACAGCCGCAGCCGCCGCTGCAGTCCTCCGCCAGCGACAGGCTCGGGTTGAAGGCGTAGAAATTCCGCGCATCCAGCTGATCCTGCACCATCGCCAGCCCCTCGGCGAAGCGCTGGTAGTGCACGATCTCCCGCTGCCGCAGATACCGCAGCACGTCGATCACGTCCGGATCGTCCGCCTGATGCAGCAGGTTTTCGTAGGTCGTGCGGGCCTTCTGCTCTGCTGCAACCTCATAAGCACAACTTGGGCCTCCGGCGGGCAGGGGCGCTGCCCCTGCACCCTGCAAGGGATTTCATCCCTTGACCCCTTTGGGGTAGTGTTGCTGGTCTGTTCCTTTGCGGGGGTCACGGGGCGTGACAGACGCCCCGCGACGCGGTTGTGCGGCAACGCCACGTGGGGTTGAGCGCCCGCCGTGCAGGCACAGCGGAACACGGCTGTATTGGTTTGCAGCGCTGGGAACGAAATCCTGTGCTCTTTTGCTGTGCGCGCTTTGGCTCGAATCTGTGAGCAAAGCTCACAGAGTTCTCGCGTCGCCCAATCTTGTCTTTTCCTTTGATGTAGTGAGAGGCGGCCCCCACCTGCGGTGGGATACGGGAGTTACGATGGCTCTGTGGCAACGCTCGCTAACACTCTTGCCATACCGCCGGTCATCACATTTTCAGAAATTCCAGTGGATTTCAATGGGTACGTTCTTCGTTCCGGGGATGCGCTTGCCCACTTCGATGTGGTCGATCAGCGTTTCCACCACGTCGCGGGTCAGGTGATCCAGATCCACATACCGCTCCACCAGCGCGCGACGATTGTCACCTGCCTGGATGCGGGCGTCCAGCTCGGCCAGCTGGGCATTCGCCGTTTGCAGCTGCACTTCGAAGTGCTCCCGATCCTTCGCGAAGGCCTTTGACATTTCTGAGAAGTCCGCCTCCGAGATCACGCCCCGTACCTTATCCATGTACAGCTCCCGGGTGCCTTTGGCGTATTCCTCGATCCGCTTGCGGCAAGTCGCGATGCCGGCAAGGATCGACGCCTTCTGCACCTGCAGATTGCCGGCAAACTCAATGCCCTGGGCCAGTTCATCCTCGTCCAGATAGGCAGCGGACAGGCGCTTGAGCTCGTCAAGAACCAGCCGCTCCAGCTTCGCCACCTGGATGAAGGAGCCGACGCAGGCGTCCTTGGCCACATGGCGACTACCACACTTCAGGTAGTGGACGCCGCGATTCTTGCTGGTGCGCAGGGCGTAGCCGCAGTTGGCGCAGATCGCCTTGCGGGCAAACAAGCCGATGCTGCCGTTGCCCCATGGCTTCGTCTTCTGGGCGATCAGCGCCTGTACCCGATCCCACAGCTCCCGGTCAATGATCGGCTCGTGGGTGCCCTCCACCCGATACCATTCCGCCTTCGGGCGGGGCCGGTTCTGCTTGGTCTTGTAGGACACGCTGCCGTACTTCCCCTGCACCATGTTGCCGATGTAGATCTCGTTGACCAGCATGTCGGAGATGGCGAAATACCGCCACAGGGTGCTGTTGCGGGATGTGGGTGTTTTGTACCGCAGACCCTGCAGGCGCTTGTACTCGGTGGGATTGGGGATACCGCGGTCGTTCAGCAGCCGGGCAATGGCCGTCTTGCCCATGCCGGACGCAAAGAGCGTGAACACCTCACGGACAACGGCGGCGGCCTCCTCGTCGATGATCAGATGCCCCTTCTGCTCCGGGT
>SVGU01000107.1 GCA_015056155.1 Clostridiales bacterium
ACTTGTCGCAGCCCGTCGCCTCAGAGAACTTGTTTACCAAGGCTTCCACTTGGTCAGGTGTCAGCGCGGACACATCCACACCCTCCGCCTCCAGGTACTTCACGACCATGGCGGTCACATCGTCCGGTGTAAGCGCCGTGGTGAGCGCGCCGCCCTCAATCTCCTGGTAGGCCAGCACAAATGCGGTCACGGCTTCCGGTGTGAGCCCGCTGGTATCCACACCCTCTTTTTCGAGGTACTGGTTGACGTAGGCCACGATCTCATCCGGCTTGAGGGTGCTCATGTCAGCCCCTTCCGCCATCTCCTGATAGGCCGCGACCATGGCAGTCACATTCTCAGGCGTCAGGCCGGACACATCCGCCCCGGTGGTGGCCTCCGCGTAGGTTTCCACATACGCGATGATGCCCTCCGGCGTGAGTGAGGTCTTGTCCGCCCCCTCCGGTTTTTCTGTGAACCGGTCGATAACGGCGTCCACCATGATCTGCTGCCGGGCAGCGTTCTCCTGCTCCTGTATGCCCGCGATGATGGCATCTGTGGTGATCGCGCCGGGATTGGCTGCGAACTCGTCCCAGTTGGCCTGAGCACCGGTCATATCCAGCTCCGTGGCGATCTTCAGGACTTCCTCAGAAAGCCCCTCGCCGAACATGGAAGCCAGTCCCTCCAGCGAGGAAGAATACTGGCTGGTGAACTGCTGGATGGATGCCAGCTGTTCCAGGGCTGTAGAGACATCGATCTCCGGGAACAGCGCCTGCACTTCTTCTATGCTCATGCCGCTGGTGAGCAATTCGGAGATCTGCGTGAGCACACCGGCATATTCAGTGAGACTTCCTTCATCCAGACCGGTCGCGGCGCTCTTCACGGCGTCCAGTGCCTGGGCGGCCTGATAGGAATCCTCGCCGTAAGTCTTGACGGCAGCATCATAAGCAGTGAGCTTCCCGGCAAGGTCAGCCAGTGTATCGCCGGTCTGCTGCATGCCTTCATCGTTCCACACGGGATTGACCAGCTGCGCCAGCGTCTGGGCGTATTCCCGGGTGGCGGCGAGACGACGCTCATTGTAGCTGGTGTTCAGATCGGTCAGCGCAGCCTGTTTCTCCGCGCCATCCTCCATGAGCTGGATCAGGGCGTATTCGCTGTCATACTGGGCATCAATTTCGCTGTTGATCGCGGCCAGCCCCTGGGCGGCTGCGACCATGGCGTTTTGGTACACGGACACATCCGCGTCCTGCTGTCCACGGGCCTGGGCGCGGGCGACTTCGGCCTCCACCTTATCGAGGATGGTCTGGAAGCCCTCGGTCTCACTGTCCGGCTGCAGCTTGTACTTGACGATGATGGCCTCACGATTGTCGATGAGCTCCTGCAGGCGGATCTTCTCATCGTCCGTCAGGTAGCCGTTCTGCCGCTTCTTCAGCAGGGACTCGATCTCCCTGTCCATGCTGTCGAGGCTGTCGATGTCCGCCTGGATCTGCTCGGACACGCCGGTATACCCGGCATCCTTCGCAGCGCCCTGAAGCGCCTGCAGCTCGGTGCGGGTGGATTCCGTCAGGGCTTTCCAGGAGTCCGTCCACTCCTTGACAATCTCATTGGTTTCGCCCTTTCCGTCCGTCCACACGTCGATCAGGCCGGTCATCCAGGCCCGGGCGCTTTTCGCAGTGTCATCGTTCTTAAAGTCGTCCTCGGACATGCCGAAGAAGGAAAGCCCCGCGCCGCTCCTCCCATAGAAGGTGTCGGCGGCAGTGTTCTTCCATTCATTCGCCGTGTCGATGAGCGCCTGCGTGGCCTCCCGGGCCATCTTCGCCCCGGAGACCCAGTCCCACAGCTTGGCAACACCATAAACGACAGCCGCGCCGACGGCCAGCCACACGGCAGGCGACTTCGCCAGCACGGTGAGCAGACCGGACATCCCGCCACCGGCCTTGCCGACAGCGGTACAGAAGGTGCCCAGCCAGCCGGTCAGCTTGCCGAGCCCCGTCGCCAACCGTCCGAAGATCAGGATCACCGGCCCGGCGGCAGCGGCGAGGGCCGCGAACCGTGCAATCTGGAGCCGCTGTCCCTGATCCATGTTCTGCAGCCGGTCGATGAACTTGCCAATGCTCTCCATGACCCGCTCGATAGTGGGACGGAGATCATCGCCCAGGGTCTGGGCAAACAGCACGGCGCGGTTCTTCAGATTGGTGAGCCTGCTCTGTAGTGTGGCATAGCGCTTGGACGCCATGGTCTCGAGCGCGGTGTTGTCCTTCCATGCCTGCGTGGCCATCTTCTGGGCGTTGGAAAACAGCTCGCTGGCGTTGGTGGCGCGAAGCAGTGTATCGCGCAAACGGATCTCGGAGATACCGATGTCGTTCAGGGTCTTGACGGCGGACGCGCCTTCGTCATCCATCTTGCCCAGGCCTTCGATGAACTTCTGGAACACCTGGACGGGATCGTTTTCCCACTGCTCGACGAACTCCTTCTCCGTCAGGCCGCTGACCATGGCAAAGTCCTTCAGGGCGTCGCCGCCGGTCTTCGCTGCGACTTCCATGTTGATGAGGGCTTTTGACATGGAGGAACCGCCCGCCTGGGCCTGTATGCCAACCGAGGACAGTGCGGCGGCGAGACCCAGCACCTGGGGCTCGGTCAGGCCGATCTGCTTACCGGCACCGGCAATGCGCATCGCCATGGTGACGATGGGCTCCTCGGTGGTGGCGAAGTTGTTACCCAGTTCGGCGACCGTAGAGCCGATGTTCCTGAACAGCGACTGGTCTGTGCCCATGATGTTGGCGAACTTCGCCAGCGACGTTGCGGCGGTATCCGCGTCCAGATCTGTACTGCTGTTCGCCAGGTCGATCATGACGCGGGAGAACTCCTCAATGTGCTCCGTGGCAATACCCAACTGTCCGCCTGTGGACATGACGTGGTTGATGTCCGTGGTGGAGGTGGCGATCTGCGTGGACAGCCGCTTCGATGCAGCCGCCAGCTGGTCGTACTGCTCCTCCGTCGCCTGTACAGTCTTGCGTACATAGGCAAACGAGGACTCGAAGTCCAGGCTGGCCTGAATGACCTTCTTTCCCATAGCTACAATGGGCGTGGTGATCATGACGGTCATGCGGCGTCCCAGTGCGGTGGCGCTCTTACCTATGGCCGTCAGCTTGGTGGAGAAGGCCGTCAGGGCAGAACCCGCCTGCGTCCATGCGGAGCGGGAGACCTTCAACTGCTGGGTCAGGCGGCGGATCTCCGCCTCGGTCTCACGCACCGTGGCCTGGGCATTGTTGAGCTCGGTCTGTGCCCGGGAGACGGCGTCCGCATCGCGCTGCATGGCCCTCTGCAGGGAGGTGCACTGGCCTTCGAGTTTCTTCACCTCGTCGCCGCTGGCAGCGTATTCCTGCCTCAGTCCCTCCAGCTGAGCTTCCGCTTCCGCGTAAGCAATGGTATTCTCATGGCCTTCATCCTTCAGTACCCGGAGCTCATTCTCATGAGTGCGAATACTATCCGCCAACTCCGTATGTCGCTGCCGGGCTTCAGTCAGGCGCTGTGAGTACTGCTGATACCGGGCGTGGCTCTCCTGCAGCCGAGTGTTGGCGGAGGCAAGCGCCCGTTCATACTGGGATACAACATCCCGCTGATGTCCCAGGTTGGTCTGGAGCATGGACAGACGACTCGTCATACCGGCGGTGGTATTTCCAAAGTTGTCTATGCCAGCCCCGGCCAGGCGAAAGCTGCTCTCCGCCTCGCGGATCTGGCGGTTGATGCTGTTGATATTACGGGAGAAGTTGTCGGATTGCAGTGACAGGGTAACCACCAGGTCGCGCAGCACTTCGGGCATGGGTATCACCTCGATTTGATTTCTCCCCGCAGGGATGCGTTAAAGAAAATCTGTTTCTGAATTTCTGGAATAATGCTCACACAGCAAGCATACATTATTGTATAAAACAATTGGAGGTGCTTGTTGTGAACAGGTATTCAGAGATCATCAAGCTTGTTGCAGAGAACCACGGAGAGACCTACTCAGCGGTGTATCAGGAAATCCAGGAAGCCTTACATTTTGCTGCCACCAACCCGGATGAACTGGCCAGACAGCGATACAGGAACACATTTGGTGACAATGAACCCACACCGGAAGAAGCACTGGAAAAGCTAACCACTATTCTCCGGGAATTGGTATAGCACATTATTTGGTTATGGTTTCAGGGCTGGCCATACCTCGTCGATGTATCGCGCTTTCGGAACGGCCTGTTTCTTCGCTCGATTGGAATTCCATGCCCGTACCTTCAAAAAGCCGAGCATGTCCATCTCGTCAATTTCCCGCATGCGCCATCCGGCGTCCAGCAGGGAATTGTAGGTGGAGTAGATGAAGTCGTGCAGCGTAAGGCCTTCGCCCTCCGGGGGCGTCAGTCCTCCGCTGCCATCGTAGGGAAAGACGACAACACATCCGTGGTCTGGGCCTGCACCGCGAACAGCGCGATGACGATGTCGTGCATCAGGCGATCCACAGGATAGTTGTCCAGTACATCGTCCGGGGTGAACTGGTTGTTGAACAACAGGCAGAACCAGCGGATCATCACGTCCAGCGCGTCCGGAATGGTCAGATTGTCTGGATTCTCGATCTCTTCACCCTTTACGGCAGCCTCCGAGATGGCGGAGATGCGGGTGTACATCTTCATCGCCGGTTCGATCTCCCGGAGAGCGCGACCGGAGACGAAGTCCACGGTATATTTCTTATCGCCGAGCGTACAAGTTATCATAATCGCTATCCTCCTGAAAAAGCGCTGCCGCAAGTCTTAGCCTGCGGCAGCATAGTGGTCGGGTGATGACTCATCACGGAGTCGGCGTGAACGTGGGCGCATACACGGACTGCAGGAAGGTCGCGGCCTTCTCTGCCGTGAAGCCGTTTTCGCCCTCATCGGCGACCGCCTGATACTGGCCGTCGTGCGTCCGCTTAATGGCCGTCCACTGGATCTCGCCGGTCTGGCGGGTCACCTTGGTGCCTTCCTTGGTGGCGTAGTTCTCCGTAAGCGGCGTGGCGCGTACCTTGTACAGCCACACGTACCGGAACTTGTGGTTGGACTTCTCGGACATGAAGCCCACCGCGAAGTAGGGCGGCGTGTCGGTGGAGGAGCGGATCAGGACGCCGTTGTCGTCCAGCTTGTTGCCGAACACCTTCTCCTGGATGGTCAGAGGGATGTCCGCCATCTTCGTCTTGAAGGTGAGCTCAGGATCGGGATACAGGACGTCAAATTCCACGTCATCTGCGTACTGAACGTCCGGGTCGGCGTTCTGCGGTTCGATGGACGCTTCAATCGCGCCCGCCACCAGCTGCAGGTCGCCATAGGTCAGGGTCTCTTCGGTATCGGTCACCACCTCGGCGATGACCATGTTCTTCAGGCCGACCGTGGAAGAGACGGTCGGGGAAGCAGCGGGATTAGGCATAGTTGGTTACCTCCATTCTTATGATCGGTTCATGATTTCATCGGCGAGAACACGCTTGATCTCGCCATAGGCTTCTTCCGCCCGGGCGTCGAATGCCGGGCGCACAAAAGGGTGTGGCGGCGCTGGCCCCGGGCCTCCATGGCCGTATTCCACAGGGTTTGCATAGTAGGCTCCTGCCTCGCTGTGTTTGACACCGATGGAGATCTGCTTGCCGCCCCGGCGCTGTTTGACCCTGTCCGTGTGGATGGAGCCATGGAGCGCGCCGGTGATGATCTTGGGGTCGCTGGACGCGTTGGCCAGCATCTGCTGTTCGATGGGCGCGGCCCCGGCCTGCAGCGCACGGTCGACGCCGGAGCCATTCTCCAGCGACATGGCCATGGATGCCAGGTCGTTCTGCAGCTCAGCGAACCCCTGCAGGTCAAGTGCCATAGTTCACCTCCTCGAACCACACCCACGTCCACTGCACCGTGTAGGTCTTGGTGGGCGGGTCGTAGGCCGGGTGATTGTAACCCTTGTCTGACTCCTCCAGCATGCCGAAGCCGTAGCTGAACATGGCCTGCCGGATGGTCTCCGCCATGGCCGTCGGGTCGATGTCGCTCCACAGGTTCAGGTACACATAGGTACGCAGAGCGCGAACATGATCGTCGTAGTGCTCCGCCTCCGTGGTGGTAGACGAGTACACGACGTACTGAAGCGGCGGATTCTGGCTCTCCGTGGTAGTCCGCCAGATGCCCGCCATGACCGGGATGCCGATGTTGGCGAGGGCTTCCTGTACCTGCTTCATCCGCTATCACGCCCCTCGCCCTGCGCTACGCTTGCGCGAGGGTTTCGCGCAAGACTTGCACTACGTGCTGCGCTTTTGCGCTCAGGATTCGCTCCGCTCATCCGCTCACGCCCTTTGCGATGCTGGCCTTCAGGCCGAGGTAATTGTGGGAGAAGCCGTACACGCCCAGCGTGGAAATATCCCACTTCTCGTCCTCGAACCGCACCCACATGCCGGGCTTCACATCGGAGCGCCACCGGATAGTGAAGTTCACCACGGCTTCGGTGTTCATGACATCGGCGGAGCGGTAATGCTGGTTACCGGCGTCCGTGGCGGAGGCCCATACCCGGCAGAGCACCACGTCCCTGGGCTCCGGGTAGCCATTGGCGTTTACCTCGTTGACGGTGTAGCCGATCTCGATCATGTGCTTCAGATCCCCGGGATGCGGATTGCCTTCAAAGTTTTTGTATCCTCGCAAGGCATCTCACCTCCGTTCGTATCAGAACATCTTCTCCGGGTCGCGGTAGGGGTACAGCAGGCTGTCGAAGGCCATGCGTGTGGCCTTGTAGGTGGTCATGTCTGGGATATCCCGGTTCTCGTAGTAGAAGCTGGTCATGAGGATGACGGCCAGGCGGACGGGCTGCGGGACTTCGGGGATATGGCCCTCCTCGTCGGGTGTCGGCTCAAACGACACCCGGCAGTAGTCCTCCGCAGCCGTCTGCGCCTGGGCGATCAGTCCGGCGATGTAGTCGTCCTCCTCGTCGTGCTGGATGCGCAGATGGGTTTTCACCTCATCGACGGTGACGATCATTATCCATCACCGCCCCCGTCCGCAGGCGCGGAAGCCATGAGACCGGCAGTGCGCAGCGCCGCCAGCAGATTGTTGTAATCCTGCCGCAGCGCGGTCATGGTGGACGCCTCGCTGTCAGGCAACGCGGGCAGCTGTGCCGCACCGCCGCTTGCGGGTAGGCCGGGCAGGTCGAACAAGCCGTCCGTACCTTCCACGCTTGCGCCGGGCAGGAAGGTAAGTTTCCCGCCGATGACGAGTTCGCGGCCGCCGTGGGCAAAGTAGTTCCTGGTATTGTGAGCATCAGACATAAAAAACACCTCCAATGGAAGCAGGAGCTGCCATTAAGCAGGCAGCTCCCACAGGAGAACGATCAAGCGCTCTTGACTGCCAGGCACTTCATGGCCTCGGGCAGCACCAGGCGGCCATCCACGCGCTGGGTGGCGCGGAAGCCGACCTGACCGGTGACGGCGAACAGCTCGTTCAGGCGCTGGAAGGAGCGGCCCTGGCGGTCGGCGATCCAGTAAGACTTGAAGTCGCCGAACAGGATGACCTTCTTGCCCGCAGCCACCTCGGGCATGTAGGGGGAGGTCACGATGCGGTAGTTCAGCAGCATGTCGGGCTGTCCTTCCTTCAGGCCGGGCTGCCACAGGTACTGGCCTTCGATGCTCTTGAGCTTCCGGATGGCCTTGATGGTGCTGTCGTTCATCAGGAAGGTGGCCTTCTTGCGGTACACGCTCTTGATGGAATGCACCAGGTCGATGATCTCATCGGCGGCGATGGTGGCCCCGGCGGTGGTCACGCCGGTGCCCGCGCCGTTGGTAGCGTGGAGCAGGCCGGTGGGTTTGCCGGTGCCGTCGCCGTTGATAAAGGCATCCTCCTCGGCAGCGCCGATGCGGCGGGCAAACTCGGCGGCGATGT
>SVGU01000008.1 GCA_015056155.1 Clostridiales bacterium
CGAGATGATCGTGTTCCATGCGCTGACGGAGGAGAATATCCGCGCCATCGCCGGCATGATGCTCGGCCAGGTGGCGGGCCGCCTGAAGGAACGCGCCATCAACATGGCCTGGGACGAGGCGGTAGAGGAGAAGCTGGCCCGCGAGGGATACGACGCCAAGTACGGCGCGCGTCCCCTGCGCCGCCTGATCCAGCGCACGGTGGAGGATACTCTCTCTGAGGAGCTGCTGGCTGGGAGGATCGCGCTGGGCGACATGGTGCAGCTGGTGGTCGAGGAGGACAAGATCGCCGTGGTCAAGCCGCAGACTCCGCCGGAGGAAGCCGGCGCGCTGCCGGAAGCGGAAGTGCCCGCGCCCAAGCCGAAAAAGCCCCGCACCCGCAAGCCCAAGGCGGAACAGCCCCCGGAGGCAGTCTCCGACGCACCGCCGGAAAAGAAGCCCCGCACCCGCAAAAAGAAAACCGAAGAATAACTCATGCGCCCCGACCGAACAAGGCCGGGGCGTTTTGCATGCAGGAAAGCGCGAGCGCGCCCCACGCGGGCGCAGCAGCAAGAGCGCCGCCCAGCCGCATCGCGCAGAAGGGTCAAGGGATGAATCTCTTGCGGGGTGCAGGGGCAGAGCTCCTGCCCGTCGGAGACCGCGCACAGAAAAAGACCGGAACGCAGCGTGTGCGTCCCGGTCAGGGAACCGATAGATTATGCGGCGGTCTCGTCGACGACGGCCAGGGTGACCTCGAGGTCGACGTATTCGCCGTCGGGGGCGTTTTCGTTGCCGGAGATGTCCAGGATGCCCGGCGCGCGGTAGACCTTGATCTGGAGCGCGTCGCCGGCGGCGTACTTGCTGATCTCGGTCTGCAGCTGGCTGACGGAGGTGATGACGACGCCGTTGACCTCCACGACGATGTCGCCGACCTGCATGCCGCCCTTCTCAGCGGGAGAGCCCGCCTCGACGGAGGTGATGAACACGCCGTCGGGGATCTGGCCCAGCATGGCCGCGCGGCTGCTGGAGTTGACGTCGTTGATGCCCACGCCCAGACGGGGACGGCCGGTCATGTCGATGCCGCTGCCCGCCTCGCTCTTCTCGGAGGCCTCCGGGGGAACGGCCTGGATGCGGCCGGACAGCACGTCGTCGATCAGGGGCTTGACCGCGTTGATCGGGATGCACATGCCGATGCCCTCGACCGTGGAGCCGGAATAGTAGCTGCCCGAGTACTTCAGCGTGGGGATGCCCATCAGCTCGCCCGTCACGGAGAACATGCCGCCGCCGGAGTTGCCGGAGTTGATGGCAGCGTCCACCTGGATCATGGCGTTGGAGATGGTCTCGCGGCGGCCGTACTTGTCATAGGTCTCGGACTCCACGGCGCGGTTCAGCGCGGACACGATGCCCACGGTCGTCGTCTTGGTGAAGCCCAGCGGGTTGCCGATGCAGATCGCCCAGTCGCCGACCATCATGCTGTCGCTGTCGCCGAGGGTGACGGCAGGCAGGGTGCATTCAGGGGCGTAAATGATGGCGGCGTCCAGGTTTTCGTCATACGCGACGAGGGAGGCGGCAAACTCGGTCGTTTCGCCCGCGTCGTCGGTCACAGTGACCTTGAGGGAGGTGGCGTCCTCCACGACGTGATAGTTCGTCAGGACGAAGCCGTCGCCGATCACCACGCCGGAGCCGGTGGAGGCCAGCTCCTCGCGGGTCTCGGGCTCCTCCTGGCCGCCGCGGCCGCCATAGCCGTAGCCGAAGCCGAAGTAGAAGCTGCCGAAGCCGTTGCCGTAGTTACCGTAGGTCACGGTCTGGTAGTTGCTCACGCCCACGACGCTGTCTCGCACATCCGCGATGGCGGCGGTGAAGGGGCTGGTGTGGATGACGGTGGTGACGTTTGCCGCATTGCCTTCCGCAGAGGCGGCGGGATAAAGGGTCTGGGTCATGGCCGAGCCGATCATCAGGCAGGCAAGCGCCAGCGCGGTGCAGCCCAGCATACGGCGGATACGGTTGCTCATCAATAAGTACCTCCTTGATTGATCCTGTTCAGACAGCCTTTCGTCCGGCTGTGATATCAGTATATACGAAACATATTGCACGCTGATGAACGACTTATGAACATTGACCTGAAAGCTGTGAACATCCGCGTCTCACGGGCGGAGCAGCAGGCAGACGAGGCCGCCGAGCGTGCCGCAGACGGCGCCGAAGCCCGCCGCCAGGAGTCCCGAAGGCAGTGCGGAGAGGTTCACAAGCAGGAGCAGCACGAGCGCAACGCTGCCCGCGATCAGGACGGGCAGGAATGCGCCCGGTCGGAGCCGCTCGTTCCGGGGACACAGCAGCATGCTGCACAGCGCCGTCAGAAGGATGCACATCGCGCCGCCGCCAAAGGCCGCATGCATGGGGATCGCGGCGTTCAACAGCAGCTGTGCTGCCAGCGTCAGGACAAGCGCCGCTGCACCGTGGCGGACGCGGAGCTTCCGGGCGAAGGCGGGCCGGGCGAAGGTCAGGTATGCCGTGACCAGAATGGCGGCGGACAGGAGCAGAGCTTGCCAGCTGCCCGTGAAGCAGGCGCACAGCAGGCACAGCGCCATCACCCGCAGCAGGCAGCGCAGCCCGTGCGCCGCAAAGCCGAACGCCTCCTTCAAATGTACAAGCGGCTGGGAAAGCTGCGGATCGTCCGGCAGATACACCGTCAGGCAGTGCATGTCCGGATACGCCGCATCGCCGCTGCACAGGTACAGATCCGGACGGGCGTGCAGGTCGGGGACGTCCAGCGAGGCACGCAGCGCCTCCACATCCACCGACGGCTCCCCGTCATCGCGGATGACCAGCGTGCAGCCCATGCTCCGCAATTCGCGTAGCTCGGAGACGGCGGTGTCGTCGATGCCTTCGCCCAGCGCGGCGAGGCCGAGGAAGATCGGCCGTTCGTCATCCGTCGCTGTGGCGAAGGCAAGCACGCGGCAGTTGCCGGCGGCCAGATACTTCGCCGCATCCAGGATCCGCTCGCGATCATTCTGCCCCATCAGGCGGATCCGATCCTCCCAGATGGAACCGCAGCAGGCCGCGACGACCTGCGCGTCTGCCATGAAATAGCTGCGCTCCTGCGTGCCGTCCTGTACGGTGACGCGCCGCATGCCATCTTCTTCCGCGCGGTCGATCACCGGGCTGCGGCTGCGCAGGGCAGGGGCTCGCAGGTTCAGCTGCGCCGCGCCGCGGAGCAGGGCAGCCGCATCCGAGGGCGGCAGCTCGTCGGAGAGGAAAACCATCGCCGTTCCGAGCAGCAGCGCGCCGCTGCCCATGCGCATGGACATCTGCGGATGGATCTGAACGGGCTGTGTCACGGCCTGCAGCTGCGTGCCACGGTCGATCAGCGAGGCGTCCACCGCAACGATCTCCGCCTGCGCATCCTGCGGGGACGGCGGGCGGCTGAAGCGGTAGCGGCGGATCTCCCGGGCGGCGCGGAGGTATTCATACAGCAGAGCTGCGATCACGAACGGTACTGCGAGCAGGGTCAGCGCCAGCCACGCCGGCAGGATCAGGCAAAGCAGCGCCGCGATCAGCAGCGCGGCCGGCAGCAGCAGCCAGCGGCGCTTCTGCGTCAGCCAGTGACAAAAGGAAGCTAACTTCATGTCGGGCATTCCTCCAGTTGGGGTCATCGGCGGATGACGCCGGGGTTGTAAAGGAACTCGCCGGTCCAGAGTACGTCGCTGTCGAGGCGGTCGATGGTCTCGCCGCCGAAGTAGAAGCGGACGCGGCGCACGCGCAGGTTGCTGCACATCGTGTTGACGATGGCGTAGACCATGCGGCGCTGGTCGGCGCTGCTCTTGCGGATCGCATCGGCATAGCGGGCGGAGAGGTTGATCAGCAGGGTGTCGTCCGCGACGGACAGACCGAGGATGTCGGCGTCGGAAAGCCCTTCGGCAAGGACCGCGCAGTCGCCCTCCGCCCGGGCAAGGGAAAGGAGCAGCTCTCGGGGAGAGCGGCCGCTGCGATAGGGCAGGGACGCGTGATGAACGCTCAGGCGGTCGCCGTCGGCATGATAGACAGGCGACTGCGCCCGGAGATAGCCGGAGTAATCCTGCCGGGTGTGCAGGCCGCCGGCGAAGAAAAGTCCGCCGTGCAGGTCGCTTCGCAGGCTGGTCAGGGCGGCGTCGCCCGCCAGGATGCACACCTGCTCCACCGAGGGAATGAAGGTCGTCAGCGTCATGACCAGCGCCGCGAAGCAGCAGGCGGGATCAGCCCCGGCGGCGGTCATCCAGCTGCGGACGTCCGCGGAAAAACGCAGGGTGATGCGCTTGCCGCCGCTGTTGAGGTCGGTGATCTCCGGCTGGGCGGTCATCAGCGCGGACAGGTCGGGCATGCCTGCGATGCCGGCGGTTTCCTCCGCACCGGCGGAGAGCGCGCCGATCAGCGCGATGGCAAGCTGCTGCGGATGCTGTCCGGGGAAGGACAGCCGGCGGATCTCCGGCACGACGCCGCTCCCGTCGGCAAGGGGGAAGTACAGCGCCGCAACGGCGGTGATGGGCGCAGTGGTCGGGTTCTCGCCCGCGGGCGTCCGCCGGGAGGAAAACTGCTCCCAAAGGACGGGAAGCTCCTGTCCGGGCTGCGCTGTCAGCGCACCCAGCGGCAGATATCCCGCGATGTCCATCGCCACCGGCCGTCCGGCGACGAGCACGTTCACGTACCGCAGGTCATCCAGCTCGCCCAGCGTTGCAGTCAGCGCCATGCAGGCGGTGTAGAGGTCCTGACGGCTCAGCTGCAGCGCGGAGGCGGAGAGGTTCACCGTGCATACGCCGCCGGACACCTCGACCGGGTCGGAGCCTGTCAGCGCCAGTGTCACGCCACCGCCCAGCGGCCGTACCCGGCTGTTGCCCGGGTGAGCCAGGAGCGCGCGCACGACGGCCTCTGCCGGATGCTGGCTGTAGGTCAGCGGCAGCGTGTCGTAATAGGCTAGCAGCTGCTGACCGTCCGCGGAGGGCAGATACATCGCCGTCAGCGCCTCATGGGCAAGTCCGGCGTCGCCCAGCGGCGCGGCATAGGGGTCTGCAGGGGCGGGAAGCGCCGCCATCGGGGCAGGCTGCGCAGCTTCGGGCGCAGCACATCCGCCCAGCAGCAGCGCCGCAAGCAGGATGCAAAGGAGTTTCCTGAGCCTCATGGCTGGATCACCTCCCTGTCAAGGAGCTGGCTGACGCCGATGCGCCAGATCCCTCGGTCGCATTTCAGGTGCATCACGGCGTTATGGAGTTCGGCGGTCTGGCCGTCGTCCATCAGCTGCGCATCGAAGGTGAAGACGGCCTGCGTGCCGCCGCGGCTGACGCTGCCGCCGGAAAAGGCGCTGGAGGTGAGGTGGGGGAGCGCGTCCATCTGCGCGGCGAAATCCTCGTAGGACGGGCGCTCCACGCCGGTGGCCGGGTCGGTGCGGTGGATGTAGAGGTAGAGCCGCTGCCAGTTCCGCTCAGCCCAGCACTGCAGGATGGTCTCCATGGCCGTGTGCGGGGTGAGCAGCAGATTCTCGTCCCTCGTCAGGGGCGCGGCGGGGGCGGAATCGTCGCCTTCGCCGTAGTAGCTCTGGCGCAGGCGCATGCTGTCGGAGACGGCAGCGGTCTGCTCAACGAGAACGACCACCTGATCCACGTCGCAGTTTTCGGTGATCGTGGCGGCGATGGCCTGCATGGCGAGCCGCCGCCGGAGGATGGCTTCCGCCTGCCACAGGTCGGAGGCGCGCCATGCGTCCGGCTCGTCCGGGTACTTGTTCAGGATCTGCCGGGACAGGGTGACGAAGAGCAGCCGCCCCTGCCGGTAGGTGGACAGCACGCGCGTCCCCGGGGGGAAGAGCCCTTCCAGCTCGGTGCTGCTGGCGGCCGGGCCGCTCAGGAGCGCCTGCATCAGCGCCAGCTCATACGGCGTGGTCGGGGTGAGGCGCATTTCGCGCGCCTCCGGGGCCAGCAGCGGCTCCGTGCCGAAGCGGTACCAGATGGTCGCTGTCCTGTCATGGGCGGCGAGCCCGTCATCCTGCGGCGCGGGAATGTCGGATGCGCCCTGCACAGCGGCAGAGGTCATGGGCAGCAGGGGATCGTGCGCTGTGCACCCGCAAAGCAGCAGGCAGACAAGCAGCAGCGGAAGCAGTCTGCGCATCATTCGGCCTCCTTTCGCATCGGGAGCGTGACGGTGAAGGTGGAGCCCGCGTCCGGCGCGGAGGTCAGGGAAATGCTGCCGCCGTGGAGCTGCACGAGCTGCCGGACGATGGAAAGTCCCAGACCTGTACCGCCGGTGGCGCGGGAGCGGGCCTTGTCCACCCGATAGAAGCGGTCGAAGATGTGCGCCTGGTCCGCCTCGGGGATGCCGATGCCGTTGTCGGACACCGTCAGGATGGCGTCGCGCCCCTTCACGGAGAGGGTCACAGCGATCCGGCCGCCCTCGGGGGTGTACTTGATCGCGTTGTCGGTCAGGTTGTAGATCACCTGCGTCAGCTTCGTCCGGTCGGCGGCGAGGCGGACGTCGGGAGCGATCTGCGCGGTAAGCTGCTGGCCGGCCTTGTCGGCGGCGGGCTGCAGGGTGTGCAGGGTCTCCTCCGTCAGCGCGGAAAGGTCCAGCTCCTCCATTTTCAGCGCTGTGTCATGGCTGTCCATCTGCGTCAGCGTCAGCAGATCGGTGATGATCCCGGTCAGCCGGTCGATCTCGTGGTTCATGTCCTGCATGAATTCCTCGCGCAGCTCCTGGGGCATATCGGGCTGGTAGATCAGGTTTTCCAGCAGAATCTTCATGGTGGCCAGGGGCGTTTTCAGCTCATGGGACGCGTTGGAGACGAACTGGCTGCGGCTGCGGTCGAAGTTTTCGATCTTCTCCGCCATGGCGTTGTAGCTCTCTGCCAGCTCCCGCAGTTCGCCGGAGCCGCGCACCTTCACGCGGGCGGACAGATCGCCCCTGCCCATGCGGCGGATGGTGGAGGTCAGCGCCTTGACGGGACGAGTCAGGGTCACGGCGAAGACGAGCGCGGCGATCAGCGCGGTCGCGGCGGTGGCGATGAACACGGTGAGCAGCTGCCGCTCCACGGTGACGATGGCATTGCGCAGCTCAGTGACGGGCGTGGAGAGCAGCAGCGCGCCGAGCGTTTCGCCGTTCAGATCCATCCGGGCGGCGCACAGGGCGGCGTATTCGCCCTCCGTTCCGTCCACGGCGTAGATCCCGTAGGCGTGGGACACATCGCCCGTCAGCACCTGCGAGATCTCCTTCAGCCGCAGCTGCGTGCCGTCCAGGAGCGCGAAGGTATCCAGCTGCACCTTGCCGTCCGGGCTGACGACGATCAGCCTGCCGCCCAGCTCGCCCGCGGCGGCGGAGAGGGTCTCATGCAGCGCATCGGTCCGGGCGGAGGCAAAAAAAGGCGCAACCGACGCGGCCAGCCTCTCCACGGAAAGACTGTCCTGACGGGTGCGCTGCGCGTATAGCGTGCTGCTGACGAGTCCGGTCAGGAGCGCGGCCATCATGGCAAAGGACGCGCCGATAATGATCAGGAATGTCAGCAGGATCTTCCAGCGGATGCTTGACAGCAGCGGCCGCTTAATCCTTGTCGGTGAAATAGTAACCCACCTTCCACTTGGTCAGGATGAACTCCGGTTGATTGGTGTTGCGCTCGACCTTTTCGCGCAGACGGCGGATATGCACGTCCACGGTGCGGGCGTCGCCGGTGTAGTCGTACTTCCAGACGGTCTCCAGCATCTCCTGGCGGGAGAAGGGGCGGCCGCGGTTGGTGATGAACAGCTGCAGCAGGTCGAACTCCTTGGCGGTCAGCTTTACATCCTTTCCGCCGAGGGTGACGGTGCGCTTGAGCAGGTTGACCTCCATGTCCCGCACGCGGATGATCTTCTTGTCCTCCAGCGGCTGGGAGGCCGTTGCGCGGCGCAGCACCGTGCGGATCCGGGCTCGCACCTCCAGGATGTTGAAGGGCTTGGTCATGTAGTCGTCCGCGCCGTATTCCAGGCCGAGGATCTTGTCCATGTCCTCGCCCTTGGCGGTCAGCATGATGATCGGCACATTGGAATGCTCACGGATGCGCTGGCAGACGCTCAGCCCGTCCAGCTTGGGGAGCATCACGTCCAGCAGCACCAGGTCGAAGGGATGCGCAAGGAATTTGTCCAGCGCTTCCTCGCCGTCCATGGCCAGCTCGGTCTCGTAGCCTTCCTGTTCCAGCGTGTATTTCAGGCCCTTGAGCATCAGGGGCTCGTCGTCGACAAGGAGGATATGCTTACCCATTTGTAACACTCCTTTGATCAGGTATGTTTATATTGTACGATGGAATATGAAAAAAATCAAGCAGGAGTGCAATGAAAATGTCACATGTTCGTGTAAAAATCAACAAGTCTTCACCTTTGCGTCAACTCTTGCTGTCTGCGACCAGCCGGCCGCCGGAGATCTCCAGGCGACGGCCTGCACGCATTGCGACCTGCATGTCGTGGGTGATGAGCACGACTGTCCGGCCCTGCGCATGCAGCCTTTCCAGCAGCGCGAGCACATCGGCGGTGGCGGACGGGTCGAGGCTGCCGGTGGGCTCGTCCGCCAGCAGCACGGCGGGATCGCGGCTCAGAGCCCGGGCGATGGCGACGCGCTGCTGCTGTCCTCCGGAGAGCTGCGCGGGCCTGTGGTGCAGCCGTTCGCCCAGACCGACCAGCTCCAGGAGGGCGGCTGCCCGTGCCGCACGCTCCCGGGCCGGGACGCCGCACAGCGCCATGGGCAGGGCCACGTTCTCCAGCGCGGTCATCCTTGGGATGAGCTGGAAGCCCTGAAAGACGAAGCCGATCTTTGCGCCGCGCACCCTCGCCAGCGCATCGGCGGACAGGCGCGAGACGTCCTGCCCCTGCAGATGATAGGCGCCGGAGGTGGGGGAGTCAAGGCAGCCCAGCAGGTGCATCAGCGTGGACTTCCCGGAGCCGCTGGGCCCGACGATGGCGGTGTATTCCCCCGCGCGGATGCGGAAGGACACGCTGTCCAGCGCGGTGAGCGTGCGGCTGCCCATGGGGTAGGAGCGGGTCAGACGGTCGGCGATGAGCATGGTGCACCTCCGGAAACAAAAGATCCTGACCATAGGTTGGTCAGGACCGGGAGAAACTATGCTCAGCCGATGCGCTCGTAATATTTCAGCAGATTCTCGCCCGCAATGGCGCGGATGGCCTCCTCGGAGTAGCCGTATTCCCGCAGGGCACTGATGAGATTGCCCATTTCGCCGGGATGGCGCACGTCCTCGGGGAAGAGCTCGATGCCGTCGAAGTCGCTGCCGAAGCCGACGATCTCCGCGCCGCCCAGCTGGCAGATGTGGTCGATGTGCTGGGCGATGGTGACGCTGTCCGCCTGTTTGTCGGCGGAGAGGAAGGCCGGATAGAAGTTCACGCCGATGAAGCCGCCGTACTGGATCATCATGCGGATCTGGTCGTCGGTCAGGTTGCGGAAGTGGTCGCACAGTGCGCGGCAGCAGGAGTGGCTGGCCATGGGGGGCTTGTGGCCCTTGCGGAACAGGTCGTAGAAGCCGGCCTCGTTCAGGTGGCTCACGTCCACGGCGATCCCCAGGCGCTGCATCTCGTGTACCGTCTTCACGCCCAGCTCCGTCAGGCCTTCGTCTGCATTCCGCTTGGCCGGGGTGGCGAAGAGGTTCTGGTTGTTCCAGACCAGCGCGCCCATGCGGATGCCGCGCTCGCGCCATTCGCCCACGGCGCTCAGACCCTTCTGGAACACCTCGCAGCCCTCGAAGGAGAGCATGAAGCAGCTGTCGCCGTCCTTTGCGTCCGCCGGGTCGTCCACCTGCTTCAGACCGGCTGCCTTCAGCGTTTCCACGGCCGCGTATTCCGCCGCCGCGATCTCCTCAAAGTTGCCGTCCGGGCCCTTGCGGCCGCTCCACAGGGCGAAGGTCTGGAGGGTCACGCCGCCGCGGCGCAGGCGGTCGGCCGTGATGCAGGTCTCGTTGAAGGAGCAGCCGTCGACGCCGATGGAATAAAGCGTATCAGAATGGGTGTCAGCGATGAACATGGGATCCACCTTCCTTAACCATAATATGCGTGATCAGTTTTCGCACACGAGGGTGAAGAGCTGCCCCTTGACCGGCAGCACCACGAGGTTGAACCAGTCGGGGTTTTCGCGGATGACCAGGTCCCACAGCTCGTGCTCCTCCGGCAGGCTTCCGCGCTGCTCGATGATCGTCAGCGTCCGGGCCTGCAGGTCCCGCGCCAGCGGCAGCACCAGCTTCTCCGGCACGCAGAACATCGTCGTGTCCGGCACGCCGTTCACCATTGCCATCACGATGCGGTCGGTGCAGATGGCTTGCCAGTCGAAGAACGCGCGGTCATAGACCGGGTAGCGGATGGCGTCTGCGTCCATCCAGATGTAGTGGCTGGGGGTGAGGTACTTGTCCCGGGCGGTGGAGAGGAGCGCGGCCTTGGAGAGCTTCTCCAGCCCGTCCAGCCCCTCGACCGGCAGCTCCATGGCATGCCGGGAGCGGAATTCGTGCACGCTGGGCAGGAACTCCGCGATCTGACGTACCTGCAGCGGCTCCACGTAGGCCACCAGCGGCAGGTTCTTCAGCGCCGCCAGCTGCTTGAGCCAGCGCAGCGTCTCCTCCTCCATCTGGGAGGTGTAGAGCGTCACGCACTTGGGCTCCAGCTGCACGGCGTGGCGCTTGAGCTTCCGCTGGATGGCGTAGCGCTTCTGCCGGTAGGTCTCGCGCACCTTCACGGAAACCGGCACGCGCATGCGGAGCTTGACGTCCTCGCTGAGCATGCCGCGCCGCGCGGGGGCGGACAGCAGCCGGGAGGCGAAGGAGACGCCGAACACGCTGGCGAAATCCTCCTGCAGGTCATGGGTCGGGGCGATGCGGCACGGCTCCACCGGCACGTCCCACAGGAGCCGGATGATCGGCCGGTGCAGGGTGTACAGGTCCCAGCCGTGGCGGAATGCGCGCATGAACAGCGGCTCGTCGCCCTCGGCAAGCGCGCGGAAGAAGCCTGCCGGCGCAAAGCAGAAATCCGGGTGCAGGAAGGGGCCGCGGGTGGGGCCGGCGGCGAAGCGCAGCGGCATGCCGTGGTGGAAGGTCAGCTCGTCCTCCTGTGTGAAGGCGTCGGCCGCCACGGGACACACGGACGTCAGCGGATCCTCCCGGACGGGCAGGTAGCCCGTCAGCGCGCAGGTCAGCACCTGCCCGGAGGGACAGGCGCGCAGCTCCCGGAGCAGCTCCCGGTCCCAGCCCTTGGTGAAGCGCATGGCCGGGTGCGCCATCAGCACGTAGCTCTCGCCGTGCCACAGGGCGGGCATGCACTGCCACAGATCGGCGGCGGGGCAGAGGAAGTGCACCATGCCCAGGGCCTGCATGGCGGCCATGCTGTCCTCGTCGGGCTCGGCGGTCAGGGTCAGCCCCCAACTGAGCGCGTCCGGCGCGGCGGCGGCATTCATGGCGGAAGTCAGGGCCGGCTGCGCATCGGCGTATTCCTCGGCAGCCATCAGGATCAGGATGCGGTCCATAAAGCGCGATCCTCCTTGTGATGGGGGCAGAGCCCCTGTCGAAATGTCAACGGATGAAGCGCCGCAGCGCCAGCGATACGAAGTAGCACACGGCGGCGTACAGCACGATCGCCGCGCCGACGGTGGTGTCCCATGCGTAGGAGCTGACCAGACCGGCAACGCCGCACAGGAGGGAAATACCCACGCTCCACAGCGCATGCTGCCGGCTGGAGCGGGCGATGTTGCGTCCGGCGGCGGCGGGGAGGATCAGCAGGGCGTTGATCAGCATCACGCCGACCCACTTGATCGCCAGCATCACCGCCACGGCGACCAGCACCACAAAGGCGCATTCGACCAGCTCAACCTTCACGCCGCGGGTCTTGGCCAACGAGGGGTTGATGCTGCCCAGCAGCAGCTGGTTGTACATCAGCGCCCACAGCGCCACGCCGAGGACGAGGGCGATCAGCAGGTGCATAAGATCCTGCGGGGTCACGGCGAGCACATCGCCCACCAGCAGCCGGGAATACTTTGCAAACCCGCCGCCCCGGGAGAGGATCAGAAGACCCGCCGCCACGGAGGTGGAGGAAAACACGCTGATGACCGTATCGGTCGAAGCGGCGCCGGTCTGCTTGATGCGGCAGATCAGCAGCGCCCAGACGACGCCGAAGATCAGCATCGCCGCAAGGTCGCTGGACACGCCCAGCACCACGCCCAGGCCGATGCCCGTCAGCGCGCTGTGGCCCAGCGCATCGGAGAAGAAGGCCATCTGCTGGTTGACAGCCATCGTGCCCAGCAGCGCCAGCAGGGGAGAGAGCAAAAGGATCGCCAGGAGCGCGTTCTTCATGAACGTCCACTCAAAGGCCTCGAAGGGGAGCAGGAAATCCATCGCGGCATAGATCGCGTTCATCATGCGTTTTCCTCCCCTTCGATGGATTCGCTGGTGACGCGGGGCGTCCAGCGGTCTGCGCCGTGGATGCGGGCAGAGGTCAGGTTGCGCGCCCCGACGCCGAAGACCTTCTGGAATTCGGGCGAGGCGAAGACGGCGTCCGGCGTGCCCTGCACAAGGACGGTCTTGTCCAGCAGCGCCACGTGATCCGCGTACTGGCGGACGAGGTTCAGGTCGTGGCTGACGAGCAGGATCGCCATGTGGTGCTGCTCCTTCAGGCGGATGACCGTGTCCAGGAAGAGCCGCAGACCGTTCTGGTCCACGCCGGAGACGGGCTCGTCCAGCACCAGCAGGTCGGGCGTGGGATGAATGGCCAGCGCCAGCAGCACGCGCTGCAGCTCGCCGCCGGAGCAGCGGCCCAGCGGACGCTTCGCCAGCGCTTCGCCCTCGACCTCGCGCAGCGCCTCCTGAACGGCAGCGCGAGTTTTCCGGCTCACGCCCGTCCAGACCGGACGGCGGGAGAAGGCGGAGGCCAGGAAGTCCTCCACCGTGACGGGCATTTCCTTGTCGAACTGGAGATGCTGGGGAACATAACCGGTGCGCAGGCGCGGCACCTGGCGGTTTTCGCCGTCCACGTGGCGGATCGCGCCGCCGTGGGGGATCTCTCCCAGCAGCGCGCGGATCAGCGTCGTTTTACCGGCGCCGTTCTGACCGATCAGCACGGTCAGTTGGCCGCAGTGGATGTGCATGGACACATCCTGCAGCAGGGACTGGCCGCCGCGGGAGACAGAAACATTCTCCAGTGCGATGCGGCACAGGGAGCAGCTTTGCGTTGCCATGAAATGGGTTTCCTCCATTTGGGTATAATTCTACACATACATTATAGCACGCCCGTCAAGGGTTTTGTCCGGAAATTCCTCGGGGCAGGCAGGATATGCGGGAGTTTTCGCGTATTACTTATAGGTATGGCTATCCGCAGGATATCAAAGGAGGAGCGAACGATGATCGCACTGGCATGTGACCACACCGGTATTGAGATGAAGAAGGAAATCATGAAGCTGCTGGACGGCATGGGGCTGGAGTGGAAGGACTTCGGCGTGAACGAGGCCGTGAGCTGCGACTATCCGATCTATGGCTACAAGGCTGCAAAGGCGGTCGCGGACGGCGAGTGCGACCGGGGCATCCTGATCTGCGGCACCGGCATCGGCATCGGCATTGCGGCGAGTAAGGTGAAGGGCATCCGCGTGTGCACCTGTTCGGATGTGTACAGCGCGGAGCTGAGCAAGCGCCACAACAACAGCAACATTCTGACGATGGGTGCGCGCGTGGTCGGCGTGGATCTGGCGAAGATGATCGCGACGCACTGGCTGACCGCAGAGTTCGAGGGCGGCCGTCACCAGCGCCGCGTGGACATGATCACCGCGATCGAAAACGGCGAATCCCTGTAAGGACAAAAAGGGTCAAGGGACAATGTCCCTTGCGGGGTGGAGGGGCAGCGCCCCTCCCCGTCGGAGACCCCGCGCCCGCAGGCGCCAACACCGCGCGCCTTTCCGGTAAATCAAGGATTTACCGGAAACAGCCAACCGCTCCCAAAAAGGAAAAACGTTTCAGTTCACCAATCAAACCCCTTCCCTCAACATACACCAACATCAAAAGGAGCGACTGCCCCCAAAGCAGCCGCTCCTTATATATTATACAAAATACGGGATGATCAGTCCAAAACCACCCGGGAAGCATCGACGGTCCGCCCCTCAGCCCGTGCAGCAACAACGCCGTCCTTCACCTGCACGTCGATGACCGTCAGACCGGCCTGGAAGTCGATCACGTCCGACTCACCGTCGTCGTCGTACAGGGTGATGACCGTCCCGTGGTCCAGCCAGCCCAGCAGCGTCAGCGCGGAAGCGTCGATGGCCTCGACATACTCCGCCGCCCCGGCCATGGGGATCACATGCCCCTTGCGGATGAACAGCGGGAACTCGTTCAGCTGCAGGCGGAGCCAGTGGTGCCCCTTCTGCATGGGAACCAGGTCGTAATCCGTGGAGGAGCGGAAGCGCACCAGCAGCATGTCCTCCGGCAGGTACACATGGCGGCCGCGGGCGTTCTGCTCATACACCGGCGCGATCATGCAGCCGTCGCCCAGCATCAGCTGATCCTCCGTGCGGCAGGCGTCCTCATCGCGGGGATAGTCGAAGGCCAGCGGGCGGAACATCATGTCGTTTTTCTCGGCGGCCTTGACCAGCTCGGAATACAGGTAGGGGATCAGCGCGTAACGCACGGTCAGCACGTCGCGCATGTCCTCCCAGTTGCGGAAGCGGTAGATCTCCTGATCGCGGGTGCCGTCGGCGGCATGGTTGCGCATCAGGGGCGTGAAGACGCCCAGCTGCAACCAGCGCAGGAGCAGATCCTCCGTGGTGTTGCAGCCAAAGCCGCCCAGGTCGGCGCCCGTGTACAGGAAGCCGCACATGTTCAGCCCCGCCAGCTCCTTCAGGTTCAAAAGGAGATGGCCCCACCAGGCGTTGTTGTCGCCCTGCCAGACGCCGCCGTCGCGGTGCGCGCCGATGAAGGACGCGCGGGAGAAGATCAGCGGCCGCTTGCCCGGACGGACAGCCTTCATGCCCTGTGCGCCCGCCTTGGTCATCATGGCGCCGAAAAGGTTGTGCACCTTGTCGTGACGGACGGGCTTCCCGTCGATCACGTGGAAGAAGCGGCGGTAATCGTCCATGGAGTTGGACATGTTGGCGAAGGCGTCCTTGAGCGCGAAATAGTCATGGATGGCGATGTTCTTTTCCCGCAGCTCGTCGGCCTTCTGATACGCGGCGGCCAGTCCCTCCTCGGAGTAGAAGATGGCCGGCTCGTTCATGTCGTTCCAGATGGCCTCCACGCCCGTTTCCAGCAGCGGACGGTACTTGTCGCCGAACCAGCGGCGCACGTCCTCGCGCAGGAAGTCGGGGAACACCGCCCGGCCCGGCCATACCGCGCCGATGAAGACGTCGCCGTTTTCCTTGCGGCAGAAGTAGTCGTTCGCCATGCCCTCCTCGTAGGTCGGATCGCCCGGGGCGACCTTCACGCCCGCGTCGATGATGGGCATCACGCGGATGTGGTCCGCTTTCAGGTCGGCGATCATCCCGGCCATGTCGGGGAAGGTCTCGCGGTTCCAGGTGAAGTCCTTGTACTCCTCCATGTAGTCGATGTCCATGGATATGGTGTCCAGCGGGATATGGCGCTCGCGATGCTCCTTCACGACGGTGCGCAGGTCGCTTTCGGAGGCATAGCCCCAGCGGCTTTGGATGTAGCCCAGACCCCACTTGGGCGGCAGATAGCTGCGGCCGATCAGATGGCGGAATTCCCTGACGAGGCCGATGAGCGTGTCGCCCTCAATGATATAGACGGACAGGTCGCCGTTTTCGGAGGTGATGACGGCTTCGTCGCCCCGGGTATAGCCGAGATCGAAGGTGACTGCGCCGGGGTCGTCAAAGTACGCGCCGAAAACGCCGGTCTTGCCGCTGAAGAGCAGCAGGTTGTGGCTGGCGTAGAGGCTGGCTTTGTTTTCCGTGTGGGAGAAATCGTCGGAGTTCCAGGCGCGGTACAGGTGGCCGCGCTTGTTGATGCCGCGGACGCTCTCGCCCAGACCGAAGATCATGTCGTTTTCGCCAAGGGGGGCGGAGAAGGACACGCGGCAGCCGTCCTGCGCGACGGCGAAATGGGGGACTCTGTCTTCACAGACGGGGAGCTGGCGCACGACGGCGCCGGTGTCGTAGGGATGACCGAAATCATATCTGCGGATCATGGCGTTGACCTGCCTTTTCTGCTGATGGTGAGCGCGGGATGCGCTGAATGATACCATTCGCCGAAAAGTTGGGGAATCCTCCCGGAAACGTTTCCGGAATACAAAAAATGCAGACAGCGATGCTGCCTGCGGGGGAGCTTACTGCGCCTGATACATGCCGTTGCGGGCCATGTACCGGTAAAGCTGCTCGCCGTGCTGCTGCTCGGCGGACTGGAGCTGGTTGAGCACCTGGCGCACCTGCGGATCGCGGAATTCAAAGATGCTCACGTTGTAGGCGCCGGAGACCTCCTTCTCGGTGCACAGCGCATCCTGGCAGAGGTACTTGTCCTGCTCCATCGCCTGCTGCATGGTCAGGTCCTGCGTCGGGCAGAAGCTGGCGTCCTGCTGGTTCGCCGCCTGCGCGGTCTGCTGGCTCTGCCGGCCGGTCTGCTGGGGCATCTGGCCGTTCAGCAGGCCCGTCACCGTCTGCAGATGCTGCTGCTCGGTCTGCTGGATGCTGCGGAACAGCTGCTTGAGCTCCGGGTCGTGGGCCTGACAGGCGTACTTGCCGTACTTGTCCACGCAGAGCTGCTCCTGTCCCTTCAGGTCCTTCAGGAGAGACGCTTCCTTTTGCGTCCAGTTCATCATGTTCATCACCTCGCCGGTAGCTTGCCCCGCGCTGCACTTTTCATGCATTCGATTTCCAGGGCCGTTGACTTTCCCGCGCTGCGGATGGTATGATGACTTCATAAACCCGGGATACAGGAGGTTTCCAGATGCGCATCAGCACCATTCTCTCCGGCGACAAGGTTCGCCTGTCCTGCGAGGTGTTTCCGCCGAAGAAGTTCGACGGCATCGCGCAGGCTACCGCTGTCACGCAGGAGATTGCTGCGCTGAAGCCGGCGTATATGTCCGTCACCTACGGCGCGGCCGGCTCCACGCCCGGCCATACCCTTGCGCTGGCGAAGGCGGTGGCGGACGCCGGGGTCACGCCCCTGTGCCACCTGACCTGCGTGCAATCCACGAAGGAGCATGTGCGCGGTGTGCTGGCTGACATGAAGGCAGCGGGGATGGAGAATGTCCTTGCCCTGCGCGGCGACCTGCCGAAGGACGGCGAACCCTGCCGGGACTTCTCCTATGCGGCGGAGCTGATCGAATTCATCCACACGCAGGGCGATTTCTGCGTGGGTGCGGCGTGCTACCCGGAGGGGCATCCGGAGAGCGGCGGCCGGCTGCAGGACATCGAGTATCTCAAACGCAAGGTGGATGCGGGCGTGGATTTCCTGACCACGCAGATGTTCTTCGACAACGCGCTGCTGTACAACTTCCTGTACCGGGCGCTGAAGAAGGGTATCGACGTGCCGGTATGCGCGGGCATCATGCCCATCTGCGACCCCAAACAGGTCGCGCGGGCGGTGCAGCTCTCCGGCAGCATCATGCCGCCCCGGTTCGCGGCGATTGCGGACCGTTTCGCCCATGACCCGGCGGCCATGGCGCAGGCGGGCATCGCCTTTGCGACCGAGCAGATCATCGACCTGGTCGCCAACGGGATCACCAACATCCATCTTTACACGATGAACAAGCCGTGGATCACCCGGGCCATCGTCAGCAATCTGTCCAATATCATCCATCTGGGCGAATAACGAAGCGCTGTCCAGTCCAAGCGGGCTGAACAGCGCTCTTTTTCTGTTACAGGTCGATGCGGACGCGCTCGCCGTCGGGCGTTTCGATGGAGACCAGCGGCAGACCGCGCAGGAGATACTTGCTGTCGCGCAGAGCGGTGAGCAGCTCCTTTGCCTGCGCCTCCGTGATCGGCGGGGTGAGGCGCTCGGCCTGCTGCACATCGTCCAGCGTCAGCAGCTCGTCCGGGTCGGAATCCCAGCCGCCTCGGCCCAGCTGCACCAGCTTCTGCTCATAATCCCGGCGAGCCTGCGCGGAGGTGAGCTTGGCGACGAAATACATGCCGATCCGGCCGAACAGGAACCCCGTGGGGATCCAGATCGTCTTCTCGGCGTCGCGTTCCGGGCTGTACATACGGATCTTCACAAAACATACCCCCCTTCACTCCGTCCAGATGACGAGGCGCTCGCCGTCGTCATCCAGATCGACCAGCTTGCCGCGCACGCCGGATTCGATCATGCGCACCATCGTGCCGAAGTCCAGGCTGGCCAGGATGGACGCCTTTTCCTCGGCGCTGGTTTCGCCGCCGCTGCCGTTCCAGGTGATGGAGAGCATCCCAAAACGTGCCCCCAGCTTGAAGACGACGAAGGGCAGGTTCACGTTGAAGCGGTTGCCGTCCTGCTCGTTGATCATGATGCGGACGATCAGCTCCTCCAGGGGCCGGACTGGCTGTCCGGAGGGGGCTGCTGCGGGCTCTTCGCCGGTCAGCAGCGTGTCGATGGTCACGTTCAGCAGCTTTGCCAGGTGGGGCAGCGTCATGATGTCCGGGCAGGACTGGCTGTTCTCCCACTTGCTGACGGCCTGCGGCGTAACGCCGATCATTTCGGACAGCGCTTCCTGCGTGAGGCCCTGTGCCCTGCGGAGGCGGGCGATGCGCTGGCCGAGGCTGAGTTCCTTCATGCTCTCGTTCATCGTTCGATTCCTTTCTTCGGGGAGTGCGTCCCCGACAGCCTGAGCATAGCACAACGGGCGGTTGAGTTGAAGGGAATGATGGTTGAGGCGGCTGAAATTATGTCACGGGGTGTGTATTGGGAGAAATTACCCCTCCACCAGCGTGATCTTGCGGACGTCGGCCTCCGTGACGGTCATGTAGACGGTGCGCTGGTTGGTGTAGGTCACCATGCCGGTGGCGCCGCCGGGGATCTTCTTCACGTGGCGCTTGAGGGTGTAGTCGATGGGTACCATGGTGGAGTGCTGCCCCTTGGAGTACCATGCGGCAAGGGTGGCGGCTTCGGCAAGGGTGCTGTCGGGGATGGCGCCCTCGGCCTTGATGATGACATGGCTGCCGGGCATGTCCTTGGCATGGAGCCAGGTCTCGTTGGGTTTGGCGTCGCCGGTGAGGCGCTCGTTCTGCGCGGCGTTCTTGCCGACGAAGAGGTCGATTCCGTCGCTGGAGCGGTAATGGTAGGGCTTGGACTTGGGCAGCGCGCGCTGCTGGCGGCGGCCGAGGCCCTTCTTGATGTAGCCGGTGTGCTGCAGCTCCTGGCGGATCTCCTCCAGCTCGGCTTCGCCCACGCACTTGCCTACGTCCAGCAGCATGCCCTCCAGATAGTCCAGCTCCGCCAGCGTCGAGGTGCGCTGTTCGGCGGCCATTTCGCGGGTCGTGCGGGCCTTCTGATACTTCTTGAAGTACCGCTGGGCGTTCTGCACAGGCGTGAGCTGGATGTCCAGGGGGATGGTCACGGTGCCGCCGTTTTCGTCGTAAAAATTCGGAACTACCGCCTCGGTCTGTCCCTTTTTGAGCTGCCAGAGGTTGGCGTTGAGGAGCTCGCCGAAGAGGCGGTATTCCTCCAGCCGGGCGGCGTTGGACAGGTCCTCCTCCTGCTGGGCGAGCTTCTTTTCGCAGCGCTCGATGTGCGTCTTGAGGAGCTTGACCATCGTGGCGCTCTTCTGGGTCAGGCGGTCGGCCTGATCGCGGGCGCCGAAGTAGCGCTCCAGCGCCTGCGACACGGTTGGGCAGGGCTTCTGCGCATCCAGCGGGTGCATCAGGTAGGGGAAGGCGAAGACGTCGGCCGGGTCGCCCGCGTCATCGTAGAGCACGCGCGGGTCTGCCATGCCGGGCAGGCGGCGCAGGAGGTCGGCAAGGCGGGCGGCGGCGTCGGCCAGGTCGTCCGTCCGGTCGCAACCGGCGGGCAGGACGCGGAAGGCGAGCTCCTTCGCGGCGGGGTTGGACATGCCGGACACGCAGGCGGCCAGCGCCTTGTGAAGCGGCACATCGCCGGCGGCGGACAGGCGCGCCAGCAGGGCGTCCGCCGTCACATCCGCAGGATCCAGCTTATCCTGCGCGGGCGGCGGCAGGTAGGGGAGTCCCGGCTGGACCTGACGCACGCGGCTCATATCGAGGCTGACGTGGCGCGCCGCGTCCAGGATGCGGTCGTTTTCGTCCGTGACGATCAGGTTGGAATGCCGTCCCATGATCTCCAGGATGATCCGCCGGAGCACATGGTCGCCCATTTCGTCCACGGTGTCCACGTCGATGTGGATGACGCGGTCGCCGCCGATCTGCCGGACGCTCAGGACGCGGCCGGAGAGCAGCTGCTTGCGCAGGAGCATGCAGAACATCGGCGGCTCCAGCGGGTTGGAGAACTTCATCTGCGTCAGGTGGCAGCGGGCGTTGTTGGGCGAGGCGCACAGGAGCAGCTGGTGATTGGTCGAGCCTGCGCGGATGAGCAGGATAATGGTGTCCTTTTCGGGCTGGGTGATCTTGTCGATGCGGCCGCCGGCGAGGGTGGCATGCAGCTCCCTGGCGGCAAAGCCGAGGGTGAGACCGTCCATGGGCATGGGCGCAGCGCCCCTTTCTATAAGGAAATTCCTCCTCATTATAGCGGATACGGCGCAGAAAAACAAGCATAACCGCATCCGTCCGGACATACCATCAAGCAGCCAATGAACCGGGGCAGGGCATCCCCTGTCGCCCGCAAAGGAGGTATTTCTTTGAAGCTCCCCAACTGGAAGGATATCAGGCTCCCCATGCCCCGGCGCGTGGATCTGGAGCGGCTGCTGATTGTGGGCGCGGCAGGCCTGGTGGTGGTGCTGGCGCTGCGGGGCGGAGGCGATACGACGCAGACCATGGTTTACGATGCGCCGCCCCTGACCTCGGAAACCTCCTCTGCCTCGCTGGAGGAGACGGAAATGACCTCCACCGTCTGCTGGTACGAGGACGGCGACGGCTACCTCGTGCCGGTGACGCGGCAGATCCCCCTGCAGGACGGCATTGCCAAGGCGACCCTGTCGCTGATGGTGCAGTCGTCGGAGAACGATCTGGCAGCGGCGCGCATGGGGCTGACGAACGTGATCCCCGAGGGCGTCTCCTTCGACATCGACATTTCCAACGGCAAGGCGCGGGTGGACATGAGCCGGGAGGCCCTCAGCTGCGCCAGTGCGGAGGATGAGCTGCTGATGGTGCAGGGCGTCGCGGCGACGCTCTGCGGCTTTGACACCGTGGAGGAGGTCTCCTTCCTCTTCGACGGGCAGAAGCGCAGCCGCCTCACCCACGGTACGGACGTCTCCGGCGCATTCACGGAGGACATGGTGAATGTGGAGAGCGTGGCAACGCTGTCCGGCAGCAGCTATGCGGATCAGGTGCAGCTGTATTTCCCCTCCGCCAGCGGCCGGATGCTGGTGCCGGTGACGCGCACGGTGTTTTCGCCGGCCGATCTGCCCACGGCGATCCTGGAGCTGGCAAAGGGCCCCAAATCGGACAGCGGCCTGGAATGCCCGCTGCCGGAAAGCTGCGGCGTCCGGTCGGTCAGCGTCAAAAACGGCGTGGCGACGATCGACTTCACCCGGGAATTCGCGCGCATCGCCGAGCAGTCCGACGGCGGCCATCAGGCGATGCAGGCGATCATCTTCACCGCCAGCCAGTTCCCCGGGGTGAAGCAGGTCAGCGTCCTGGTGGAGGGCAAGGCATACCAGACGGAGCCGCAGGCAGCCAGCACCTGGGTGAACGCGGCGGAGGACGTGATGGCTTGGTATCCGGGCGTGGTGGAGATCGACTGAGAGTGCGCCGGGGCAGGGAATGCTCCGGCGTTTTGCGTGCGGCGGGACCTGTGCGGCAGCACGCACTTGCATTATTCGGAAAATCGGGGTATACTAATGGCATTCTGTTTATCTGTGAGGAGGCCATTATGATCCAGCAGCCCCGGCGCATTATCGGCGCACTGCTTGACAATATCGGAAAGGTCATCGTCGGCAAGGAGGACGCGGTCGAGTATGCTCTGATCGCCCTGCTGTGCAAGGGCCACGTGCTGATCGAGGACGTGCCCGGCGTGGGCAAGACGACCCTCGCGTCCGCGTTGGCGAAATCCCTCGCCTGCTCCTTCCGGCGCATCCAGTTCACCCCGGACCTGATGCCCTCGGATGTGACGGGCTTCACGCTGGTCAACTTCAAGACCGGCGAAATGGAATTCAAGGAAGGCTCCGTGATGGCGCAGGTCGTGCTGGCGGACGAGATCAACCGTACCAGCCCCAAGACGCAGTCTGCGCTGCTGGAGGTGATGGAGGAGCATCAGGTCACGGTGGACGGCGTGTCCCATCCCGTGCCGCAGCCCTTCATCGTCCTGGCGACGCAGAATCCCGGCGAATTCGTGGGCACCTACCCCCTGCCGGAGGCGCAGATGGACCGCTTCTTCCTGCGCGTTTCCATTGGCTATCCCACGGTCGAGCAGGAGATGGACGTGCTGGAGCGCTATTCCGGCGCAGTCAAGCCTATGGCGACCATTGAGCCCGTCTGCACGGCGCAGGATATCATCGCCCTGCAGGAAATGGTGCATCAGGTCTATTGCTCCCCCGAGGTGCGCATGTATGTCGCCAGCATCGCCGCGGCGACCCGCAAGGAGCCCGCGCTGCAGCTGGGCGCATCCACCCGCGCAGCCATCGCCCTGATCCACGGCGCGCAGGCCTGTGCGCTGCTGGCCGGGCGCGACTACATCATCCCCGAGGACGTGCAGCATATGGCGCAGCCGGTGCTGGCGCATCGCCTGGTGCTCAGCCCTGAGGCGCGCATGAAGGGCGTCTCGGCCCAGAGCATCGTCCAGCGGGTGCTGCAGAACGTCCCCGTTCCGGTGAAGCTATGAGATTCCGGATGACGCTGCCGCTGACCGTGACGGCGGCGCTGCTGCTGGCGGCTTTTTCCACCGGGAGTCCGGTGTTTCTCACGGGTGCGTCGCTGATCATCCTGCTGTGCCTGTCCAGCGTGATCGCCGTGATGCAGGCTGCCGGCTCCATGAAGCTTTCCGGCGGGCTGAGCGAGCGGGTGGTGCAGCGCGGCGAGGATGTGAAGCTGGAGATCATCCTGCACTGCCGCAGCCTGATCCCCATCGCGCCGCTGGAGCTGGAAATGAGCGCAGGTCCGGATCATCAGGCGCAGACGATGGTCATTGATTTCGTGCCGAAGGAGGGCGTGCGTCTGGAGCTGCCCTGCCATGCGGCGCATGTGGGCGTGAGCCGTCCGGGCGTGAATGCCGTGACCGTCACCGACCTGTTCGGCATCTGCTCAAAGCGTGTCGAGCCCCGGCGGGAGGGCGGCGAGCTGGTGGTGCTGCCCCTGCCCTTTGAGGTCGGGCAGCAGATCTATGCCGGCGGCGATTCGGGCAGCGAGAGCATGGCCCGCGCCTCCGAGGATATCACCAGCCCCGCGGACGTCCGCGCCTATCAGCAGGGCGACGCGATGAAGAAGATCCACTGGAAGCTGTCCATGCGCAAGCAGGAGCTGATGGTTCGCCGGTTTGAAGCGCCGGTGATGCCCGATGCGCTGGTGCTTCTGGACTGCAGCGCCCCCCCGCGTCAGGCGGGCGAGGAGGCGCTGGCGGATGTGAAGGACACGCTGCTGGAAACGGCAGCGTCCATCATGGCGGAGAATACCCGCACGGACCATCCGGCGCGGCTGCCGCTGCTGGGCGAGCATCCGGTCGAGCTGGACAAGGGCATGGGCATGCCTGCGATCCTGGAGACGCTGGCGCATGTGGACTTTTCGGCCACGGAGCCCTTCGAGCGTGTGCTGCAGCTGGAGATGCGCCGGATGCGCAAGGTCGGCTGCACCATCGTCATTTCCGCCCGGCTCAACAGCCGGATGGTGGATGCGATGTCTTCCATGCGCCGCATGGGGCCCTATGTCCGGCTGTATCTGGTGACCTTCACGCCCGAGGAGGAGCAGCTTGCTCCGATGATCTCCCGGCTGCAGAACGCTGGGGTGGAGGTCTGCTATGTGACCCCGCTGGCGCTGTGATGCGGCGGGGCATTTCTGTTGCGAATGGCAGGTTCTGATGAATACAGGGAGGTGATTCCTCTGCAGGGGAGGATCCGTGAGGCAGCAGCCGGCGGTCTGGTGACGCTGCTGTATGCGCTGGGCATGACGCTGACGCTGCTGCAGGTGACGGGACTGATGCCCTATGCGGGGATGGCCTGCGCGGTGCTGGCCGTGATGACGGTCCTGCTGTCGGCGGCTTCGCTGGACAGCCGGGCGGCATGGGTGCTGGGCAGCATCTCGGCGGCCGCCGGCGTGATCTGGCTGATCATGGGCGGATACGCGTCCGTCCTGGATGTGATGCAGGCGCTGGTGCTGCATATGTCCGGGCTGCATGCGGCGCTGCCGCTGGTGGCGCAGGAGACGGCGCTGCTGGGGTGCGTGCTGTGCGGCGCGGCGTCGTTCTTTGTCACGCAGCGCAGCGCGGGGCCGTATCCGGCGCTGGTGCTGGTGCTGCTGACGGTGGTGCTGCTCTGGCTGGCGGATATGCCGCAGACGCTGTGGTTCCTGCTGCCCTCGGTGGTGGCCAGCGTGACGCTGCTGATGCAGGGAAGCCATGAGATCAGCGCGCTGCGGGTGCTGCCGGTGGCGGTGACGGCGGTGCTGCTGAGCTTTGCCGGCGTGGCGGTCGGCGGCGCGGCGGTCCCTCCGCTCAAGGACGCGGCGGACAGTCTGCGTCAGCGCATTTATGACATGTTTCTCTTCACCGGCTCCCGCGACGTCTTTTCCCTTGCCGATGTGGGCTATTATCCCCAGGGCGAGGGGCAGCTGGGCGGTCCGGCTGAACCGACGGAGCAGCAGGTGATGGTGGTCATCACACCCCGCAAGGCTTACCTCCGCGGCACGATCAAGAACGTCTATACCGGCCGCAGCTGGGAGGACGGCACGGCCGGAAAGCGATACCTGTGGGAAGGCCTTGGCTTCCGCAGCCTCCGCAGCACGATCTTCGACATGACCCTGCCCCAGGCGGCGGATGCGGCCTACGGGCAGCTGCTGGAGCCGCGGACGCTGGAGATCCGCATGCTGGGCAGCAGCGCATCGAGCATGTTCATGCCCCAGAGGGTGCGCGAGCTGACCCCGCAGGGCGATATCGTTCCGTACTTCAACGCGGGCAGCGAGATCTTCGCGACCCGCGATCTGGCCATCGGCGACATGTGGAGCGTGAAAGCGCCGCTGATGGTGGCGGGGGACGCCGGGATGGCGAGCCTGCTGGCCCGGTGCGAAACGGCTGCCGACGCCAACTGGGCGGCGGTCAATCAGGACTACCGGGCGCTGCCGGAGCATCTGGAGCAGGAGGTCTTTGACGTCGCCTACGCCGCCGTCGCCGGGGCCGAAACGCCCTATGAGATGGCCATGGCTTTGCAGCAGCATCTCCGCACGCAGTATACCTACACCCTGGATGCGCCCGTGCAGCCGGTGGACATGGACTTCGTTTCCACCTTCCTGCTCCTTCACAAGCAGGGCTACTGCACGCATTTCGCCTCGGCGATGACCGTCCTGTGCCGGATGGTCGGGCTGCCCGCGCGGTATGTGGAGGGCTTCGTCGCCACGCCCGATACGACGGGCGAGCATGCCGGCATGGCCGTGGTGACCGGAAAGCAGGGCCACGCATGGACGGAGGTTTACTTCAAGGGCTTCGGCTGGCTGACCTTCGATGCAACGCCGACCGGCGCGGAGGTCGTGTACATCACTCCGGACCAGCTGGAGCAGAGCAGCGCAGAGGAGGAAGCAGAGCCTTCGCCCACGCCGGAACCGCCCCAGCCCTCCGATACCCCTGCGCCGGATCAGACGGACGCGCCGACCCCGACGCCCTCTGCCACCCCGCAGCCGGAGGACGCTACCCCTACGCCCGCGCCCTCTGACGCGCCGGATGCACCGGCACAGCAGGGACCGCACGATCCGACGGCGCTGATCTGGTGGCTGCTGCCGGCGCTGCTGATCCCGGCCGGGCTGATCGGGCGGATTTTGTGGATGACGCCCGCGTGGCAGAGCCGCCGCCAGAAGACGGAATTCGGCCGCTGGATCACATGGACGCAGGCTGCGCACGACGCCCTGCGGCAGCTCGGCCTGACCCGCCTGCCCAACGAGACGCCGATGGCATTCCTGGCCCGGGTGGACGCGGAAAAATGCGTCCCGGAGGTGCTCTCCCAGCTCTCCGGTACAGAATCCCTCATGTTCTACGGTCATGCCATCCCCGTCCCGGAAGAAACCCGGCAATCCAGGCATGCCTTCGAGATCATCCGGCAGCAGCTGAACCGTCGCCAGCGCCTCCGCATGGCACTCCAGCGTGCATTCCTATCGGGTAAAAAATGGGACATCACAAAGGCATAACAACCGCCGCGCACCGTTCCGGGAGGAGGGTGCGCGGTTTTCCGTGGGGGGGCCTCCGGCGGGGAGGGACGCTGTCCCTCCACCCTGCAAGGGTCTTCGACCCTTGACCCGTTTTGGGGAGTGTTTATTGTCTTTTCCTTTGCGGGGGTCACGGGGCGTGACAGACGCCCCGCGACGCACTCGTGCGGCTGCGCCATGCGGGGATGAGCGCCCGCCGTGCAAGGCACGGCGGATCACGGCTGCAATTGCTTGCAGCGTGGGGACGAAGGCTTGTGTACCTTGTTGCGTTCGCTTTGGCTCGAATCTGCGAGCGGAGCTCGCAGAGTTCTCGCGTCGCCCATACCAGTCTTCTTTCTTGATGTAGTGGGAGGCGGCCCCCACCTGCGGTGGGGTACGGGAGTTACTGCGGCTGATGGGGTGGCGTGCTGTCGCACGCATCCCCCCTCAGGGAGACGGCGGGGCGCTGACTTTATGATTGATGAATGTTCATCGCAAAAAAACGCCCTGCCGGTACTCAGACCGGCGGGCGGCGCGCAGGCGGTTGACAGCCTGTGGATATCATTCCGGGAAAATCGAGGTGGTCGGTATGGGCGACGCGATCTCCGGGGCAGGTGTTGCAGTCGGCGCGGGTGTGGGCGTGGCCAGCTCGGCGGCGTAGATCGCCTTGAGCGTCTTAACATCCGCCGTGCCGTTGGCGGTCAGGCCGTGGTCCTTCTGGAACGCCTTCACGGCCTTGACCGTGCCGTCCAGGTACTTGCCGCCGATGTGGCCCTGATAGTAGCCCAGCGCGGCCAGCTTGGACTGCAGCCAGTAAACCGCCTCGCCGGAGGAGTTCTTCTTCAGCGTCTTGAACTCGCCGGGCGGCAGCTCGCCGGGCACATAGGAGGGCGCGGGAGTGGGCGTGGCGGTCACGTAGGGCAGCATGTACTGCTTGTTGAGGGAGGGGAGCTTCAGCGCGGCGCGCAGCTCCGGATCGGCCGGGAGGTCCTCGGTGATGGTGACGACGACGCCCTCGCCGCAGTTGTCATAGATCCACTTCGCATCGGCAACGGTCAGGCGGATGCAGCCGTGGGAGGCGCGCTTGCCCAGGTTGTTGTAGCTGGAGACCTTCAGGGACATGGTGTCCTTGGAGTCCGCGTAGATGACGGAGTGGAAGGCGATGGAGCCGTTGATCTTCGTCCAGAACTGGGCATGGCCGCCCCACTGGGGGAAATAGCACCAGCGGGCCGTACGGCCGGAGAGCACCCAGTCGCCCACGTCGGAGGGCGTCGCCTTGGTGCCGGTGGAGCAGAGCATCTGCCGCACGATGACGGTGTACTCGCCCTTGTCGTCCAGCCCGTACACGGTGGTGACCTGATTGGTGACGTCCACGGTGATTGCGTAGGGCACGGGCGGGGCGGGCTTGGCCTCGTCGTTCACGCCGCGCACGTCCGGGTCGTTGAACATCGCGTCCCAAGTCATTTGGCCGACGATGCCGTCCGCCTTCAGGGCGTTCTGCTCCTGGAAGGCCTTGACGGCGTTGCGGGTGTGGCCGAGGAAGTTGCCGGAGATGTTGCCGGAATAGTAGCCCAGCTCGGTCAGGCGCTCCTGCAGCTGCTTGACCAGCTGACCGGAGGACTCCTCATACTTCAGCGTTTTCGTGTAGGGGATGACCGGCCCGGGCGTGGGGGTCACGGCGGCGATCACGTCGTAGGGGTTGGGGGTGGGGGATACCTCGGGCATCAGGTGCTGGCCCTCCTCCCAGGACACGGCGTTGGCCGAATACAGGAGCGTCAGCGTATCCACGTCCGCGCTGCCGGTGGGCTTCTCGCCGCTGACGAGCTGGAAGGTGTAGACCGCGTCCTGCGTGGCGGGGAGATAGGTGCCGGAGATCTTGCCGGTATAGTAGCCCAGCTCGGTCAGGCGGCCCTGCAGCAGGCGCACGTCAACGCCCGTGCTGCCCAGGCGCAGCGGCCTGTACTCAGCGGCGAAGAGCAGCATCTGCGTCTCCGCGTCCGCCTCGCCCGTTTCCGGCAGGCCGAAATCGTACTGGAACGCCTTCACGGCAGCCTTCGTCAGGTCGCCGAAGGAGCCGCTGATCTCGCCGTCATAGTAGTACAGCTGACTCAGCTTGAGCTGGAGGCTGGCGACCTCCTCGCAGAAATCGCCCTGGACCAGCGTCTTCGCGGCAACGACGATCGCGACCTCGCCGTCCTCCGCATCGTCTCCGGTCGTATCCGCCATCGCCGCAGGGATCAGGCAGGCAAGCAGCAAAATGCACAGCAGGAATCTTTTCATGCAGGTACCTCGCAAAATTGGTTATACAGGGATATTGTAGCCCTTCCTGCCGCCATTTGCAAGGGGGCGGGAAGATTTTACATCCCTTTCCGGCCGGCGATGGGCATTCTGGACGAAACGAGTGTAAAAAACATCATGAATACAGGGAAAGGGTTGACAAACGGGGAGCGGCGTGATATCCTTTTTGTAATTTCCTGAGGAAGGGAGAAGGCGTGATGAAGCTGAATCGCACCGCGATGTTCATGATGATGCCCATGTGCATGTGCCGCATGAGCATGCGTTGCTGTGCCGATCTTCGCTGCGCCCTTCGATAACGCTGACCGGAGCCTGAACGGGAATGCCGGTGCTGAGCGGATGAAAGAGGAAGCTGCATCGAAGAGATGGAGACTTCCTCTTTTCTTTCGTAAAGATTCAGCGGAAACGGAGGTTCCTTCCTATGTGGAATACAGCCAGTCTGATGGCGCACTGCAACCGGGAGAGCAGGCGAATGCGACGCATCGCCGTCCGCTGTTTCCTGTGCGCCCATTTGAATGAAAAGGAGAGACTGTCATGAAGAAGTTCCTGTCCCTGATCCTTACCGCGCTGCTGCTCCTGTCTGCCACCGCTGCTCTGGCGGATTCCATCGTCATTGCCGTGCCCAACGACCCCACCAACGAGGGCCGCGCCCTGCTGCTGCTGGAAGCCAACGGCATCATCAAGCTGGATCCCGAAGCCGGCGTCACCGCCACCAAGGACGATGTGATCTGGAATCCCCTGGGCATTGAGTTCTACGAGGTTGAGGCCGCGATGGTCCCCAATGTGCTGCCCGATGTGGACTACGCCATCATCAACAACAACTTCGCGCTGGACTTCGGCCTGAATCCTGTGGCGGATTCCCTGCTGATCGAGAGCGCTGAGTCCCCCTATGCCAACGTTCTGTGCGTCAACGCCGGCAACGAGAACACCGACGCCGCCAAGGCGCTGGTCGCTGCCCTGACCAGCCAGAAGGTCGCTGACTTCATCACCGCCACCTACGAGGGCGCTGCCGTGTCCGTCGTTGCCGAGCCCACCGACGGCTTCGATCCCACCGTGGATTACGCCGCGCTGGCCGGCACGAAGATCACCGTCGCCGCTTCTCCCACGCCCCATGCCCAGATCCTGGCCATCGCCAAGGAGATCCTGGCCGAGAAGGGCGTTGAGCTGCAGGTGATCGAGTTCTCCGATTACATCCAGCCCAACATGGTCGTGGACGCGGGCGAGGTGTTTGCGAACTACTTCGCGCACATCCCCTACCAGGACAACTTCAACGCCGAGAACGGCACCAAGATCGTGGTCGTCGCCCCCATCCATGTGGAGCCCATGGGCCTCTACGGCGGCAAGCAGGCCGATCTGTCTGTCCTGACCGTTCCTGCGGCTGAATAATCCCGTCAAATTGCGGCACGGACACACCGGCAGTCTGTCAAAAGGACTGCCGGTGTCCCTTGCGTTATGGAGGCTGAACCAATGATCGAGCTGCGCAACCTGTCCAAGAGCTTCGTCACCGCGGACGGCCCGGTGGACGCGCTGAGAAATGTGTCCCTGACGATCAACAACGGCGATATCTACGGTATCATCGGCATGTCCGGCGCCGGCAAATCCACGCTGGTGCGCTGCATCAACATGCTCGAGCGCCCTACGGAGGGCTCCGTCCTGCTGGACGGACGCGATCTGGGCATGATGGGCAAGCGCGAACTGCGCGATGTGCGCCGCCGCGTGACGATGATCTTCCAGGGCTTCAACCTGCTGATGCAGCGCACCTGCCTGCAGAACATCATGCTGCCGCTGAAGCTGGCGGGTGTGAAGCGCGAGGAGGCGGTCAAGCGCGCGCTGGAGATGCTGGAGATCGTCGGGCTGCCGGATAAGGTGAATGCCTATCCCGCGCAGCTGTCCGGTGGTCAGCAGCAGCGCATCGCCATTGCCCGTGCGCTGGCGACCAACCCGGACGTGCTGCTGTGCGACGAGGCGACCTCCGCCCTGGACCCCAAGACCACCCACGCGATCCTGGAGCTGATCCGCGATATCAACAGGAAGCTGGGCATCACGGTCATCGTCATCACCCACCAGATGAGCGTCGTGCAGGAGATCTGCAACCGTGTGGCGATCCTGGAGCACGGCAGCGTGGTGGAGGAGGGCGAGGTTGCGCAGGTCTTTGCCAACCCGCAGGCCGAAGCGACGCGGAACCTTGTCTATCCCGAAATGGCGGATGCGAACGTTGCGCTGGGCGACAAGCACGGTCAGCGCGTGCGCATCATCTTCAACGGCGCCATCGCCGCCAACGAGCCGCTCATCGCCAGAATGGCCATGGAGGCCGGCATCGCGGCGAGCATCCTGGGCGCGTCCACCCGTGCGGTGGGCGACCGTGCCTATGGTTACATCCTGCTGGAGATCCCCGGCGGTCCGGACGAGCTGGCCAAGGCGGTCAACTTCCTGCGCCAGACGCCGGACGTCACGGTCTCCGTCGAGGTCGACTATGCGCAGAATGAGGGGGTGAAGGCATGAATTTCGCCAGTGCATTTACGCCTGCCCGCCTGGAGGAGGCGCTGGAGGTCATCCAGACCAAGTTCCTCTTCGCCGCGTGGGAAACGCTGTATGCGACGATCCTCGCGACCCTGTTTGCCATCATCATCGGCCTGCCGCTGGGCATGGTGCTCGTCGCCGGCGACGCCAAGGGCATCCGCCCCCTGCCGCCCCTGCTGATGAAGCTGCTCAACGTCATCATCAACCTCCTGCGTTCCGTTCCCTTCATCATCCTGATGGTCATGGTCATCCCGCTGACCCGCCTGATCGTGGGCACCTCGGTCGGCACGGTGGCGTCCATCGTCCCGCTGGTCATCGCGGCGTTCCCCTTTGTGGCGCGTCTGGTGGAGGGCAGCCTGCGCGAGGTGAACCCGAACATCATCGAGACGGCGCAGTCCATGGGCGCGACGCCCCTGCAGATCCTGCTGCGGGTGATGCTGCCCGAAAGCGTGCCGAGCCTGATCAGCAACTTCACCCTGGCCATCACCACCATCATGGGCTACACGGCCATGTCCGGCGCAGTCGGCGGCGGCGGCCTGGGCATGATCGCCATCACCTACGGCTACAACCGCTACCGCTATGCGGTGCTGTACGCGGCGGTCATCGTGCTGGTGATCATCGTGCAGGTGATCCAGTCCTTCGGTACCTGGCTGGCCAAGAAGAGCGATAAGCGCCTCAAAAAGTGATACAGGAAAAGCCCGTGCGGAGTGTGACTCGGCACGGGCTTGCCTCATTTATCCAGCATGTCGTCGTAGAGGTGGTGCTCGACATAATCATCGCGGCGGTTGCGCAGCAGGACGGCCAGCCCGACCGCCACCAGCGCAGCGATGGCTACCAGGTCGATCCGCTCAAACCGGGCGGCGAGCAGCTGGCACGCGACCGTCAGGAGGATCAGCAGCCCCCACGTCCAGCGATGCTCCTTCTGCCACTTGTCCGTCCAGAAATGTCTGCGCTCGCTGAGCTGGAAGACCTCCTGCTCCTTCAGGGCGGCGGCGAGGTTCTCCTCGGCTGCCTGGGGTAAGGTTTCGGGAGAGAGGCGTTCGCCGGCGACCAGCTCGTTCATGCTCAGGCCGTACAGCTCCGACAGCGCCAGCAGCATATCCACCGGCGGCATGTACGTGCCGGTCTCCCACCGGGAAACGGTCTTGCCGCTCACGTGCAGCTTTTCGCCCAGCTGCTCCTGGGTCAGCCCCTGCTCGCGGCGCAGCTCCTGCAGGAAGGCGCCCATCCTCGTCATGTCCATCGTGTCAGCTCCTTTTTTCTTTTGAGGCACGCTTATTATAGCATTTTCCCGCTGGACATGTCCACCCCATAAACAGCGAATGCGGGAAATGTTACAAATCGGCCTGTTCCCCTTCACAGGGGCGGCGGGATGTGCTATCATAACAGGAACGGACATTCTAATGTATGTAAGGAGGTGCACGCCGTGAGCGAGCTGACAGGAAAATTCGTGCTCAAGGCGCCCTACAAGCCCTCGGGCGACCAGCCGCAGGCGATCGAAGCCCTCGCGCAGGGTGTGAAGGAGGGGCTGGATGCGCAGGTGCTGCTGGGCGTGACGGGCTCGGGCAAGACATTCACCATGGCGTCGGTGATCGAGAAGGTGCAGATGCCCACGCTGGTCATTGCCCACAACAAGACCCTCGCGGCGCAGCTCTGCTCGGAACTGAAGGCCTTCTTCCCGGACAGCCGGGTGGAGTATTTCGTTTCCTATTATGATTATTACCAGCCGGAGGCGTACATCGCCTCCTCGGACACCTACATTGAGAAGGATGCGTCGATCAACGAGGAGATCGACCGCCTGCGCCACAGCGCGACGGCAGCCCTGCGGGAGCGTAATGACGTGATCATCGTCGCGTCGGTGTCCTGCATCTACTCCATGGGCGACCCCAGCGAATACGAGGGGCAGATGATCAGCCTGCGCCCCGGCATGGCGATGGACCGGGACGAGCTGCTGCGGCAGCTGATCGACATCCAGTACCTGCGCAACGACATCGAGTTTGCGCGCGGCTCATTCCGCGTGCGCGGCGATGTGGTGGAGATCATTCCCGCGGCGATGAACGAGCACGGACTGCGCATCGAGTTCTTCGGGGACGAGATCGACCGGATCAGCGAGATCGACGTCACCAGCGGGCATGTCCTCAATCAGCTTGAGCACGCGGCGGTGTTCCCCGCGACCCATTACGCGACGGACAAGAGCCACCTGGACGAGGACATCGCGGTCATCGAAAAGGACCTGCAGGACCAAATCGACCGCTTCACCCAGGAGGGAAAGCTGCTGGAGGCGGAGCGCATCGCCCAGCGGACGAATTACGATATCGAGATGATGCGCGAGATCGGCTATTGCTCGGGCATCGAGAACTATTCCCGGTATTTCGACGGCCGCAAGCCCGGCGACGCGCCTTACTCCCTGCTGGACTATTTCCCCAGGGGGTTCCTGTGCATCATCGACGAGAGCCACGTCACCGTGCCGCAGATCCGCGCGATGTACAACGGCGACCGCGCGCGCAAGGAGCAGCTGGTGGAGTACGGCTTCCGCCTGCCCAGCGCGTTTGACAACCGGCCGCTGCTCTTCTCCGAGTTTGAGGAGCGCATCGGGCAGACGATCTACGTCAGCGCGACCCCCGGTCCCTACGAGCTGGGGCGGACGCAGCAGACGGTGGAGCAGATCATCCGTCCCACGGGTCTGCTGGATCCGAAGATCACCGTTCGTCCGGCGACCGGGCAGGTGGACGACCTTGTCAGCGAGATCGGGCAGGTCGTACAGAAGAAGCAGCGCGTGCTGGTCACGACGCTGACCAAGCGCATGGCGGAGTCCCTGACGGAGTACCTGCGGGGGATGGAGATGCGCGTGCGGTACCTGCATTCGGACGTGACGACGATGGAGCGCATGGAGCTGATCCGTGGGCTCCGGCTGGGCGAATACGATATTCTCGTGGGCATCAACCTCCTGCGCGAGGGCCTCGACCTGCCGGAGGTGAGCCTGGTGGCGATCCTCGATGCGGACAAGGAGGGCTTCCTGCGCTCGGAAACGTCGCTGGTGCAGACCATCGGCCGCGCGGCGCGAAATGTGGATGGCCGCGTGATCATGTATGCGGATGTGATGACCGACAGCATGATGCGCGCGATCTCCGAAACGGAGCGCCGCCGCGCCATCCAGCAGGCCTACAACGAGGCAAACGGCATCACCCCGGAGAGCGTGCGCAACGCGGTGCACCAGGTGCTGGAGATCACCCGCAAGGTTGAGGAAGCCGCGCCTGCCGCGATGACGGAGGACGAGGTGGCGGCGCTGGTCAAGCAGCTGGAGGAGCAGATGATCGCTGCGGCGCGGGAGCTGGACTTCGAGCGCGCGGCGAAGCTGCGTGACCAGATGCTGGCGCTGCGGGGTGAGAAGCCTCCGGAGGACGGCGTGCAGAAGAAGCGCCGCCGCACCCGCGAAAGCACCCGGCATCACTGATCGCACATGACGGGCGGTCCATATCAATCAACTTGAACGGGAGGTTCCTGTCCATGCATGACCAGAATCCCGGATGGAGCTGGCTGGCGCTGCTGCTGCCGGCGGCCGCGCTGCTGCTTGCGGGCTGCATCCTGGCGGTGGAAGAGATCCATGACGCAGTGTTTGCGCTGCTGAAGCTGGTGGTGATCCGATGAAGGCAGTGTGCAGGTATCTGGCGGCGCTGATGGCGGCGCTGCTGCTGGTGACGGCTGCGGCTGCGGGGCTCGCGGCGTTCATGACCACGGGCGTTTTCCTGCGGGAGGTTTCGGGCACAACGGCGCTCACGGCGCAGCAGCAGGCGCGCATCGACGCTGCGGCGGACGCCCTGACGGAAACGTGGGGATTATCGGCGGATACGCTGCGGTCCTGGACGGACGGCGCGGCGGAGAAGCAGGCGGCTGCAATGGCCGCATGGTGGCAGGAACTCTGGCATTCACCGGAAGCGGACGGGTACATGCCCGCCTTCCTGGACGCAGCGGCGGAGCGGGAGCTGATCGCGGCGATCATGCAGGACGAGGGCTTCCGCGCATTGACGGCAGAAAGCCAGCGCCGCGCCATCGCCCGGGATGAGATCGCCTACGCGCTGGATGAGGCGGTCTGCGAGGCAGTCACGCCGCTGCGGCGCAGCATCGTGGATGCGGCGGTATCGGTGGCTGCGGAGCGGCTCGACCTGCCGCTGATCCGGCGGATGGTGCTGCTCGGCGCGGCGGTGCTGGCGGTGATCGGGCTGGCGCTGCTCGTTCCGGCGCACCGGCTGGCGGGGAGTGCGCTGCTGACCGCCGGGAGCCTGATGGCGCTGTGTGCGGCACCGGTCTGGCTGCTGGACATTCCCGGCATGCTGGCGCAGCTCAGCGAGATCGCCGCGATGCAGGGGCGCAATGCCCTGGCGGTGCTGGGGATCCTCTGGCTGGGCGCGGCGGCGGTGCTGATGGCGCTGGGCACGGTCATCATCTGCGTCAAGCGCGCGATAAGGGGGAGCAAATGTTGATCCTGAGAATGATCAAGCAGTGGAATCTGACGCACCTGAAGCGGGAGATCAATGAGATCACCGTCCGGTCGAGCCGGATTCATGCGCCGCTGAAGCTGGCGGTGGTGGCGGATCTGCACGACGGTCCTTTCGAGGATGTGCTGCTGGCGCTGGCGCAGTGTGACGCGATCCTGATCGTGGGCGACCTGATCGACCGTCACAGCGGCAGGTATGAGCGGGGCGTGCGATTCCTGCAGCAGGCGCCGGAGATTGCGCCGACCTTTTACAGCATCGGCAACCACGAATGGAAGCACCCGAAGTACAGCGAATACTGGCCTCTGGTGGAAAAAAGCGCCGTGACAGTGCTGGACGACCGGTATGTGCGCTTCGGCGGCATCGTGCTGGGCGGTCTGTCCTCCCGGCCGGACTGGCAGAAGGAGCGCCTGTTCCTGGCGGACATGGCGAAGCAGGAGGAATTCCGCCTGCTCATGTGCCATCACCCGGAGCATTTCCGGCAGGTGGTGAAGCCGCACGAGATCGACCTGACGCTGTCCGGGCATGCCCACGGCGGACAGGTGCGGCTGGGAAAACAGGGGCTGTATTCGCCCGGACAGGGGCTGCTGCCCGCGCTGACCAGCGGGTTTTACGAGGAGGGGCGGCTGCTGGTGTCCCGCGGCATGACCAATGCGACGTGGGCGCCGAGGATCAACTGCTCCTGTGAACTGATGATTCTGCATCTGGAGGGCGAAGATGGACAATGCGCTTGACAATATCCTGCGGCGCGCTGCGAAGCTGATGCTGGATTTTGAGAACCCGCAGGTCTATGCCAAGGGCGGCCATGCGGACTTTGTGACCGAGGCGGACGTGGCGGTGCAGACCTTCCTGCTGGAGGAGCTGGCCAGGGCATATCCCGGCGCGGCGTTCTTCGCCGAGGAAAAGGAGGGTAATGTCCTCACCGACAGGCTGACGTTCATCATCGACCCGATCGACGGAACGACCAATTATTTCCGCCGCCGCCGCTGTTCCGCGATCTCCATCGGCGCGGTGGAGAACCGGAAGCCGGTTTTCGGCGCGATCTACGATCCGTACCGGGACGAAATGTACCATGCGGAGCGCGGCAACGGCGCATGGTGCGGGACGGAGCGGCTGCATGTGGCAGACGCGCCCTTTGAGCGGGCGGTCGTGGGTTTCGGCACGGCGCCGTATTACCGCGAGCTGTTCGAGCTGACCGGGCGGACGATGGCGCGGATTCTGCCGCAGATCGCGGATTTCCGCCGGACCGGCAGCGCGTGCATCGACCTGTGCGACGTGGCTGCGGGTCGCAGCGACGGTCACTTCGAGTGGCGGCTGCAGCCGTGGGACTACTGTGCGGCGACGCTGTTGGTGGAGGAGGCGGGCGGCAAATGCGGCGGCATCCTCGGCGGCGAGGTCGTCTATGACCGCGCGATGCCCCACCTGGCAGCCAGCGCACGGATTTACGATCAGCTGCAGCAGGCCCTGCAGGCCGTCTGGCAGGAAATGAACTGAAGCACAGGAATCGGGCGAAACCCTCCCGCTGCAGCGCATGCAGCAGGAGGGTTTTGTGCTTTGTTGCCAGAATGCGCAAATCATGGTATAATGACTGATAACGGAGAATGATGACCGCGTTGATACAATGGATACGGCGATACTGAAGCGATGTGCGTGCCGAACGGGGAGAAGTGTATGAAACCGACGATGAAACGTGTGCTGAGTCTGACGCTGGCGATGCTGATGTGTCTGGGTGTGGTGCCGGAAATGGCGAAGATGCCGTGGCCGCTGCTTCTCCCGCAGGCGCAGGCCGAGGAAACGGCGGAGCGCAGAGTGCCCTCATGGGCTTATGAGCTGCCTCAGGAGCCTCTGGGAGACGAGCGCAGCAGCGGAGAATGGCGCTATGCCCTTCGCGCAGGGGATGGCTATGCGGTCATCACCGGCTATGACGGCAATTCAGCCAACCTGGCGGCGCCTGCGAAGCTGGACGGTTACGATGTCGTCGGCATTGCGGACGGCGCGTTTTCCCATGCCGTCGCGGAGATCACGCTGCATGGCAACATCCTGTACATGGGGGATTCGGCCTTCGGTGATGCGCAGCCGGTCATCCGTGCGCTCAACGGCAGCTACGCGCTCCTGTGGGCGGACAGCCACGGACTGCCCTGGCAGAACGTTTCGACGGGTGTGTTCATGCCCGATGTGGTGGACTTTTCCGATGCGCCCTCCGGCCGTGTGCGCCGCAGGGGCGACGCCTATGTGCAGCTGGGTCAGCTGGAGGCACAGCGTGTCCGGACGGGCAGCTTCATCTGGCTGACGGACGCCCGCGGCATCGTGTTTTACTACCGCATCACCGCGCTGACCCCGCAGGGAGAGACGGTGCTGGCCGCGGTGGAAGTGCCCGAGGTGGGCGATGTGGTGCGTGAGCTGTCGCTGACGCAGACGATTGATTTCACCGACGGTGAGTTTATCCCCGCTGAGGGTGCGGTGATGATCGACAGTCCGGCGGGGACGAAGGACCGGTCGACCAGTTCGGAGCCGATGGATGGCTGGACGGTGGACCTCAGCGGCGGCTTTGAGAAGGCGCTGGGCAAAAAAGGCTCGGATGAGCTGGAATGCCGTCTGGTTGCAAGCGCATCCGGTACCGCGCGCTACACCGTAGAAGTGCATAACGGCGTCCTGACGTACTATGAAACGACGGAAAACGAAGTCGTGAACGTTGACGCATCGATTGCGACCCGTTACGGTGTGCAGGGCGATGTGTGGAACAAGGCGTTTCTGTCGAAGGAGCTCCCTCTTGGCGATGTGATCATTATGACCGGATTCGCCAGCGTGACAATCGAGATCAATGTCGTTCTTGAGTTTGAGGCGCTGTTTTCCGTGAAGTATACAACGGTCAGCAGCACGACCAAGAACTATGATTTCAACAAAGAGGACTGGGTGATCACGGACAGATATGCAACTGTCAAGCCCGGCGACAACTGTACCTTTGACGCAGCGGCCACGGTGCGCGTGTATGTTGAAATCGAAGCGACGGTTGCTGTGTTCGCCATCGTGAAGATTCTGGAGATCAGCTTCTCGCTTGGCGGAGAAGCGGCATATTCAGCGAGCACGGCAAGAGCATTTCCATGTGAGCTGCTGGAGCTGCGCGTCTTTGCCCGCGTCAGCATCTCGGCAGGCGTATGGGTAGGCGAGAACAGCGTCGGCGCCAAGGCAAACCTGCTGAATGCGGATTTGCTGCCGAAGGATTGGCTGGTGCTTCGCTTCCACCTGCACACGGTTGAACCTGTTTTTCACAGGGCGGAGGATTGTCCCTTCAACAGCGTCTGCACGGTGAAATTCGAGCCGCGCAACGGTCAGAAGATCCCCAGCATTGAGGTGTACAGCGGTCTGCCCATCGGCAATAACCAGGTGCCGGAGATCAAGGAGAACGAATACACCGGCAAGTTCCTCGGCTGGTGCACTGAGTCTACCGGCGAGGGCGTCAACTGGGAGATCGGCAGCATCGACGGCGACATCGTCATGAACGACATGACCCTCTACGGCATCTGGGAGAAAACTGTGCCGGTAGAGTTTATTTCCTATGCAGACAAAACGCCGGATGTGCAGCACATCCCCGTGGGAGGCAAAGCTGTGGAACCGGCCGCGCCCCAGCGGGAGGGATACACCTTCCTGTACTGGTATGTGCAGGAGGACGGCGAGGACCGGCGCTGGTACTTCCGGGACTATGTGGTGCCGGAGGAGGGGCTGACGCTGCTGGCCAAGTGGCGCAACGACGAAACCGGCGAGGAGGTCGACGGCGACGGCACCACCTCCGTCATGACCATCGGCAGCGGCGCATCGGTTTCTACCTGGCAGGATACAGCGGAGTATTTCAAGTACAGCATCTTTACCGTTGACGGTAAACCGGAAGGCATCAATCTAACCGGTCTGACGGGTCTGGCGACCCATGTGCGGGTGCCTTCGCGCATGACGGTGGACGTTGATCCCAGCGCAGAGGTGGACCTGGAATCCCTGAAGGTTTACAGCATCTCCGGCGGCATATTCCAGGGAAACACGAACCTTGAAGCGGTTGATTTCGCGTATCAGGGCCAGATCTCCAGCCAAAGCTACATGTTCAGCGGCTGCACGAACCTGCGGTTTGTGGATCTGCGGGGCATTTCGATGACCTCTGTGGCGAACAGCATGTTCCGTGGCTGTACATCGCTGGAGAAGGTCATCCTGCCCCCGGGGATCAAGACGATCGGGTCGAGCGCGTTCTATGGCTGTGCCTCTCTGGACAGCGTGAAGCTGCCGATGGGGATCTCGGAGGTCGGGAATTATGCATTCAGCGGATGCACTAACATAACGAAGGTGACGCTTTCAGATAGTCTGAAAAGCATCGGTGTTTATGCTTTTCAAAGTTGTAAAAACCTGAGAGTACTTGATTTGGGCGATGGTGTGACGAGTATTGGTAACCATGCGTTCGTGGACTGTGTCAGCCTGGAAGAAATCTATCTGCCAGACAGTTACGCATCACACAACGGAACGACATCATATGGTCCGTTCACGGGTTGTATATCCGTGCGGAAACTGAGTATCGGCAGTAGTAACGGAATCATTTATCCCTATGATGTGAATATGGACAGCGAATGCCTGGAGGAAGTGATCGTTCGAGGGTCAGTACACACGATCGCATATGGATGCTTCAGTAGTTCAGGTGAAATCAAGACAGGCAATGTGCGCGTTGTGCTTGAGGAAGGCATTGAAGTGATTGCTGCGAAAGCATTCAATGACTGCGCAGGAATTACGGAGGTAGTACTGCCTTCGACGCTGGTGGAGATTGGTGCGGAGGCTTTCCAATTTTGTTGCGGAATTCAAAAGATCACTTCTGATGCCGCGTTGCATTTGGAGCGAATCGGGAATTATGCATTCAATGGATGTACTGGCATAACGAAGGTGACGCTTGCAGACAGCCTGAAAAGCATCGGCGTTTATGCATTCCAGAATTGCAGAAGCCTGAAAACACTTGATTTGGGCGATGGTGTGACGAGTATTGGTAACCATGCGTTCAAGGACTGTGTCAGCCTGGAAGAAATCTATCTGCCGGACAGTTACGTATCATATGATGGAACGACGACATACGGTCCATTCACGGGCTGTACATCCGTGCGAAAATTGAGTATCGGCAGCAGCAACGGAATCCTTTATCCCTATGATGTGAATATGGACAGCGAATGCCTGGAGGAGGTTACCATTCGCGGGTCAGTTCACACAATCGCATATGGATGCTTCAGTAGTTCAGGGGAAATCAGGACGGGCAATGTGCGCGTTGTCATTGAAGAAGGCGTGGAAGTGATTGGTGTAAAAGCATTCAATGGCTGCGCAGGAATTACGGAGGTAGTGCTGCCTTCCACACTGAGAGAAATCGGTTCAGAGGCGTTTTCTTCCTGCGGTATGATTAAGAGGATTAATCTCAGCGACACGACGAGCCTGCAAATAATCGGCAATTATGCTTTCTATAAATGTGCTGGCATTACGGATGTGACGTTGGCAGATACGGTGATGAGCATCGGCGTTTATGCCTTCCAAGGTTGCAAAAACCTGAAAACGCTTGATCTGGGCGATGGTGTGACGAGTATTGGTAATCACGCATTCAAGGATTGTGTCAGCCTGGAAGAAATTTATCTGCCGGACAGTTATGTGTCGAAAAATGGTACGACGACATATGGTCCATTTACAGGCTGTCTGGCAGTGAGAAAACTGAGTATCGGCTGCAGCAATGGGGTTATTTATCCCTATGATGTGAATATGGACAGCGAATGTCTGGAGGAAGTGATCGTTCGCGGGTCGGTGCAAACAATCAGTAATGGCTGCTTTGCGAATGCAGGTGAAATCAGGACAGGTAATGCGCGTGTTGTTCTTGAGGAGGGTGTGAAGACGATCAGCACAGACGCGTTCAATGGTTGTGCAGGGATTACGGAGGTAGTGTTGCCTTCCACGCTGAGAGAAATTGGTACAGAGGCGTTTTATGCCTGCACTAAGATCAAGAGAATTAATCTCGGCGACGCGACGAGCCTGCAAAAAATCGGCAATTATGCTTTCTATAAATGTGCTGGCATTACGGATGTGACGCTGGCAGATACGGTGATGAGCATCGGCGTTTATGCATTCAATAACTGCACGGGATTGAAAACGCTTGATCTGGGTGATGGTGTAATGACTGTTGGTAACCATGCATTCAGGGATTGTATCAGCCTGGAAGAAATCTACCTGCCGGACAGTTACGCATCATATAACGGAACAACGACATACGGTCCGTTCACAGGCTGCAAATCGGTTCGGAAACTGAGTATCGGCAGTAGTAACGGGATCATCTATCCCTATGATGTGAATATAGACAGCATCCGTCTGGAGGAAATCGTCATTCGTGGGTCGGTGCGGACGATCGGCTACGGCAGCTTCGATAATGCTGGTGAAGCACGGACCGGCAGCGTTCGGCTCATCCTTGAGGAAGGCGTGCAGGTGATTGAAGGCAATGCGTTCAGAGGCTGCACCGGCATTGCCGAAGTCGTCCTCCCATCCACGCTGAAGACAATCGGAAACAACGCCTTCTATGGCTGCTCTGGTCTCCGGACCCTCCGCATCAGCGCGTCCACCACGGTGGCCGGCAATGCGTTCCCCAAAAAGGAAGGCATGCAGGTCCACATCGTCGGGCTGTCTGATGTTCCCGAGGAGACCGGGCGGGCGATGACGGACTACTTTGCGTCCCTTGGCGGCAATGTGGTCGATGCGGTGCAGCCCTATACGCTGGCAGTGTCCGCCAATGGCGGCGCGTTTGAGGACGATGTGGTTGAGATCCGCATCCAGTACGGCTGGCTGACGGTGATCGACGCGATGCCGCAGCCCACCAACGGCGAACATATCTTCAGCGGCTGGTTCACGGACGAAGCCTGTACGCAGCGCTTCACGGCGCAGACCATGCCCGCGCGGGATGTGACCCTCTATGCAGGCTGGGATGTGGATGTACATACCGTGACGCTGAACCTGATGGGCGGAAGTCTGGATCATGCGCTGGTTTTCCCGGCGGCGGCAGGCACGAACCCTGTGGCGCAGCTGACGCCGGAAATGGCGGAGCGCAGCTTCACCGGCTGGTATCTGGACCGGTATGCGGAGCTTCCCTTCGACGGCGTGATGCCCTCGAAGGATGTGACGCTGTACGCCGGATATGTCAAGACCGGTCTGAACGGTGAGTACGTCATCGAAAACGGCGCGGCGACGCTGGTGGCCTATCATCTGGTGGAGCATGAGTCCACCACGGTCTATCTGCCGGAAACGGTGGAGGGTGTGCCGCTGACGCGCATCGCGGACGGTGCCTTTGACGGTACGGCGGTGCGGGTGCTGCATCTGCCTGCGAACCTGGAGAGTGTGTCGCCCGCGGCCTTTGCGGGTATGGCGAAGCTGTCGGCGATCCATGTACGGGAGGCGAACACAGCCTTCAAGGCGGTCAACGGCGTGCTGTACAGCGCGGACGGTACGGTGCTGGTGTGCTATCCTGCGATGCACGGGATGAACGGCGTCGTTCCGGCTGGGGTGAAGGAGGTCGCGCCGTATGCCTTTGCGGATGCGCGGCTGATCAGCGTCACGCTGCCGGAGGGGCTGGAAAAGATCGGCACGTGTGCCTTCGCGGGTACGCAGCTGAAGGAAGTGAGCCTGCCTGAAAGCCTGCGGGTGCTGGGTGACCGGGCCTTCAGCGGCTGCAGAGAGCTGCTGCTGGTGTTGCTGGGGAACGGGCTGGAAACGCTGGGCACGGGCGTGTTTGCGAACACCAGCGGCATGCTGGCGGTCTTTGGCCCCGTGCTGAATGCAGAGGGAACTGCGCCGTCCGCAGCAGCGGTGTGGGCTGAAGAGAATCATCTGCTGTACAATTACTACGCGCTGAAGCTGGTGGCGAAAGCGACTTTCACGCAGCGCGTGCAGGCGGGCAAGCCGATGGAGCTGCCTGTTGCGGCAGAGGTGGGCGAGAACCTGTACTTCACGGGCTGGTATGCGGACGCGCAATGCAGCGGCGATGCTGTGGCGGCGGATGCAGTCATGCCCAAGGCGGATACAACGCTGTACGCAGGTTCCCGCGCGGTGTTTACCTGTGAAACGATGACGGACGAGGATGGCGCAGCGACCCTGACCCTGACTGGCTGGGACGCTCGCAGCGGCCAGACGGAGGTCACGATCCCCGCAAGCATCGGCGGTGTGCCGGTGACGGCGGTGGCCGGCGGATGCTTCACGCAGGAGGCGGAAAGCATCACGGTGCCGCCGACGGTGACGGTGTTGGCGGATGGCTGGGTGCCTGAAGGCTGGCAGGGACAGATCATCGCTCCGGCCGGCAGTGCAGCGGCCCTGTATGCGGAAGCGGCAGGCCTGAGCTGCGCGGAGCAGCGCTGGCAGCTGACGCTGGAGGTGAACGGCGGCGCGGCCCTTCCGGCCATCTCGGCGCAGGCGGGCGAACTGCTCCTCCTGCCCGTGCCGCTGCGTACCGGCTGCGAGTTTGCGGGCTGGTATGCGGACAAGGCCCTGACGGAGGCGGCTGCGCTGACGGAGGAGGGCTTCTTCGCGATGCCCGGAGAACCGGCGACGCTGTATGCGGCCTGGACGGTGACGGATGCGGCGGCGGCGCAGCTGACCTTCACCTACGAGGAGACGGAGGAGGGCATCGTCGTGACCGGCCTTGCGGCAGGTGCGAAGACGCTGGAGATCCCGGAAACGCTGCATGGCCTGCCTGTGGTGGGAATGTCGGAGCGTGCCTTTGCGATGCAGACGGCGCTGACGACGGTGAAGCTGCCCGGGAGCATCGGCAAGGTGCCGGACGGCGCGTTCATGGGCTGCACGGCCCTGACGCAGGCGGAACTGGGCGAGGGGATCACGGAGCTGGGCGCAGAGTGCTTCATGCACTGCGTCAGCCTGACGAGCCTGACCCTGCCTGAATCGCTGGAACGGCTCGGCTCCTGTGCGCTGGAGGGAACGGCATTGACCACCCTGCATCTGCCTGGGGGCGTGAGCTGGATCGCTTCCGATGCGCTGAGCGGCTGCAATCAGCTGGCAAGCGTGACGGCGGCGGAGGATAATTCTTTCTACATGTCCGTGGACGGCGTGCTGTACGACCTGCTGGATGACAAGCTGGTGAAGTACCCTGCGGCGCGTCCCGGAACGGAATACACGGTCATGGACGGCACGTGCGTCATTGGCAGCCATGCATTCAGCGGTGCTCCGCTGGAGCGCATCACGCTCCCCGAGAGCGTATGGGCGCTGGAAAGCGGCGCTTTCGCGGGCTGCCGGAGCCTCCGGGCACTGCCGGAAATGACCTCTGCGTACCTGAACAGCATCCCGGCGGACGCCTTCACAGGCTGCTATGCGCTCCGGGAGATCACCATTCCCGAAACCATCACCGCGATCGGCGACGGCGCGTTTGCCATGTGCCCTGCACTGGTGAAGGCTGCGGTGCCGGAGAGCGTGACGAAGATCGGCTTGCAGGCCTTTGGCGCCGGCGTGACGATCGAAGGACGGACGGGCTCCTTCGCCGAAACCTATGCGGCGGACAACCGGCTGCTGTTTATCGACCCGGAATGCACGATTCTGCCGGAGAGCCTCGTCATCAGCGCGGATGCACTGACGCTGGCCCGCGGCGAAACGGCACGGCTGACGGCGGCGATTCTCCCGGAAAATGCGACGCTGAGCGGCATCCGCTGGTTCAGCAGCGACTCGTCTGTCGTGGCGGTCAGCGCCGATGGCGAGGTCCGCGCGCTGGCAGCAGGCACTGCGCAGGTGCAGGCGGTGACAGCCAATGGCCTGACGGACGTCTGTACGGTGACGGTTTCCGGCGATATCCTGGTGGATACCCTGATACTGGATGCGGACGCCGTCACCCTGACGGAAACGATGCAGCATCAGATGGTGTGGAGCATCCTGCCGGAAAATGCCAGCCTGACGACCCTCAGCTGGACGAGCGCGGATGAAAGCGTCTGCACGGTGGATGAAAACGGCCTTGTGACGGCGCTGAATGCCGGCAGCACGACCCTCACGGCAACGGCTCCCGGCGGCGTCAGCGCCAGCTGTACAGTGACGGTCCTCCGGCGCGTGCAGGAGATCCGTCTGATGGCGGAAGCCACGACGGTGACGACCGGCGAAGCGCTGTCCCTGACATGGGAGGTGCTGCCTGCGGACGCGGCTGACCAGACGATCACATGGCGGGTCGAACCCGCTGAATACGCGCAGTGCGTGGACGGCGTGGTGACATTCAGCCGGAGCGGCTACTACACCGTGACGGCGACGGCGGCGGACATGAACCTTGTCAGCGCCAGCATTCTTGTGGAATGTCTGGCGGACACGGTGTGGCAGCTGCCTGAGGCGCTGTGCGGGATCGAAGAGGAGGCGTTCCTCGGTGCAACGGCGGAGCATATCGTCCTCGGCGGCAGCGTTGTGACGATCGGCCCCCGCGCCTTTGCGGACTGCCCGAGCCTCTACCGGATCGACGTCCCGGACAGCGTCACGACCATCGACGACTCGGTCTTCGAAGGAACGAGCGTGACCATCGTCTGCCCGCCGGGCAGCTATGCGCAGCAGTGGGCGGAGGAACACGGCTTCCCCTGGATCATCGCGGCTGAGTGAACGGAAAACGAAACGCGGCGGCGCGTCTGTAACGGGTGCGCCGCTTTTGCCTGCTTGTCAGATCATCGCGGGCGTGCTACAATGGAGCCAATCAGGACGGGAAGGCGGGGAGAAAGGGCATGAAAAAGTGGCTGTTGCTGTTTATTCTGCTCCTGCTGCCCTGCGGTGCGCTGGCGCGGGAGGAGACGACGCTGATGCTGTACATGCTCGGCGGCGATCTGGAGATGGATTCGGGCGCTGCCTCCGCCGACCTGAGGGAGCTGCTGACGGCGTCTTTGCCGGAGGGCTTGCGTGCGGTCGTGCTGACAGGCGGAAGCCCGGCGTGGGAGCTGCCCGGCGTTGCAGACGGCGCAGTGCAGGTCTCGGAAGTATCGCAGGGGCAGATGTCGCCTCTGGCGTGCTGGGAGGACGCCGCCTGTGCCGACGCGGGGACGCTGGAGCTCTTTTTGCGGGAGTACGCCCCGGCGCAGGGAAATGCGGTACTGGTCTTCTGGGGGCATGGCTGCAAGGGCCTTGAAGGCGTTGGATACGATCTGCTCGCGGACGGGGATACCCTGACGGTTCCGGAGATTGCGGGCGTGCTGGTGGAATATCCCGGGCGCATATCCGCCGTGGGCTTCGATGCATGCAGCATGGCGACGATCGAAACGGCGGCACTGCTCTCCCCATGGACGGACTGGTTGATTGCCTCCCCGGAGCCGGAGATGCTGTCCGGCTGGCCGTACCGGTCGTGGGTGCAGGCCTATGACGGGGATATGGCAGCGTGGCTGGCGGCGCTCAGAGAGCAGACGGTGCTGCGCTGGCAGCGGGAACGGGCAGGCTCCGGCCTGACGGTGCTGTCGCTGCGGGAGCTGGACGCGCATGGTGACCTGCTGAAGACGCTGTTCGGAAAAGCAGCTGGCATACCGGGATGCACGCTTGCAGAGCTGGCAGGCGGGGACGAAAGCCTCCGTGCGGAGCTGGATGCGTGGCTGAACGGGCAGACGCTGCGCACGGGCATATTCGGTGAATCGCTGCCCGGGCAGCTGCAGCGCCTTCCTGCGCTGGAGGACGCCTGTCTTCGCTGGCAGCAGCGCGTGAGATAAGTATGATGATAACTGCACATAAAAGGCCTGCGTTCCGTTTTCAGGAGCGCAGGCCTCTGGCGTTCAGGGGAATCAGGAGAGCGTCTCGTACATGGAGTATTCCACCTCGCCGTGGATCCCCTCCAGACCGCCGGGAACGAGCTCGGCGAGCATGAGGCAGTCTGGGTGGGGGAGATGGACGCTCGGCGCGGCGACGACGCCGTAATTGGCGGAGGTACGGAAGCCGCGGGAACGGTAGTTGGCGGGGTTCCCCTCGACCAGCACGGCGGTGTAGCCCATGCCGCGGGCGAGATCGAAGGCGCGCTCGATCAGGTCGCGGGAGATGTGCTGGCGCTGACGGTCGGTCCGCACGGCGGCGGGGGTCAGGATCAGCAGCCGGTCCTGATAGCGGCCCTCGATATGGAAGCGGGACAGCATCACGTAGCCGATGGGCGCGCCGTCCTCCAGCATCAGCAGCTCCAGTTCCGGCAGGTAGTTTTCCTTCCTGCGGATCTCCTCCACCAGGCTGCGGACCGTGCGGCCCTCCTCGGCGGATTCATGGTCGGTGAACACCTGCTCCACCAGCTCCAGCGAGGACTGCAGGTATTCGGGCTTCATGGAAATGATCTCTCTCATTCGGGGCTTCCTCCGTATATGTCGTTGTACAGGCCCAGCTCCATCAGCTTGTCCCGCAGGCGCTGCATGTCTTCCCATGCTTCGCGCTTCTTTGCGGGGTCGCGCAGGAGGGCGCTGGGGTGGTAGGTCGGCATCATCCACACGCCCTTGCGCTCGAACCAGCGGCCACGGTCGCGGGTGATGCGGATCTCCGGTCCGAGGGTGTTCTTCGCGGCGGTGGAGCCCAGCAGCACAATCACCTTCGGGCGGATCAGCGCCGTCTGCATCCGCAGGTGCAGCTTGCAGGCAGCGGCCTCCTCCTCAGTGGGGACGCGGTTGTTGGGCGGGCGGCATTTGACGATGTTGCAGATATACACCCGGTCGCGGGGGAGGCTGATGGCGGCGAGCATGCGCGTCAGCAGCTGTCCGGCGGGGCCGACGAAGGCGAGCCCTTCCTCGTCCTCGACCTGTCCGGGGCCTTCGCCGATGAACATCAGCGGGCTGTTCAGGTCGCCCTGACCGGGAACCTTGTTGCGGATGCCCTCATGAAGGGGGCACATCGCGCAGGCGGCGACCTGCTGGCGGAACAGCGCCCATGTGATCTCCGGCATCGCGGAGCCCTCCTTTGTCATGTGTATCGGTCGGGATCAGATGCGCATCTGCCAGAGGGTGAAGGTCTGGCTGATGTCGGATGCGAGCCAGTTGATCAGGCTGACGAGCAGGGCGATCAGCACGAGGATGGCGGCGGTGCCGAGGATGACCCCGGCGAAATCGCCCAGACCTGCGATCAGCTGCCATGTGCTGCGGCGCAGCTCCTGACGCTCCTCCTCGGTCAGCAGCTCCTCGGACAGGGGATCCTCATCCCACAGTGCCTCCTCATCTTCCAGCAAACTGCCGTCGGCGGTGTCGTAGGAGCCGGCGTAGCTGAAGGGCTGGACCGGCGCGTCGGCAGGCGGATAGCCGTCCTCCGCCTCGTCTTCGAGGAATGCGTCGCCGTCCGGAGCGAGGGCATAATCCTCCTCGGTATAGATGCGGTCATCATCCTCGTCCACGGGATAGGCGACGTCCGGGCGCTCAGGGGGACGGAAGGCCGGCTGATGCGGCTCATGCTGTCTGGTGTGGTCGAAATAGGTCATGGGGTCGCCTCCGGAATCGTGTTGTCTTCAATCAAGATAACGGATCAGCCCGGGGAATCCATGCCGATTCGTTACACATAATCCAGCCAGGGGGCGTCGGGCTCGTCGCGGCCGGTCAGCGCTCCCTCGGCGCTCAGGCCGCCAAAGCCCGTCTGGCGCAGCGCCTCATACAGGACGATGGCCACGGAGTTGGACAGGTTGAGGCTGCGTGCCTCTGCCCGCATGGGGATGCGGACGCACCGGTCGTACACGCGGGACAGCAGGTTTTCCGGCAGGCCGCGGGTCTCGCAGCCGAAGACAAGGAAGTCCCCGTCGCGGTATTCCGTCTCGTGATATCCGCGGGGCGCCTTGGTGCTGGCAAAATGCATCCGCGCGTCCGGGTGCGCCTGCAGGAAGCTGGTCAGATCCGGCCATACGCGGTAGGTCATCAGGTTCCAGTAATCCAGCCCGGCACGCTTGAGATACTTGTCGGCCAGGGAAAAGCCCAGCGGCTCGATCAGGTGCAGCGTTGCGCCGGTCGCGGCGCAGGTCCGGGCGATGTTGCCGGTGTTCTGCGGGATCTCCGGGTTCACCAGCACGATATTCATAGGCATCTGGGGTATCCACCTCCGCTTCATATTTTACCATCGCCCAGGGAATTTGGCAAGGGGCGGAGCGAGGCCAATGAAATCCTCCCGGGGATGCCGGAAATGGGGCGTCTCGTTCGTTATAATGATTGACAGGGAGGAAATCCCTGATATATACTATATGATGGATCATGAACAAGGAGGGAAAGCATGAGGAAGGCGTTTGTGTGTCTCGCTGCGGCGCTGCTGGTTCTTCTCACAGCAGCTGGGGCGCTGGCCGACCGCATGTATGTGCTGCCGGAGAGCGACAGCAGGAAGCTGACGTGGGAGGAGATCGACTACTGGGATTACGAATCCCTCGGCTATGCCTTCAACGAGATCTTCGCCCGGCACGGCTACAACTTCAACCCCGGACAGGATTATGACAACTACTTCCGCGCGATGCCCTGGTATACGCCCAACGACGATCCCCGCAACCAGGTGGCCTGCTATCCCAAGCTGAACAGCGTGGAGTGGTACAATGTCGATCTGATCAAGGAGGTCCGCGCGGCCAAGAAGAAGAACGACTACGGCCATTCCATCTGGGACAGCTTCTCGACCGGCTTTGATACCCTGCAGGGCTTCGGCTTCATCCAGCTGCGCAGCGGGCAGAAGCTGGCTGTGTATTCCGCGCCCAGCGAAAAGGCGTGGCGCGGGAACAGCGGCAAGGCGTCCGTGAGCACCAACGGCGCGATCTACGCCGCCGGCTGGGACGGCGACTGGCTGCTGATCATGTACGAAACGAACAAGGGCTCCGTGCGCGTGGGCTATGTCAACGGCAACAAGGTCCGCGGCGGCATTCCGGTGGATGTGAGCCTCCGCTTCAGCCATGACCCTGCGACCGTGCTGGCGGACTGTACCCTCACGGACGACCCGGCCCGCAGCGGCACGTCGATCACGACCCTCAAGGCGGGGACGCAGGTGACATACCTCACCCGCTACTACAACAACAGCGCATGGGACTACGTGGAGACGACCGTCGGCGGCAAGGTGACGCGCGGATTTGTCCGGGCGGGCAGCCTGAACGTCAGCTACAGCGCCGACCCGCTGGAGAGCATTTCCTATGGAAAATGACCGCTGCGGCGTATGAATCCTGCCATGGCGGCGTATGCTGTCAGGGAGTCGGAATAGCCGCTCTCAGGAAAATTTAATGAGAAAACCCCCGTCACCCTCTTGACAAAGCGGCGCGACGGGGGTATATTATCAACTGTGATTAGCACTCGCTTCGGGTGAGTGCTAACAACCCCGGCGGCGGACGCGCTACTCTTGCCAGCGCGGAAGCGGCAGGGGAGGAACGAAACAAACCCGAGCAAGAGGTGAATGAAGGCATGGCGATGGATGAGCGGAAATTCCGCATCCTGCAGGCCATCATCGATGACTACATCCTCACCGCCGTGCCGGTGGGCTCGCGGACGATCTCGAAGAAGTATGACATGGGTCTGTCTTCTGCGACGATCCGGAACGAGATGAGCGATCTGGAGGAGCTGGGATACCTTGACCAGCCGCATGTGTCGGCCGGCCGCGTCCCCTCCGCCAAAGCATACCGGCTGTATGTGGATCAGCTGCTGCAGGCTGGAAAGCTCCGCACGGGCAGTGAGCAGACCATCCGGGAGCACTTCGCCGGACGCACGCGCCAGATGGAGGATGTGATCGACCACGCGGCGCAGGTGCTGTCCACCCTGACGAACTACACCGCAGTGGTGCTGCCCCCCACGGGTACGCAGCCCCGCATCCGGAACATCCAGCTGGTATCTGTGGCGGACAACGCCGCACTGGTGGTGATCGTGACGGACGCAGGCGTGGTCAGGGACTCGGTGATCCACGTGTCCGAGGAGCTGGACTCCGACGCGCTCTATTCCATCAGCCGGACGCTGACGCAGGAGCTGACGGGCAGAACGCTCTCGGAGGCGGTCGAAAGGATCCCGCAGCTGATGTCGCGCATGAATGCGCAGGCGGAGCTGCTGGAGGGCCTGGGCTCGGTCATGCACGAGCACGGGGGAGAGAACCATCCCCACGTCGCCATCGGCGGTACATCCAACATGCTGTCCTATCCGGAATATTCGGACATGGAGAAGGCACGCTCCTTCCTGAGCCTGATGGAAACGCGGGACCGCCTCGCGGATATCATCAGCCAGAACGGCGAAATGACCTTCACCGTCCGCATCGGCCCGGAAACGGGCGTGCCGGAGATGGCGGACTGCTCGATCGTGACCATGACCTACACCACAGGCAGCGGCCAGCAGGGCACCATCGGCGTCATCGGCCCCACGCGCATGCAGTACAGCCGCGTGCTGTCCGTGATGGACACGATCGGCCGGCAGCTTTCGCAGCTGTTCGGCACATCCGCGGATGAGCCGCTGAAGCTGGAATAATGAGAATGGAATGCGATAATGTTTAAGAAGAAAGGCAGAAAGAGCCGGATGAACGAACAGGAACTGAACCAGCAGGAGCTCGAAGCGGCGCAGACCGCCGAGGCTGCTGAGAATACGGAAGCCCCCGCCGACGAGGCGGAAGTGATCGACGTGGCGGCCCTGCAGGCGGCTGCGGCCAAGGCAGACGAGTACCTTGCCATCGCCCAGCGCACGCAGGCGGACTTCGACAACTTCCGCCGCCGCAACGAATCCGTGCGCAAGGACGCATACGCCGAGGGCCAGCGCATGGTCGTGACGGCGATGCTGGCGGTGCTGGATAACCTCGAACGCGCGCTGGCCGTGCCCGCCGCGGAGGGCGATGCGCTGCGCACGGGCCTGGAAATGACCCACAAGCAGATGATGACTGCGCTGGAAAAGCTGGGCGTGACGGTGATCGACCGCGCGGGCGAGAAATTCGACCCCAACCTGGAGGACGCCGTGATGCAGGGCGGACCCGACGAGGGTGAGCCCGGCACGGTCTGCGCGGTGTTCCAGAAGGGCTACAAGATGGGCGACCACCTGCTGCGTGCCGCGATGGTGAAGGTCGTGGCCGATTAAGCCCCCCGGCTTCATCGTATTCTTCACTATTCATTATTCATTCTTCATTATTCATTCTTCATTATTCATTCCAGGTGCTTTCTCAGCCAGCTGTGCAGGAGCCGACCATGAATGAATAATGAATAATGAAGCCGCTTCGCTGATGAATAATGAATAATGGATCGTAGAGACGACATATTCCAAAATGGACAGAGATAAAGGAGAAATGAACCATGAGCAAGATTATCGGTATTGACCTTGGTACCACCAACAGCTGTGTCGCCGTGATGGAAGGCGGCCAGCCCGTCGTCATCCCCAACGCGGAAGGCAACCGCACCACCCCCTCCATCGTGGGCTTCGCCAAGGACGGCGAGCGTCTGGTCGGCCAGATCGCCAAGCGTCAGGCGGTCACCAACCCCACCCGCACCGTCATCTCCATCAAGCGTGAGATGGGTACCTCCTACACCGTGGACATCGACGGCAAGAAGTACACCCCCCAGGACATCTCCGCCATGGTGCTGACCAAGATGAAGGAGACCGCCGAGGCCTATCTGGGCGAGACTGTCACCCAGGCTGTCATCACCGTGCCCGCCTACTTCAACGACTCCCAGCGTCAGGCCACCAAGGACGCCGGCCGCATCGCCGGTCTGGAGGTCCTGCGTATCATCAACGAGCCCACTGCCGCGTCCCTGGCCTACGGCCTGGACAAGGACGGCAACCAGAAGATCCTGGTGTACGACCTGGGCGGCGGCACCTTCGACGTGTCCATCCTGGACATCGGCGACGGCGTGTTCGA
>SVGU01000108.1 GCA_015056155.1 Clostridiales bacterium
ACCATTCCTTACATTTTTCACGGCCATCAGCCTTGGCTGATAGTGAAAAATGCCCGCTTCCGCAGAAGCGGAATCTCTTTCCTTTTCTCGAAAAAGTGGCCGCAGCCACTTTTTCGACACACTGAACCGCCCGGCGCGTGCAATTGCGTGCCGGGCGGTCTTTGTGTACAGCTCAGTCGTGGGGGACGATGGACACCACCAGGTCCGTCGTGGTGGTCACGGGCGCCTCCGGGACGATGTAGTCCGGGTATTCCGGGTTGGAGGGCGTGTCGGGGACGATGAACTCCGGGTAGTTGGGATTGGACGGGACGTCCGGGACGATGAACTCCGGATAGTTGGGGTCGGTGGGCTGGGACAGCGCGGGGTTGCGGGGCGCATAATCGCTGTACAGGAGCATGAGCGTATCCGCATCCGCATAGCCGGTGGGCGCGAGCACCCGCGTGCCGGCAGCGGCCTGGAAGGCGATGATGGCCTGCGTGGTGATGGGGCCGTACTTGCCGTCGACCTCCTCCTCCTCGTCGAAGCCGAGGTAGCCCAGGTCGAACAGCGCTTTCTGCATCAGCTTCACGTCCGTGCCCTCATCGCCCTCGCGCAGGGGCGCGTAGGGGTCATACTGCGGGGCATTGCGGCTGTACAGGCGCTCCTGCATGGCGCTGGAGGCATAGCTGCGCTCCTTGAAGCCGATGGCGCACTGGAACAGGTTGACCGCCAGCTGGGTGTTCTTGCCCCAGGTGCCGTCCACCTTGCCCACGGGGTAGCCAAGGGCGTTCAGGCGGCGCTGCAGGGTCCGCACGGCTGCGCCCTTGTCGCCGTAGGAAAGCTGCGGATAGGCCTCCTCGGGTTCGGGGGTGGCGGTGGGACGGGGCGTCGCAGTCGGACGGGGCGTGGCGGTGATGCGCGGAGTGGGCGTGGGCGTCGCGGTGGGGACGGCAGTCGCGCGGGAGACAGTGGTCCCGGCGTCCACGAGGGTCAGCGTGGGCAGGCCGTCATCCGGCTCGACGAGCCAGCCGCCCTCCTCCGTCGGGGCGTAGCGCAGCACCTCGGTGCCGATGGCGACCGCGCGCTCCGTGTTCGCGGAGGCAGCCGGGCTGGTGCGGCGGGACATGTCGATCAGGCTGATGACGGTGACGCTGCGGTCTGCCCCGGCGACGACTGCCAGCGCATCCGCTGTGGCCGTCATGCTGACGGGGTTCTCGACGCCCATGCCCAGCAGGGTGGGGTAGGGGGCCGTGCCGCCGGTCAGCTGGGTCAGCATGAGCGCCTTCAGGCTGGTCACGCCGGTGGCCGTCTGGGTGATGAAGAACAGCCGGTCCTCATTGGCGGCGGCTGCGGTGACAGAGGTGGCCAGCAGGAGCTTTGTCCCGTCGGCACGCAGGGCATAAAGCGCGCCCTCCGTCAGCTCGTAAACGGGCTGTGCCTGGAGCGGAAGGACGTCCGCCTCTGTCGGGCGGTCGCTGAGGACGAGGGTCTGGCTCCCGTCCAGCCGGACGGCAAACAGGCGGCCGTCCTGCGCGATGGCATAGACGTTGCCGTCGCGGACGGAGATCAGGTCGGCGATGGGATAGCGCAGGACCTTGGTCGTGCCGAGGGGGGCCTGGAGGTACATATGGTTGTTCAGGCCGAGATAAGCGGTGTAGCCGCCGCCGCTCACCATCGGTTCCGCCAGGGCGGGCAGCGCCAGCGACAGCAGACAGAGCAGCATCAGCATCAGCTTTTTCATCGTGGTTTCCTCCTGTGATCGGGATGTTCACTTATATGACGAATGTGTGAGGGAAAATATTGCTGTTCGCATTGCTTTTTTTCAAATATGACGTATAATACATGTTGAGATCATATCGCATACGGCGAATTATACCCGCCGGATGTGTAAAAATAAGGAGGAACAGGAATGAAGTGGAGCAGGAAGTGGCTCATTGCCATCCTCGCGATGCTGCTGATGCTGATGGCGTCGGGCGCGGCGCTGGCAGATTCGCTGCGCTTCGGCACCGTGGACGGCGGCTCGACCGTCAATCTGCGCGGCTCTGCCTCGACCAGCGGCAGATGGCTGGGCGCATACAGGGAGGGCACATGGCTGCGCATCATCGGGGAGAGCGGCAGCTTCTACAAGGTGAAGACCCCGGACGGTCAAACCGGCTACATGAGCAGGGAGTTTGTGTATATCTCCGCCGCAGCGAAGGGTACCATCGGCATCGTGGACGATGCGGGCTACCTCAACCTGCGCAAGTCCGCCAGCCGCTCCGCCAAGGTGCTGGGCCAGTATGACGATGGCACGCCCTGCATCCTGCTGAGCGAATACAACGGCTGGTATCATGTGTCTGTGGACGGCGTGATCGGTTATTTCGACGCTTCCTACATCGAGAAGAAGTACACCACCTACTCGCCCGACGTCGCGACGGTGACCACGGCCAACGGCGGCTCGCTGCGCATGCGGCAGGGTCCCGGCACGTCCTACAGCTCGGTGAAGTCCTTCCGCAACGGCACGTACGTGATGATCCTGCAGAAGGGCGACGGCTGGTGGAAGGTGGCCGTGGACGGCAAGGTCGGCTTCATGGACAGCCGCTACCTGACGGATGGCGTCGTGCGCCAGAGCAGGCTGCCTTCGGGCGGGTCGTCCTCGGGCGGTAGCTCGTCCTCCGGCAGCAGCTCCTCCGGCAGCTCTTCTTCTTCCGGCAGCGGCGCTTACGGCATTGTCAGCAATCCCGGCAAAAATCAGAAGCTCTATCTGCGCAGGTCTGCTTCGAAGGACAGCAAGGCGCTGGGCTCCTACGGCAACGGCGTCCGGGTCACCATCCTCGAGCCGGGCACCCAGTGGTGCAAGGTGAAGGTGGACGGCAAGACCGGCTACATGATGACCGATTATCTCACCCTGTACAACGTGGACATGACGCCCACGATGGAGGTCGATCATCCCGACCGCACCTATGTGAACCTGCGCAACGCCCCCTCGCAGGAGACGGGACGGGTGCTGGTGAAGGTGCCCCACGGCGCGGAGGTCACGGTGCTGTCCCACGGCTCCACCTGGACGAAGGTGCGTTACAAGGGCTACACCGGCTATATGATGACGCGCTTCCTGGACGACTGACAAACGATCACACAGGCGGACGGCTGCTTCGGGCTGTCCGCCTTTTCTGCATCAAAAAGGGAACGGCCCTCCCAAAGGACGGACCGTTCCCGATCATTGTCTGCCGGATCAGTATTCCAGCTCCTCCGCGCCCTTGAGGAACGCGCAGTAGCACTTGTACTCCTCCCACAGGTCGGCCTTGCTGATCAGCTCCCACGGCGCGTGCATGGACAGCACGGGCAGGCCCGCGTCGATGCAGTTCATGCCGTAGTTGGCGCAGATGTAGGCGATGGTGCCGCCGCCGCCCACGTCCACCGCGCCCAGCTCGGCGGTCTGCCAGGAGATGTTCGCATCGTCGCAGATGCGGCGCACCATGGCCACGAACTCCGCGTTGCAGTCGTTGGAGCCGGACTTGCCGCGGCTGCCGGTGAACTTGTTGAAGGTCACGCCGTTGCCGACGATGGAGGCGTTCTTCTTCTCGAACACGCCCGCGAAGTTGGGATCGAAGCCCGCGCTGACGTCGGAGGACAGCATGCGGCTGTTGCGCAGGCAGCGGCGCAGGGTCAGGGGCTCATCCTTGCCCTTGATGGCGCAGATGATCTCCGCCATGGTGTTCTCGAAGTACTTCGCGCCCATGCCGGTCGCGCCGACGGAGCCGATCTCTTCCTTGTCGGTCAGCAGCGCGCACAGGGTGTAGGCGGGGGTGCCTTCGTAGTCCAGCACGGCCGCCATGGAGGGGTAGGCGCAGACGCGGTCGTCGTGGCCGTAGCCGGCGATCAGGCTGCGGTCGAAGCCCACGTCGCGGGACTTGCCGGCAGGCACGCACTCGATCTCGGCGGAGATGAAGTCTTCCTCCTCCATGCCGTACTTCTCCTTCAGGAGCTTCAGCACGTTCGCCTTGACGGTCCACTTGTCCTCTTCCTTCACCGGCTCGGAGCCGATGATGATGTTCAGCTGCTCGCCCTCGACGACCTTGGCGGCGGGCTTGCCCATCTGATCGCCTGCCAGGTGGATCAGCAGGTCGGAGATGTAGAAGACGGGATCGTTCTCATCCTCGCCCACATTCAGGGTCACGGTGGAGCCGTCCTTCATGCAGACCACGCCGTGCAGCGCCATGGGGGTGGCGACCCACTGGTACTTCTTGATGCCGCCGTAGTAGTGGGTGTCGAGGTAGGCAAAGCCGGTGTCCTCGTAGAGGGGGTTCTGCTTGATGTCGATGCGGGGGCTGTCGATGTGCGCGCCCAGGATGTTCATGCCGCGCTCGATGTCCTTCTCGCCGATGATGAAGAGCATGATGCACTTGGCCATCCAGGCCATGTACACGCGGTCGCCGGCCTTGAGGGGCTGACCGGCCTTGAGGATCTCCTTCAGGTCGGCAAAGCCGGCTTCCTTTGCCAGACGGACGGCTTCCGTCACGCACTCACGCTCGGTCTTGCCGGCGTCGATGTAGGCCTTGTACTTCTCCGCAAAGGCCATGAGCTGCTCGCGCTCGCCCTCGGCGAGGTGCTCCCATGCATTCTTTCTGTACATAATAAATCGCTCCTTGACTGATTGTTCTGCCCTTGGGCACTGCCCCCATTATACCGCCGCTGCGTCGGATTGGCAAGGGGAACGCCGGATTTTGTCGTTCTTTGTGAAAGGGCAGGGAGACATGCTCCCTGCCGCAGTGTGTCGAAAAAGTGGCTGCGGCCACTTTTTCGAGAAAAGGAAAGAGATTCCGCTTCTGCGGAAGCGGGCATTTTTCACTATCAGCCAAGGCTGATGGCCGTGAAAAATGTAAGGAATGGTTTCGGCAGATGCCGAAACCGCCCCGCCCGCGCGGCAAAGCCCCGCGATACGATTACAGTCAGAGGGCCAGCGGGCCCTCCGACACCTCCCAAGGAGGCTTTTTTGACAGGCTGGGGCAGGGAGACATGCTCCCTGCCGGTTTACTTGACGGTCGTTTTGAGGGTGAAGGGGATGCCCCACATGTAGTAGGTCACTGTTGCTTCGCGGATGGTGTGGTTGCCCCGGGTGGTCAGCAGCACGGCGGAGGCCTCGCCGGTCCCGCCTGCGGCAACGGAGGTCAGCGTCGGGACGGGGAGGTAGTCGTTCTCCGTGAACTGCAGCACGTCGCCCGACATGGGAGAGATCTGCACTTCCACGGACTCTGCGTCCACGCGGCAGTTGTTGCGGAGCCGGACGGTGTAGATGCAGAACTGGTAATCGTCGTTTTTGCCCAGCTCGGTCTGCCCGGTGAAGGGGGTGCCGACCACCGCGCCCAGCCGCGCCTGATCCCGCAGGGACGCGAACAGCGCGGGTTGGCTCGAGGCCTCCACGGTGATCACACCGGCGGCCTCCACATAGATGTTGGTGGTCATGTACAGGTAGCCCACGCCGACCAGCGTTACCAGCAGGATCAGCGCGGAAAGGATGGCAATAAACTTCATAGCGTCACCTTTTCATGATGGGGAATGGGGGATCACTGCCCGTTGAGCAGGCGGTTGATCTCCTCGATCATTTCTGCGTCGCGCAGGCTGAACTTGAATTCCACGCGGCGGGATGCGTCCTGATCGACATACTTCGCGCCGCCGTAGGTATAGTAGACCGGATCGGAATAGCCCTTGCCGGTGGCGACGAGGATCTGGTCGAGCCGGGCGAGGGTGGCGGAGTCGTTCTGGTACATGCTGCGGATGTACAGGAGCACCTCCAGCGCGCGCTCCTGCGACAGCTCCATGTTCCGCTCGTAGGAGCCGGACTTGTCCGTATGGCCCTCGATGATGATGGAGCCAAGGTAATCCCGGTATTCCGGGCGCATCAGCACCTCCATGTAGACGGGGATGAAGGTGTCGAGGAACTGCTTGCTCTGGGCGCTCAGGGTCGCCTTGTTTGTTTCGAAGGTGAGCATGCGGCTGTCGATGATGATGTCGCCGCTGTTGGGGTCGACGGAGGCCGTCACGCGCTTCTGGGACAGGGCGGAGGTGACCTCGCTGATGATCTCCGCCTTGACGCCGACCATGGAGCCGAGCTGGCTGGTCTGGAGCTTGAAGGCGGCCTTCTGGTCCTCCAGCTCCTTCTGCGCCGCGGACAGGGCAAGCTGGGCGGAGTTGAGGTCGTTTTCCTTCTGACCCAGAACGATCAGCGCGCTGGCAAGGTCAGCTTGTGCGGCGGCAAGCTCCTGCTGGGAGATGGCCAGATCAGCCTCCTTCTCGTCCAGCGCGGCCTGCTGTCCGGCGATCTCGCCCTGCATGATGACGATCATCGCGCTCTGGTTGTCCATGGTGACCTGCTGGGCTGCCAGCTGCAGGGTCTGTGCATCCAGCTGGGTCTGCTGGTCCAGGAGGATGATCTGCTGCTGGTCGAGCTGCGCCTGCTGGGCTTCCAGCTCGGCCTGGGTGGTCTCCAGCATGGTGAAGTACTGGTACAGGCTGACGGAGAGGATCAGCACGAACACCAGCAGCAGCGCCGCCATCATGTCCGAATAGCTGATCCAGCTGGCGCCCGCATTGCCCGCGCCGGTGCCGGAGCGGCTGTTGTGAATTCGCTGCCGGGCCATGCTTACGCCTCCTTCGCCGCGGGTCCGTTGGCTGCAAGCGCGTCGGTCAGCTGGGTCAGCAGGCGCTGCAGCTCGCCGGTCTCGCGGACGCTGGTGTCGTCTGCGGACGCTGCGCCCAGCGCGTCGATCTTTTCGCCCAGTACGCCCACCAGGGACGTCATGCTCTGCTCAAACTGCCCCAGCGTGCCGTTCAGGCTGCCGACGGCGTCGCCGATGAAGCTCTGGCAGGCGCCGGAAAGCTGCTCGCTCACGCCGCGCATGCCGTCCACTGCCGCACCGGAGCGGCTGGTGAACTGGTTCATGCTGTTCATCAGCGCCTGATAGCCGTCGCTGACCTGCTGCAGGGCGGCGCTCTGCTGGCGGTTCATCTGCGCCATCTTCTCCAGCAGCGCGGCGGCAGACTGCTCAAAGCGCTCGTCGCGGCTGCGGGCGGCGCTGAGCTCCTGCACATACTGCTCGAAATGGGCCATCACGTCCTGCGTGACGGCATGAAGCTGCCGCACGTCGCTGACGATCACGCCGGAGGCCTGCATCGCCTGCGTCACGTGGTCCAGAGAGGCGCGCTGATTCTGGTTGATCTCCGTCATCGTGCGGCCCAGTTGGACAAACTGGTCGCTGAGGTTCATGTTCATCTGCTGCACAAAGCTGCTGACGATGCGGGCGACGCCGTCCACCTGCGCGCGGGTGGCGCCGATGAGGAAGGAGTCCATCGCCTGCGCCACGGGCTGCATCGCGCGGGAAACGGAGCCCTCCATGACGGAAGCCAGCGTCCCGGGCAGCACGTCGGACAGGCCGGAAAGCATGTGGTTGGAGTCCTGGTTCTGGCAGATGAGCTGCACGTCGTTGTCCAGCGGGCGGGACATGGCCAGGGAGGTGAAGCACTCCACAAAATCGTCAATGGCGCGGTAGCTGGAGCCCTGCAGGATGCGATTGAGCATATTGAAGCAGATGGAGCAGGAAACGCCGACCACGGAGGTGCCGAAGGCAAAGCGCATGCCGTCCAGCAGGATCGGGATGCCGTCGATGATCTTGCTGGAGGAGGTGAAGTCCAGGCCG
>SVGU01000109.1 GCA_015056155.1 Clostridiales bacterium
CATATTGGTGTGCATGTGCAGCTCGATGCGCTTTTCCTCCGCCGTGTCCTCGCGCTCGATGCGCTCCATGGGCACCATATCGCGCACGGAGATGGACAGCTCGCGGGCGAAATTGTCGTACATGCACTCGCCGCGGATCTTGACGTTCATGCCGACCTTGATCTGGTTCACCTTGTCCATCACGGCCTGACGCTCCTCGGGGGTGATGGGCGGGAGCGCCTCGTTCTCATCGCGCTTGCGGCCGAACTGGTTGCGGCGGAAGCGGAAGAAGTTCTTGCACAGGATGGACGAGGTATAGTCGGTGACGGCGAAGGTGACCAGCAGCATCTCGCCGCCCTTGAGCTCCTTCGTCTCCATCTTGAAGATATCGCCCTGCACGACCACCAGGCCCGCGTCGGAGGTCAGCTCCTTCATTTCGATCGGGTGATCGGCGATGGCGCGGCCCATGATGGGCTTGCCGATGGCGGTGTCGGTCATGGTGGGGGTCTGGATCTCGGTCTTCTTCTTTTCCTCCTCGGCGGCGGCGATGGCAGCGGCCTTTGCCTGCTCCTCGGCGCGCTCCGCGTCGGACTTCTTCTCCCGGGGCGCGCGCGGCTTCTTTTCCTTTTCCGGCTTCGGCTCGGAAGCGGTATACCCGTAGCGCTCCGCCAGCTCGGCGGTGGTGTAGGTGACGGACTGCGCCTTCTCCCGCTCCTCGCGGATCTCCGCCAGGCGCTTCTCCTGATCGCCCGCCACCGTAAGCTCCACCTTCATCTCCAGCGAGAAGATGTCCTTCACCGCCTGCGCGAGGCGGCCGGCGACGTTCTGCTTGGCCATGTAGGCCATGGAGAAGGGATCGGGGAAGGTGAGGGTGATATGATCGTCCAGACAGCGCCAGTCGATCTGGTCCATCCAGCTGACCGACGCCGGATAGTTGCGCTTGAGGAAGTCCGTCAGCACGGGCTTGTAGGCGCTGATATTGTCCATGAAGTCATCCTTGAGGCCGGGGGACACGACGCGCAGCGCCAGGGGCTTCTGCGGGAACACCCGCCGCAGGATGCGCTCCATCCGCAGGAAGGACGCCTCCTCCACCAGCACGCTGGACTCGAAGGTGATATACACCTTTCCCTGCGCGCGCACATAGACCACCCGGGGAGCGGACAGCGCCCCCTTGAGGTGCGGCAGCTCCTGATAAATCTGACCCAGCAGATCCTCGTAGCTCATGAAACAGGCCTCCTTTCGCATAAGTCAAGGGCAGGGACGGCGCTTTCCTGCCGTCCCTGAATTGTTCTGTTTTCTATTATACCCCAAGGGGCGGGAAGGGTCAACTGCCTGCCGGAACACGGGCTGCACCCGGAGTCACCCGTCAGAACAGCCGCCACACGTCGCGGAAGGTCATCACCAGCAGCAACAGCAGCAGCAGCAGTGTACCCACCAGATGGATCGCGCCTTCGATCTCCGGCTTGATGGGCTTGCGGCGGATGCCCTCGATCAGGTGGAACAGCAGGCGCGAGCCGTCCAGACCGGGGATGGGCAGCAGGTTCATGATGCCCAGGTTCACCGAGATGAACGCCAGCAGCGTGATGAAGGCGTCAAAGCCATAGGTCGCGACCTCCTGGCTGACCATCGTCACCACCGCCACCGGGCCGCCGGTATCCTCGATGCCCTCGCCCGTGGTCACCAGCGCCCGGAGCGCATCGAGGATCGCCGTGCTGAAGTCCAGGCAGTCCGACCAGCCGCGGGAAACCGCCGTGCCGAAGGAGATGGGCAGCGTATCCACGACCCGGCCCGTGATGGAGACGCCGATGCGGTATTTGTTCATCGACGAATCCCAGAAGGGGTCGGCGACCGTCTCGAACACCTCATCGCCGCGCACAACGGTCAGCGTCAGCGGATCATCCCCGTCGATGGCGGCCAGGAGCGTTTCCTGCGTGCCGTCGAGCACGTCCACGCCGTTGACAAGCGCGATCACGTCGTTCGCCTCGATGCCCGCGACATACGCCGGGCCGTTTTCCTCCACGCCGCTGATGTACGGCTCGACCACCGGGTCGCCGACATACCACAGGTAGCCCGTCAGCACCACGAAGGCCAGCACGAAGTTCATCACCGGGCCCATCGCGACCGTCAGCATCCGCTTCCACACGGCCTGCTTGTTGTACGCGCGGGGGTCGTCCTTGCTCTTGCCCTCCACGTCGTCCTCGCCGTAGAAGGCGCAGAAGCCGCCGAAGGGGATGCAGCGCAGGGAGAACTTCGTCCCCCTCTTGCCCGTCCAGCCAAAGAGCTTCGGGCCCATGCCGATGGCGAACTCCATCACCTCGATGCCCGTCAGCCGCGCCGCCATGAAGTGGCCGAACTCATGCACCGCCACCAGGATGCCCAGCAGCAGGATGCCGATCAGGATATAGCCAATCTGCGAAAGAAATCCGATCATTCCACCAAGTCCTCCGGTTTACTGCTTCACGCTGTCCAGCAGCTCCGCCACGACGCGGCGGGCCTCCTGATCGGCGTGGAAAATATCATCAAGATCCGCTGCGGGCATCGGGCCCAGCTTCTCCAGCGCGCCCTCGACCAGCCGGGTGATGCCGCCGAAGGGGATCTCCCCGGCGAGGAAGGCCGCCACAGCCGCCTCGTTCGCGCCGTTGAGGATGGTGCAGGCCGCGCCGCCGGCGTTGAGGCATTCGCCCGCCAGGCGCAGGGACGGGAACTTCTCCGCATCGCCGCGCTCAAAGGTCAGCTGCCCCAGGGCAAAGAGGTCCAGGGGCTTCGACCCGGTGGGCAGGCGCTCCGGGTAGCTCATGGCATACTGGATGGGCACGCGCATGTCCGGCACGCCCAGCTGCGCGATGACCGCACCGTCGGCGAACTCCACCGCCGAATGGATGATGGACTGGGGATGCACCACCACCTCGATCTTCTCCGGCGGCAGGTCGAAGAGCCAGCGGGCCTCCATGATCTCGAGGGCCTTGTTGAACATGGACGCAGAGTCGATGGTGATCTTCGCGCCCATGGCCCAGTTGGGGTGGTTGAGGGCCTGCTCCCGGGTGGCGGAGGCGATGCGCTCCTTGTCCCAAGTGCGGAAGGGGCCGCCGGAGGCCGTCAGGAGCAGCTTCACCGGCTGATTCCCCGCCGCGCCCTGCAGGCACTGGAAGATCGCGCTGTGCTCGCTGTCCACGGGCAGGAGGGGCTTGCCGATGCGTCGGGCCGCGTCCATGACGAGGTGGCCGCCGGTAACAAGGGCCTCCTTGTTCGCCAGCAGCACCTGACGGTTCGCCGCCAGCGCGTCCATCACGCTCTGGAGGCCCGCGATGCCCACCACGCTCACCAGCACCATATCCGCCGGGACCTCCGCCGCCGCGGCGTGCAGGGCTTCCTTGCCCATCACCCAGCGGCAGAAGCGCAGATCGGCGGGGATCTCCTCCATCGGGATGGGCTCGGTCAGGCCGGCCATCTCCGGGCGGAAGGTCCGCACCTGCTGGAAGAACAGCTCCCGGTTGCGGTGCGCGGTCATCGCCGCGACGCGGAACCGCTCCGGATGCAGCGCCACCAGCGCCAAAGCCTGCGTACCGATGGAGCCGGTGGAACCGAGGATCGAGATCGTCTGCATCGTTCATGCCTCCTGTATTGTATCCTATGTCGTGGCGGCGGGCCCGTATTCAGCCCGGTCCGCCAGCAAAAAGCACGGCGCGCACAAAACGCACCGTGCATCGCGCTCAGGGCGCCTCATTCATGATCAGACAGCCGTCAGCAGCCGGTAGCAGAACATCACCAGCGCCATGAACAGGATGCTGTCCATTCGGTCCAGCATGCCGCCGTGGCCGGGGAAGAGGTTGGAGAAGTCCTTCAGGCCGCAGTGGCGCTTGATGAGGGAGCAGAACAGATCGCCCAGCTGTCCGGCGGCGCCGCCGATCAGACCGATCAGCACATAATGCCACCAGGCAGGGAGGAACACGCGGGACGTGCCGGCAAACAGCCACACCAGACCGCCCACCAGCAGCGCCGCCAGCAGGCTGCCCACCATGCCGCCGATCGCGCCGGAGATGGTCTTGTTCGGGCTGACGGCGGGGCAGAGCTTCGGGCCCTTCATCGCCCGGCCGACAAACAGCGCGAAGATATCGCCCACGCAGGGCACCGCCAGGAGCAGCAGCATCATGCAGACCTGCACCGCATGGGGCTCGATCAGCGCCAGCTTCATCGCACACATGCCAGGCAGCACCAGCGACAGCAGCGGAAGCAGGCTCATCAGGCAGTCCTCGACCTTCGGCTCTGCGCGGAACACCACGCACACGATCGTCAGCAGGCATGCCGCCACCGCCACGGGCATCAGCACCTCCGCCCAGTTCAGCGCCACCAGCGGCACGCTCAGCACCGTTCCGACCCACGTCGGCCAGGACACAGGCCGGTGCCCCGCCATGCTCAGCGCATGAAACTCCTCATGCACCGCAAAGCAGATGACCAGCACAATGGCTGCGGCCATCCACGCGCCGCCCAGCGTCAGCAGCGTTACCGCCACCGCCGTAAGGATCAGCGCGGTTATGATCCTCTGTGTCAAATCAGGTCACGCTCCTTGATTGATATCGTCAACAGCAGTTCGCTGGTCAAGCGTCATTTTAACACGCCATTCTGAACACATCATGAACAGGCGGGCCGGCAGCTATCCCTGCCGCCGTTCCGCCTCCCGGTTTACTTCAGCCTTCCGCCGAAGCGGCGCTCACGGCCGCCGTAGGCCAGCAGCGCCTCATCGTAGTCCGCCACGGTGAAGTCCGGCCAGAGCACCGTGGGGAAGAGGAATTCCGCATACGCGCACTGCCACAGCAGGAAGTTCGACAGCCGCATCTCCCCGCTGGTGCGGATCATCAGGTCCACATCCGGCTGTCCGGCGGTATAGAGCCGGTCGGAGATCGTCTTCTCCGTCACCTCATCGGCGTTCAGCCGGCCGGCCGCCACGTCCTCTGCGATCAGCCGCGCCGCCCGCGTCAGCTCCGCCCGGGAGCCGTAGTTCAGGCAGATGTTGAGGATCAGGCCGGTGTTGTCCGCCGTCCTTTCCTCTGCACGGATCAGCGTCTCCCTCTGCCGGGGCGGGAATACATCCTTTTCGCCCAGGATCAGGATCCGCACGTTTTTTTCGTCCAGCTCGTCGATCTCCGAGGCGAAGAACTCGAGGATCAGCTGCATCAGCGCGCCGACCTCCTCCGGGCTCCGGTTCCAGTTTTCCGTGGAGAACGCATAGATGCTCAGGCTCCCGATGCCCAGATCGTCCGTGTGCCGGATGATCTCGCGCAGGGACTCCACGCCCTGCCGGTGGCCCAGCGCCACTCCCAGCTTATGCTGTTTGGCCCAGCGGCCGTTCCCGTCCATGATGATGCCCACATGCCGGGGGAGCTTCTCGAATGCATCCTTCGTCAGCGCAGGCGCCTTTTCCTTCTGCCCGAACAGATCCTTGATGATATCCATATAAACCTCAAAGGGGCAGACCCGCAGCCTCTTGCAAAAGCCTACGCATCTGCCCGGGTATTCTCATTCTTTTTTCGGGTCGCCGTCCTGAAATGCGCTGACCGTCAGTTCGCCCTCCCGGGCGCGGATCACGCGGAGCGTCCCTTCGCGGGTCTCCGGCTCCTCCTGACCTTTCCGGCGCGGCGCACAGGCAATAAGCACCTCAGGTTCTACGCCGGAGGCGCGGACTTTTGCCAGCGCGGTCTCAAGCGGCAGCCCCAGAAGACCGCCCCAGTTCACCATGGAAATCAGACCTCCATGATCTCCTTTTCCTTGGCGGCGCCGACGGCGTCGATCTCCTTGATCGCCTTGTCGGTCAGCTTCTGGGCGTCTTCCTCGGCCTTGTGCTGCTCGTCCTCGGTGCACAGGGAGTCCTTCTTGAGCTTCTTGACCTGCTCGATGGCGTCGCGGCGGATGGAACGGACGGCCACCTTGGCCTCCTCCGCGTACTTCTTGACCTGCTTGGTCAGGTCCTTACGGCGCTCAGCGTTCAGCTCGGGGAAGATCAGGCGGATCACTTCGCCGTCATTGTTGGGGTTCAGGCCCAGATCGCTGGTCTGGATGGCCTTCTCGATCGCCTTGAGCATGCTCTTTTCCCAGGGCTTGATGACCATCATGCGGGCTTCGGGCACGGACACGTTGCCGATCTGGTTCAGGGGGGTGGGGGTGCCGTAGTAATCCACCATGATGCGGTCCAGCAGCTTGGGATTGGCGCGGCCGGCACGGATCGCCTGCAGATTGTTCTCCAGCACAACGATGGTCTTGTCCATCTTTTCCTTCGCCTGCGCGAGGATTTCCTTGATCGTCATAATAACAGCCTCCTTGTATAGGGGGAATCGCTTAATCTATTGTATCCTGTTTTTCCCGAAAAGGCAAGAGGGCGAGAGAAATTCGGAATTATGAATTCGGAATTCGGAATTCAGATGGTGATCACGGATTGTCATTCAGCCCGACACTATGTAATTCCGCATTCCGCATTCTCCTTCATCCCCTTCAGGAATGAACGAACGTCCCCATATCGTCGCCTTCCAGGACCTTGATCAGGTTCTTGGGATCGTTCAGGCCTGTTTTTCCCGAAAAGAAAGAGGGCGAGAGAAATTCGGAATTATGAATTCGGAATTCGGAATTCAGATGGTGATCACGGATTGTCATTCAGCCCGACACTATGTAATTCCGCATTCCGAATTCCGCATTCCGCATTCTCCTTCATCCCCTTCAGGGATGAACGAACGTCCCCATATCGTCGCCTTCCAGGACCTTGATGAGGTTCTTGGGATCGTTCAGGCCGAAGACGCGCACCATCGGCAGGCCCTGCTCCGCGCAAAGAGCGAAGGCAGCGGCGTCCATCACCTTCAGGCCGCGGTTGAGGGCCTCCTTGTAGGTGATGTCCTTGATGAGGGTGGCGCTGGGGTCCTTGTTGGGGTCGGCGGTGTACACGCCGTCGATGTTCTTGGCCATGAGGATGCAGTCCGCCTGCATCTCGATGGCGCGCAGGGCCACAGCGGTATCGGTGGAGAAGAAGGGGTTGCCGGAACCGGCGGCAAACAGCACCACACGGTCCTCGGTCAGGTGACGGCGGGCAGCCATGGCGTTGAAGGGCTCGCAGAAGCGCACCATATCCACCGCAGACTGCACCACCACGTCCAGCCCGGCCTTGCGCAGGGCGTCCGACATGCACAGGCAGTTGATGACCGTGCCGAGCATGCCCATCTGGTCAGCGGTGACGGCGTCCATGTTGGCGCTGGGGCCCTGACGGCCGCGCCAGATATTGCCCGCGCCGATCACGATGCCGATCTCCACGCCCATGTTATGCATCTCGCGGATGATCTCGGCGATCTCCTGCACCTTTGCGAAGTCGAACAGGTCGTTGCCGGACTTGAGCGCCTCGCCGGAAAGCTTGAAAATAATACGCTTGTAGGCAGCCATGGTATTTCCTCCTTCGGAGCAAATGTAATTCGGAATTCGGAATGCGAAATTCGGAATTTAGTTGCTGAAGCGCGAAACGATGCAAGAACTGATACACCATTGGCAATTCCGCATTCCGAATTCATAATTCCGAATTTGAAAAATGCGGGGAACCGCATTTTTCATGCAGTTCCCCGACAGTGTGAACTTAGTTGTTGGCCATCTTGGCGATCTCGGCAGCCAGGTCGTCCTTGCGCTTCTCGATGCCCTCGC
>SVGU01000110.1 GCA_015056155.1 Clostridiales bacterium
CGCGCTGCCACGGAGTATCGGGGCTGAAGGCAAAGCCGGTCTCCTGCGACCGCTTGGCATATAGCGCCACCAGGTCGAAGGCCAGTGTCTTCAGGCCCTCGCGGACCTTCGCCTTCTGCTTGTTCCACTCATTGGAGCCCAGGCTGTTCAGCTTGGGCGGATTGCTCGGGTTGCCGATGTAGCGCTGCACACGGTCGAGCTGCTCGATCGGCACGTTCAGCTTGTCCTTGCCGTTGTACTGGATCTGCAGGTAGTCCCTGCGCACGGCCGCGCCGCCGGGAGAACCGCCCGCCTTGATCTGCGTCGTACCGAGGAAAATGCCGACGCCGTATTCCTCATGGACGACATAGTCGCCCGGCTTCAGGTCGGTGAATGCAGCGATCTTCTCGCCCGCCGCCTGCCTCTTGCGCGCCTTGCGGTAGCCGGCGCCGTAAACGTCCGTGTCGCTGACGACCACCAGACCGGCCTCCTGCCAGACAAAGCCGTGGCTGAGCGTCCCCGGCAGCACCTGCACGCAGTTTTCCGGCAGGCTTTCTGTCTCTTCATCGAAGCGTGCCGTCACGTTCAGCTCCGTCAGCGACCGGCACAGGCGCTGTCCGCGCGCCACGCCGCCGCACAGGACCGCAACCTTCAGCCCATCCTTCAGCCATCCGTTGCAGTCCTCCGCCAGCTCGCGCATCTGCGAGCCATAGCCGGTCACGCGCTGGGCTTGCAGGTCGATCGCGTCCTTCACCTGTACGCCGCCCATGCCCTCCAGGTATTCCGACAGCGCCACGATCGCCGTGTCGTGCATGCTGAACAGCAGCTCCTCCCAGCTCATGAGAAGCCCCTGCTGCTCCACGACCGCTTCGCCGCGGGACATGGCGCCGTTCAGGTCCTCGGCAAAGCCGTTCTGCCGCTCCCCTGCCCTGCGCCTGAGGAGGTCCGGGTCGTTGAGCACCACCACGTCCGGCTTGAACCAGTCGATGATGCTGTTCATCTCCTCCGTCAACACGGGCAGCCACGCGCGGATGCGCCGGAAGGGCACGCCGCCCTCCAGGGTGTCCGCGTCCGTCATCAGCTGCGCCGTCCTGCGCTCCAGCTCGGCAATGCGGGTCGCCGTCTGCTCCCTCGCCTGCACCTTCGGGCTGATCTTCTTGTCGAAGTAGGCGGCCGCTTCGGCCTCGTCGTCCGTGTCGGGCAGGGGCGGCAGGGCGGCGAACAGGGCGTCCTCCTGCGGCTTGTCAGGCCGGGCATTCCGGATCGCCTCGCGCATGCGCTCCGCCGCAGCAGCATAATCCGCCGCATCCAGCAGCACCTCCGTCGCCGGGGCAAGCACGCACTCCTCCAGCCTTTCCAGGCTTCGCTGGCTCATGCAGTCAAAGGCGCGGATGGAGTCCACCTCGTCATCGAAGAATTCGATGCGCAGGCTCTGCGTCCCCGCCGGCGGATACACGTCCAGGATCGCGCCGCGCATGGCGCACTGACCCTTGCCCTCCACCATGCCGACCCGCTCATAGCCCATGGCTGTCAGGTCGCGGATGAGCTGCTTGGGATCATAGGTGTCGCCCACCTGCAGCCGCACGGTGGCCTGACGGAAGCGGTCGCTGCTGCCCATGTGCTGCACGGCGGCGTCCACCGATGCGCACAGGAGGCGCACGCTGCCGTCCATCACGCGGGAAAGCGTCTCCAAACGCCGCCATGCGCTCTCATGGCTGGATGCGCCGCGGGTCAGGTCGATCTCGCCGCCCGGGAGGCACACCGCCTGCGTCCCCAGCAGCTGCTGACCGTCGTCTGCGTCGTGGGTCGCCCGGAGGTCGTTGCCGCACAGCAGCAGCACACGCTTGCCCGTCTCATCCGCGATCTTCGCCGCGATGAAGGCCGCCATATCCTCCGGAAGCCCCGTCAGCGCCGCTGCCTCGCCCGCGCCGATCCGCGCGTACAGCCTGTCCAGCGCCGCAGACCCGCAGGCAGTAAACAATGCCTGTTTCATTTCTCTCGCCCCCTTCTCCACACACCAAACGGCTCTCCCGGCCGGGAGAGCCCCTGCTGACCGCATCCCGCGCATCAGCGCTTACTTACCATTATATTGCTGCATCGCGTGTTCGATGCCGTTTTTGATCCAGTCCTCCACGCAGTCCGCCGCGCGCTTGAAGGCGTTCTCCATCGCCTCGCGCTCCTCGCGGATGCGGTAGCTGGACAGCACCCAGTCCGCCAGGTCCCAGCCCTCCGGCTTCGCGCCCACGCCCACGCGGATACGCGGGAAGCCCTGCTGGTTGCCGATGCAGCCGAGGATCGACCGCATGCCGTTGTGCGTGCCCGCACTGCCGGATTTGCGCACACGCAGGCGGCTCAGCGCCAGGTCGATGTCATCGTAGATCACGATCATATTCTCCAGCGGGCACTTGTACCACTGCAGCAGCTCCTGCACGCACTCGCCGGACGCGTTCATGAACGTCTGCGGCTGGCAGAGCACGACCCGATGCCCGTCATACGTGGTTTCGGCAATCAGGCCGTTGAACCTCTTGCGGTTGATCTGCACGCCCCAGCGGCCCGAGAGCGCCTCCAGCGTCTCAAAGCCCGCGTTGTGGCGGGTTCTGGCGTACTGCGCGCCGGGATTGCCCAGCCCGACGACCAGATAAGTCTGCTTCTCCATTCCCTTCCATCCTCCAAAACAGGGTATGGCGGGGAAGTCCAGGACTCCCCCGCTGTGTATTCATTGTTGTGCTTCTCAGCCCTTCAGGCGCTTCAGCTCCGCCTCGATCATCGCCTTGTCCGCGTAGTTCAGCGGCGAGAAGCGGCCCTCGACAGCCGTCTCCAGCTTCTCGATCGCCGCAGCCTTGTCGCCCGCGTCCAGATCGTAGCGGCTGAGGAACCAAAGGCTGTCGATCTGCGTGGGCTTTTCCTCGTGCGCCTTGTCGAACCAGGGCTTGGCGGCCGCCTTGTCGCCCAGGACGCGGTAATGATACTGCGCCATGTTGTCCAGGCAGACGGGATCCTCATCGTCGTACTCGATGGAATCCTCCAGGAGCTTGAAGGCCTTGGCCTTGTACGCCTCCCACTGCTCATCCAGCAGCGTCTGCTTCTCCGCCACGCTCAGGCCCTCGGCGGGCGTTTCCATGCCCTCGACCTCGCCGGGGATCATCACCACGGTCTCCTCCGTCGCCACAGGGCGCACGGCGGTGGCGATCTGCTCCACGTACAGGTAGCCCAGCGTCTGGTAAGTCAGACCGGTCGGTGCCTTGGCATGCTGCTTCTCCAGCAGGCGCACGCCCTTGTCCAGCTTGCCGGTCTTGGCGCAGCAGGCCGCGTAGTCCACGAACAGCTGGCTCTTGCGGTCCGGCGTGAGGTCGGGCGCCTTCTGCGTCTTGATCAGCAGGTCCATCGCCTGCTCATAGCTGCCCTCGCGGATCAGCAGGATCGCATAGCCCAGCATCGGCCGCGCAGACAAAAGACCGCCGGCGATGGCCTCCTCATAAAGCTTCTTTGCCTTCTTCAAGTCACCCTTATTATGCGCATTGAGGGCCATCGAGCCCTTCAGCGCCGCCATAAAACCCATATCAGCATAACTCCTTATTCGTTCCGCCGGCCCTCCAGCTTCCGCTTGAGCCGGTCATATCTGTATTGTAGCGCATTTCGCGTGTCTTGTACAGAGGCTTCGTCAAAAAGTGTTGGCTCGCTCATCATGGAGATCGCCCGGCGTACCATATCCAGCGCCGCCGGGATGTCCTTCTCCTGATGCTCGTAGTGCTTCGCCAGCTCGATATACGGCGTAACGCCACCCTCCCGCAGGCGGATCATCTCCTGCCAGACCGCGGCCGCCTCCTGGCGCTCACCGCTTTTGCGGTAGCTCGCCGCAAGCCGCTGCTGTCCCTGCGCATGCATCGCGCCTCCTGCCAGCCGGTAGCAGCGCCGCGCCTCCTCCGTATGCCGGAAGCGGTCCAGCGCCACGCCCATGGAGTACACATCCTCGTCAAAGCGCAGCTGCTCCGGGTTCTCATACATGCAGCACATGTGGCACAGGAGGTTCTGCAGGCTGACGATATCCTGCTCATTGTGCTCCAGCACATCGTCCAGCAGATGGAAATCCCCCGTCTTGAGGTACGAGAAGAACCGCTCCGGCACCATCGCGCCCGGCAGGTCGTCCACGCGGGGGATCCCCAGCAACGCCTCCTCCAGGTTGGTCATGTTGCACTTGCGCAGCCGCAGCTTCCACACGCGCCTGGCAATATGCAGCAGGTCGATGTGCGGCTTGTCCAGCACATCCGTGCGGATGCGGTTCATGATGAACCGGTTGCGCAGCAGGGGCAGGTCGAAGGTCTTGCCATTGAAGGTGCAGATCACGTCGAAGCCCTCCGCCACGCGGATGATCTCCTCCAGCAGAAACTTCTCCTCCGGATAGTCCCGCATCACCAGCTGCCGGACGTGAAAGCCGTCCGCCGCCAGCCACCCGAGCCCCACCTCAAAGGCGACCGTCCCTGCCCCGGCAAGCCCGGTCGTCTCCGTATCCAGATAGAGGATCTTTTCCTCCTGGAAGCATTCCGGCATGTCCTCGCCCTGCATGAGCATCACCGTCTCGCGCCGCAGGGGGTAGCAGGAGGGCTGATGGGTGGTCTCCGTCCGCCAGCAGTCCGTAAAGGCCGGCTTTTCAGCAGGCGCAGTCTCCGTGACGGTGATCTTCACCTTCGGCCGCTCGATCGCCTTGAGCTTGTCGCGCAGATTCACCCTTCGCCCTCCTTTCCCAATACATACCATATTCCCAAATAGATACCCTGGTTTCGTCAGCGGGTGAGCGCCGTCAGCAGCTCCCATGCGGTCTTCTTGCCGTTCATGCCGATCTCGCCGACCGGTCCCGCGCAGCTGGGACAGCCCGCCCCGCAGGGACAATCCGTCACGATCTGAAGCGCCTGCTCCAGCAGCAGCGACTGCATGCCGTACGCCTTGTGGCTCAGGCCCACGCCGCCGGGACAGTTGTCGTAGAGGATGATCGTCGGCTTGTCCGTGATGGGCGATTTCACCTGATACAGCACCGCCACGTCCTGCGGTGCGCACATCAGGCTCAGCGGCGCAACGATCCGCAGCAGGTTCGTCACGCCCAGCATGCCGTTTTTGAGCGTGTCGCTGTCATACTTCGCGGCCAGCTCGTCCGGCAGCGTCCACCACATCGCCTCGGTGTGCATATCCGTTTCCGGCAGGCGCACATGGCCGAAGCCGAGGTTCTCGTGGGTGTCGAACTTGATCTTCTTGAACATCGTCACCAGGCTCGTCACGCGCACCTCGCCAAGGCCCCGGTGCACGCCGTTCGACTCATCCTCCCGCTCGATGTCCAGCAGGCTCAGGCTGATGTTGAGGTCGCTGTCCGTATAGTACCCCACATCCACCTGCCGGATGAAGGCCTTGCAGGCGTCGAAGTCCAGCTTCTCCACCTGATACTGCTGCGCCTCGTGCATGTAGATGGCGTTTTCATGCAGCAGCATCGGCACGGTGAAGCGGTCCATCTCGCCGATGACGCGGTGGTTGCGCGGGTTGGTGATGTCGATGATCATGAAATTCTCTTCCGCCGCCGCGCTGCGCAGGCTGATCTGCGAGGCCGGGAAGTCCTCCGCCGACCAGTGATACCGCCCGTCCACATGGCGGACGATCCCTGCGTCGTCGAGGTAATCCAGCAGCTCCTCCGTGCCCGGCGCGTTGCCGAAGCGGTCGCCGTCCTCAAAGGGCAGCTCGAACGCCGCGCACTTGAAGTGGCTGAGCAGGATGTACAGATTGTCCGGGTTGAGCAGCGCGTTCTCCGGCGACTGGCGCAGGAAATAATCCGGATGGGCGACGATATACTGGTCGATCGCCGCCGAGGACGCGACGTAGAACACGATGCTCGTCCCCTTGCGCCGTCCGGCACGGCCCGCCTGCTGCCACGCGCTGGCGATCGTTCCCGGATAGCCGCAGAGCACGCATGCATCCAGCGCGCCGATGTCGATGCCCAGTTCCAGCGCATTGGTGGACACGACCGCATCCACATACCCCGCGCGCAGGCCCTTTTCGATCTCCCGGCGCTCCGTGGGCAGATAGCCGCCGCGATAGCCGCGCACGCGTCCCGCATTGCCCAGCGGATCGCGCACGAGGTCCTTCAGGTACTTCGTCAGCACCTCCACCGCCAGGCGCGACCTGGCGAATGTGATAGTCTGGATGCCGTTTTTCAGCAGCATGGAGGAAATATTCCGCGTCTCCGGCAGTACGCCGCGCCGGATACCCAGCTGACGGTTGACCACCGGCGGATTGTAGAACACAAAGTGGCGCGCGCCCATGGGGGCGCCGTTGTCGTCCACCATGTGGATGGGGCGGCCGGTCAGCGTCTCCGCCAGCTCCTGCGGATTGGCGATGGTCGCCGAGCACAGGATGAACTGCGGTCTGCTGCCGTAAAAATCGCACAGGCGCAGCAGGCGGCGCAGCACGTTCGCCAGATTGGAGCCGAACACGCCGCGATAGGTATGGATCTCGTCGATGACGATGTACTTCAGGTTTTCAAAGAGCTTGACCCACTTCGTATGGTGCGGCAGGATGCCCGAATGGAGCATATCCGGGTTGGTCACGACGATGTGCCCCGCCTGCCGGACCGCCTTGCGCGCCGCACCGGGCGTGTCGCCGTCATAGGTGTAGGTCTTGATGTCCACGCCCATCTCCTCGATCAGCTCGTACAGCTCGCTGACCTGGTCGGCGGAGAGCGCCTTGGTCGGGAACAGATAGAGGGCGCGGGCGTCCTCATTGGCGAGGATGGCCGACAACACCGGCAGGTTATAGCACATCGTCTTGCCCGAGGCCGTCGGTGTCACCACGACGATGTCCCGCCCGGCGAGCACCTCGCGGACGGCATGCGCCTGGTGGGTATAGAGCTGGTGGACGCCGCGCTTTGCAAGCACCGGGCGCAGACGGGCATCGAGCCCCTCGGGGAAATCGGCATAATGCGCCTCGCGGGGCGGCATGGTTTCCCAGCGGACAACGTTCCTCATAAACAGCGGGTCACACTGCAGCTGCTGGGTCAACTGATCGACGTTCATACGCAACCTCCAGGAGGGTAGGATAAAGAGGGTCAAGTGCCGTTGGCACTTGCGGGGTCCAGGGCCGCGGAAGCCCTGGTCGCCGAAGGCCTGCGCGCCACAGCACAAAGCCCTCATGACGTCTTTGAACGAGCTCTGATCGTTCAAACAGTCAGCACGACGCCAAAGCAACACACAACCAAGTCTGCTAACTTAGTATTTTCCATTATACCGCACCCGTGTTCCCTTGTAAAGGCGAACACCCGTCATTGCGGCATTTTATTCTGCCCGCTGGCAGACAGCGCCGGTTTTCGGAATTCCCAACAGGTTTACTCAATTGCAACGGAAGCAGCAAAAGCGCACGCGCCATAACAAAACAAAAACTCCCGGCCGTCGCACAACAGCCGGGAGTTCATGATATGCAAACTCGATTCAGGCGAGTGTCGCAATTCCTGACGGAATTACGCTTCCTGACGGGTCTTGGGGAGCGCGCGCATCACGTTGCCGCTACGCAGGCAGCGAGTGCAGACGTTCATACGCTTCGCCGTGCCGTTGACCACAACGCGGACATTCTGAACATTGGGAGCCCAGATGCGGTTGGTCTTACGGTTGGAATGGCTGACAGCATGACCGTT
>SVGU01000111.1 GCA_015056155.1 Clostridiales bacterium
GTGATCAGCCGCACGAAAACGTCCTGACACACATCCTCTGCCTTTTGCCTGTCCGCCAGGTAGAAGTAGCACATGCGCAGTACGTCTGTTGCGTATTTTTCGTATAGCTCTGTGAAGTAAGCCGAGCTGTCGCGTTCCCTGGCGGGTGAGGCGACCTCAGGCCTGTACAGTGCCTGCTGCACAGCCGCATCCTCCTTGCCTGATTGGTATCGTTCATCCATATAACGAACAGACCTCCTGTTTTGTTCCGGAAAAAAGATCAAATTGATCAAAAATATTCATGAAGTTTCTATTACATTCATTACAGCTCGATCCGTGCACGGCTGCTGCCGTCGGCTCCCTTGGTGACGATGATCTTCCGTTCGATCCGCTCCCGCAATTCGCCCACGTGGGAGATGACGCCGATGATCCGCTTTTCCTCGCTCAGCCCGGACAGGGTGTTGATGGCGATGCGCAGCAGCTCCTCGTCCAGCGTGCCGAAGCCCTCGTCGATGAACAGCGCGTCCAGCTCGATGCCGCCGTGCTGCTGCTGGATCTCGTCCGACATGCCCAGCGCCAGCGACAGGGAGGCGAGGAACGCCTCGCCGCCGGAAAGGCTGCGGACGCTGCGCTCCGTGTTGTTGGTGTAGTCGCGCACGTTCAGCTCAAGGCCGGTCTGGGAGCGGAGGTTTCCGGCCTCCGCACAGCGCACGAGCTCGTACTGCCCGCGGGACATGGCGCGCAGGCGGCGGTTGGCGTACAGAAGGATGCGCTCGAAGTATGCCATCTGCACATAGGCCTCCAGCATGATCTTCTCCCGGCCCTCGAGCCTGCCATTGGCGGTCTTCGCCAGCTCCGTCAGCCAGCTGCATTTCGCGTCCTCCTTCCGGAGCCGGACGCTGACGGCGCTGATCTCGTGGAGCACCTCAGCGTTGCCCGCAATGCGGAACTCTACCGTCCGCATGCGCTCCGTCAGCGTGCGGGACTGCTCTGCAAGCGCCGCAGAAAGGCTGCTGACGGCTGCCATGTCGATCTCCGGCAGCCCCTTCAGACTTTCCGTCAGCGCGGTCAGGCTGCCCTGCGCAGCACGGGTGTCCTCCTTTGCCTGCTGAAGGCGTGCGGAGGCTTCCTCCAGTGCGGCGGTGATCTGTGCGGCAGTGCGCTGCAGGAGGGAAAGCCGGTCGGCGGCGAGCTTCTTTTCGGGGAACGGGAGCTGTGAGGCGAGGAGTGCCTTGCGCTCCAGAAGGGCAGCGCTGTCGGCGGTTGCGGCGGACAAGGCAGCCTGCGCAGCCGTGAGGGCTGTGCGAAGCCCGGCGACCTCTGTCTCCAGCTTCGGAAGCGCATCAGACAGCCGGCGGAACTCCTGCAGCCCCTTCTGCGAGACGAGCAGCGCTGCCTGCAGGGTTGCCTGACGCTGCTGCAGCTGCGCCCTGCGTTCCGTGATCCGGCGGAGCAGCTCGTCTTCGTCCTCCCAGGACGGGAAATGCGCCGTGCTTTCCGCGAGGAAATCGTCATGGAGACGTTCCGCCGCAGCGGCTGCGACCTCATAGGCTGCCCGGCGCTGCCCCTCTGCCTGGACCGCCTGATTTCGCGCCTTTTCTGCCGCGTCCATGGCGGCCTTGTCGGCGGAGGCGTCCAGGAGCGCTGCGGGGGCGGGGTGCTCGGTGCTGCCGCAGACGGGGCAGGGAAGCCCGGGCTGGAGGCGCACGGCGATCAGGCCTGCCTGCTGGGCGAACCATGCCTCGCTGATGCGGTCGTACCGGAGCTGCGCGGCGGAGGAAGCGGCGATGGACAGACGCAGCTGGTCGGCGGTCTGCTGCTGACGGAGGCGGGCTGCGGTCAATTCGGTATGCAGCTTTTCCAGGTCAGCCATCGCACGGGATTCTTCGCTGAGCGCCTGTATGGCGCTGCGGCGGCGCTCAGCCTCCGCTTCGCAGGGAAGGAGCGCATGGTGCTTCTGCCTGTCTGCGGAAAGCTGCGCTTCGCTGTCGGAAAGCTGCGAAATCAGCTGGGCGGTGCGCCGCTGCAGGGATGCTTCATGCTCCTGTGCCTGCGCGAGACGGCGTGACGTATCCTCCAGCTGCTCGTAGGCAGGGAGCTGGGCGGAGATCGCGGCAGCCTCCCGGGCGGACTCCTCCGCTGCGGGCAGGCGGGCCTTCCATTCGGCGTGGGCGGCTTCCGCAGCGGCGGCCTGCTGGCGGCATTCCCGCAGCTTCTTTTCTGCCTGGGTGATCTGCAGCTGCGTTGCCTGCCGCTGCCTCGCGACCTCCAGCTGTGCGGCCGTCTGCGCCTTTTCCGCGTCGATCCGCTCCATCTCGTCAGTAAGTCCGGTTGCGGCCTTCCGGTCGTGCTCAATATACCCTTCGATCAGCTGCATGCTCTCTGCATCCGGCAGCGACTGGCTGCGGACAGCGTCCACTTGATCGGCGCCGGGTGCAGCTTCATCGCAGGAGACGCGTCGAAGCTGTTCGGAAACGCGGCTCCGCAGTTGCCTGCAAGCGGCTTCCTGATCGCGTGCATCCTGCGCGAGCCGGTTTTGAAGGGTGCTGAAGTGCTGCGTGGCGAACAGCTCCCGGAACAGCTCGCGCCGCTTGTCCGTGTCGGCCTTCAGCAATTCGAGGAATTCGCCCTGCGCGATCATCGCCACCTGCTTGAACTGCGCCCGGTCGAGGGTCAGGAGCTCCCGCAGCTGCGTGTCGGCAGCACGATCGGTCAGGACGCTCCCGTCCGGGAGGTTCAGCGTGACGGAGGGCTTCTCCTCCACCATGCCGCTGCCGCGCAGCTTGGGCCGCAGATAGGCCGGGGTGCGCCGGACGGTATACTCCCTGCCGTGGTGCAGGAAGACCAGCGTCACGCTTGTCTGCGTCTCCGGCGCGGCATAGGTGCTGCGGATGGACCGGGCGGTGCGCATCTCCTCGCTTTTGCGTTCTCCGCCGCCGGAGGGGGAATCGTACAGCGCATAGCTGATCGCGTCGAAGATGGTCGTCTTGCCTGCGCCGGTATCGCCGCAGATCAGATACAGCCCATGGCTGCCGAACAGGGAAAAGTCAAGCGTCTGCGTCCCGGCATAGGAGCCGAAGGCGCTCATCGTGAGCCTGATGGGTCTCATGCCTCTTCCTCCCATATTTCCCGGATGACCGCATCCAGATACTGACGCTGTTCATCCATCATGGCAGCGCCGTTGCTGCGCTCGAAGAACTCCGCAAAGAGGGCGAGCGGCGTGTGCTGCGAGGGTTCGGCGGACGCAGGGAGCGCTTCTGTGCGCCGCGTGCGGAGGTTGTCCCAGTCCAGATGCGTGATGTTCGGGAAGTGCTGCCGCAGCCGGTTCATGACGTCGGGGATCGGGTGCTCGTCGGTGAGGATAACGTGGGTGTAGGCGTCCTGGTCGTAATTCGCTGCGCCCGCTGTCACCTCTGCAAAGGTGCCGCGCAGCTCCTGCATGCGCCGCGGCTCCGGCAGCGGGATCGTCCGCACATGCAGCGCCCGATCGCCGGTCAGCTCGCAGACGGTGACGCTCTTTTCGCTGCGCAGCTCCGAAAAGGAGTACTTCAGCGGCGTACCGCAGTAGCGGATGCGCTCGCTGCCGACGTTCTGCGCCTGATGCAGATGGCCAAGCGCCACATAATCGAACGCGCTGAACAGCTTTGCTTCGACCATGTCCGAGCCGCCGACACTGACGTCGCCGGTCCCTTCCCAAAGACAGACGTCTTCCGAGCCGCCCATCGACGCGCCCGCGACGAATTGATGCGCCACAAGGACATTGCGCCGCGTCGGATCCAGCGGCATCTGCCGGATGGCGCATGCCACCGCGTCGTTGGTCGTATGGATCTCCTCTTCCGGGAAGAAGGGCCTCACCGCCGCCGGGCGCAGGAACGGAAGCAGCCAGATATCGACCGGGCCTGCTTCATCCGTCAGCGTGACGGGCACGGTGCGGCCCTTGTAGGCAGGCGAAATGTGCAGTGCGCTCATGGCAAGGGGACCGCTGAGGAAGCCCAGCCGCTCGGCGGAATCGTGATTCCCGCTGATCACGCATACCGCGGTCTGAAGCGGCAGGAGCGAACTAAGAAACCGGTCGAGCGCCTGCGTGGCATACACGGGGGGAATGCTTCTGTCATATACATCACCGGCGATCAGGATCGCGTCAGGCTTCTCCGCTGCGGCGATCTGCCGGATGCTTTCGAGGATCTCGTTCTGCTCCTCCTGCAGCGCAAACCGGTGCAGCTGCCGGCCGAGGTGGAGATCCGATATGTGAAGGAATTTCATCCTGTTCATCCTCTCTCAGGGCTTGCAGAAACATTATCATACATTCCCGCCGGGAAGTCAAGCCAACGTTTCTGGAAAGAGGCGCAGCGCCTTTCCTTTGGGTGACACTTGACGAAACGCGGTTTTATATTTTATACTATGATGACGAGTTTTGTCAGCAAGGAGAGAAGGATTCATGCGCAAGGGTGAAACGAAGCGTCAGGAGATGCTCGCGGCGGCGGAGAAGCTGTTTTGCTCAAAGGGATACGAAGCCACCAGCGTGCAGGACATTCTGGATGTGCTCCATGCCAGCAAGGGCGGCTTCTACCACCACTTTGCCAGCAAGGAGGACGTGCTGAAGCTCCTTTGTGCGCAGCGTGCCGAGCGGGTCGCTGACTTTGCCGGGCGTGCGCTGGAGAGCGTCAGCGGCGACCTGCGGCGCATCAACATGGTGCTGTATGCGTTCATGCCCCTGCGTCAGGAGGAAGCGCCCTTTATCCGCATGCTCACGCCGCTGATCGAAAAGTCGGAGGGGCGCGCCATCGCCATGATCTATCAGGATGCGCTGCATGACTCCTTCGCGCCGCTGCTGCAGAGGGAGATCGCAAAGGCGGAGGAGAACGGCTCGGTGTTTCCGGTGGTCCGGGGTGTGGAGAGCGTCGTGCTGCATCTGGCGAACCGCTGCTGGATGGAAGCGGCGGCGCTGGCGGTCCGCTGCGCCCGGGAAGGGGAGCGCCTTGACAGTGCGGCGCTGCTGACGGCGCTGGAAAAGTACCGCCGGGCGGTGGAGGTGCTGCTGGATGCGCCCTATGGCAGCATCGAGGTCATCCGCATCGAGGAATGGTGCCGCATCGCTGATGAGCTGCGGCTCCTGCAGAACTGAAAGAACAACAAAACAGCCGCACAGCGTTCCGGTCGGGAGCGTTGTGCGGCTTTGTGTTTGATGCGGTTTATCTGCGTTTGCCGGAGCGTCCGCGGGAGCCGCTGCCCTCCGGTCTGCCGCCGTGCCTTGGCGGACGGGCGGCGGACTGCTTGTCCGGATGGCGGACCGCCTTGCGGTCGTGGGCGGGGTTGTCGCGGGTCTGTGCCTGCTGGCTGCCACTGTGGCGGCGGTCGTCCTGCTTTTTCCCCCTGCCGGTGGAGGGACGCACCTCGTGCATTGCCTCCCGCTCGGGCGGAACGAGGCATTCGCGGCCTCTGCCGATCAGATCCTCCCGGCCTGCAAGCCGGAGCGCCTTGCGGACAAGCGCGTGGTTCGCAGGGTTGCGGAACTGCATCAGCGCGCGCTGCATCGCCTTGTCCTCCGGCGAGCGGGCGATGAACACCGGCTTCATCGTCCGGGGATCCAGACCGGTATAGAACATGCAGGTGCTCAGCGTGCCGGGCGTGGGGTAGAAGTCCTGCACCTGATCGGGCTGGAAGCCGATGTCCCGCAGGTAGCACGCCAGCTCGATCGCCGCGTTCAGGTCGCTGCCGGGGTGGCTCGACATCAGGTAGGGGATCAGATACTGCTTCTTGCCCAGCTTTTCGTTGACCTGCTCATACCGCTGGCAGAAGGCGTCGTACAATTCGCGGCGCGGCTTGCCCATCCGGTCCAGAACATACGGGCAGACGTGCTCCGGCGCGACCTTCAGCTGGCCGGACACATGATGCTCGCAGAATTCCTTGAGGAACGAGGTGTCGCGGTCCGCCATGATGTAATCGTAGCGCAGGCCGCTTCGGACAAAGACCTTCTTGACCTTCGGCAGCTCTCGGAGCTGGCGGAGCAGGGACATGAACTCCTTGTGGTCCACCTCGAGGTTCTTGCAGGGCTGCGGATACAGGCACTGGCGGTGCTTGCAGGCTCCGACCTTCAGCTGGTTGGCGCAGGCGGGCTTGCGGAAATTCGCCGTGGGGCCGCCGACGTCGTGGATGTAGCCCTTGAAGCCGGGGAGGGTGGTCAGGAGCCGCGCTTCCTTCAGGATGCTCTCCTGGCTGCGGCTCTGGATGATGCGTCCCTGATGGAAGGTGATGGCGCAGAAGGAGCAGGAGCCGAAGCAGCCGCGGGTGGAGGCCAGGGAGAACTCGACCTCCTGCAAAGCGGGAACGCCGCCCTCCGCCTTGTACATCGGATGCCACGTGCGGGTAAAGGGCAGCTCGTACACTTCGTCCAGGGCCTCGCGGGAAAGGGGCATGCACGGCTGGTTCTGGATCAGGTAGCGGTCCTTGTCCTGCTGCTGGCACATGCGCTTGCCGCGGATGGGGTCCTGCTCGTCATACTGCATGGTGAACGCCTCGCAGTATTTCCGGCGGTCGGTGCTCACCTCCTCGTGGGAGGGCAGCTGCAGGCAGGAGGGATCGGCTGTCTTGCTCATGTAGCATACGCCGCGGAGCCGGGGCAGTTCAGCGGGATTCATCCCGTCCGCGACCCAGTTGGCGCATTCGAGGATGCTCGTTTCGCCCATGCCGTACATCAGCAGCGTCGCGCCGGAATCCACCAGCACGCTGTGGCGAACCTTGTCGTCCCAGTAATCATAGTGGCTGAAGCGGCGCAGGGAAGCCTCCACGCCGCCGATGAGGATCGGCACGTCGCGGTAGGCCTGGCGGATGCGGTTGCAGTAGACGATCGTCGCCCGGTCGGGGCGCATGCCGCCCTTGCCGCCGGGGGCATAATAGTCGTCGTGACGGCGCTTTTTGGCCACGGTGTAGTGGTTGACCATGCTGTCGATCACGCCGGAGGAGACGAGGAAGCCCAGCCTCGGACGGCCGAATTTCGTGAAGGCGGACGCATCCTGCCACGGCGGCAGGCACAGCATCGCCACCCGGTATCCGGCTTTTTCAAGGATGCGGCTGATGATCGCGTGGCCGAAGGAGGGGTGGTCCACATACGCCTCGCCCACGACATACACAAAGTCCGGCACATCCCAGCCGCGGTCGCGGCATTCCTCGGGCGTGACCGGAAGAAACTGCCTGTTCATAGCAGACCTTCTTTCAAAGTTGCTATCAACATTGTAGAGGAAGCAGAGGGGAAAGTCAAGTCTGCGCCTGCCCGCTATGGACAAATGCGAGCATTGCGTGGTACAATAGGAGCACACAGACCGCCGCGTCCGGAAAAGCGCCAATGGACGGGATGAGCGGCGGAAACGATGGATATATTGATCCCGAAAGGAGAATTGCATATGATCCCCACTCCGCATATCACCGCCAAGGAAGGCGACTTTGCCCGCACGGTCCTGATGCCCGGCGATCCCCTGCGGTCGAAATTCATTGCCGAAAACTACCTCACCGACGCTGTGTTGGTCAACAACACCCGCGGCGTTCAGGGCTATACCGGCTATTACAACGGCAAGCGCGTCTCTGTCATGGCCAGCGGCATGGGCATGCCGTCCATCGGCATCTATTCCTATGAGCTCTTCAATTTCTACGACGTG
>SVGU01000112.1 GCA_015056155.1 Clostridiales bacterium
GTGTCGAAAAAGTGGCTGCGGCCACTTTTTCGAGAAAAGGAAAGAGATTCCGCTTCTGCGGAAGCGGGCATTTTTCACTATCAGCCAAGGCTGATGGCCGTGAAAAATGTAAGGAATGGTTTCGGCAAATGCCGAAACCGCCCCGCCCGCGCGGCAAAGCCCCGCGATACGATTACAGTCAGAGGGCCAGCGGGCCCTCCGACACCTCCCAAGGAGGCTTTTTTGACAGGCTGAGCGGACCCGGATTCCGGGTCTGCTTTTTTTGTACCCGCGGGTTCTCGAGTAAGAAAAGATTATTGTCAAAATGACAAAAAAGTATTGACATCATGGGACGGATGTGCTATCATTCAATTGGGGTCAGGATGACCATTAAAGGAGGCGGGACGGATGCACGAGAAACTGGAGGCGGGACGGAACCACATCGCGGTGGACGTGATGGCCTGTACGGTCCGCGCCGGGGAGCTGACGCTGCTTCTGTCCCGGCGGTCGGCGCCGCCCTTCGAGGGATGCTGGGCGCTGCCGGGGCGGTTCATCGGCCTGGATGAATCGGCGGAGACCGGCGTGCGGAAACTGCTCAATGAGATGCTGCCCGCCGCGGACGCCTACATGGAGCAGCTCTACACCTTCACCGCGCTCAACCGCGACCCGCGGGGCCGGGTGATCTCCGTGGCGTACCTGCTGATCCTGCCGTGGGAGCAGCTGGAGCCGATCCTCGCGCGGGACAGCGTCCGGCTGAAATGCTTCGGGGTGCGGCAGGGTGCGGAGGCGAAGGGGCTGCAGCTCATCAGCCCGGACGGGACGCTCCTGACGGGCGGGGATCTCGCCTTCGACCACGGGGAGATCATCCGCACGGGTGTGGCGCGGCTGCAGGGCAAGATCGACTACACGGACGTGGGGTTCCACTTCCTGGGTGACATGTCCGCCTTCTCGCTGGGCGAGATGCAGACGGTGTTCGAGGCCGTGATGGGCAAGCCGATGGACGCGAGCAACTTCCGGCGGTGGATCCGCAACCGGTACGAGGAGACCGGGCGGATCGTCCAGACCTCGCAGGCGAAGCAGCAGGGAAGAGGCCGACCGGCGGTGCTCTACCGCTTTGTGGAATAAAAACGACATACGAACGGGGAGGATTCAAGCATGAAGAAGATCCTGATCGTGGTGGATATGCAGAACGACTTTATCGACGGCGCGCTGGGCACGAAGGAGGCGCAGGCGATCGTCCCGGCGGTGGTGGAGCGCATCCGCCAGTGCCGGGAGGACGGCTGGACGCTGATCGCGACCCTGGACACCCATGGCGGGGACTATATGAACACCCCCGAGGGGCGCAAGCTCCCCGTGCCCCACTGCATCAGGGGGACGGAAGGCTGGGAGATCCGCGCGGAGATCCGGGAGGCGCTGGGCGACTGCCTGCTGGTGGAGAAGCCCACCTTTGGCAGCGTGAAGCTGCCCGGGATCGTCGCGCAGATCGCCGGGGACGACCCGGAGGTGACGATCGAGCTGCTGGGCCTGTGCACGGACATCTGCGTGGTCAGCAACGCGCTGCTGCTCAAGGCGCACTTCACCGATGCGGCGCTGCAGGTGCGGCGTACCTGCTGCGCGGGCGTGACCCCCGCGACCCATGAGGCTGCGCTGGCGACGATGGGCTGCTGCCAGATCGACATTGTGTGAGGCGGCCGGCATGCCTGAGATCGAAAACTACGATGTGTACAACGACCGGATGCGGCGCTCCATGTGGGACAAGGCGTTCTTCATGGACAAGGTGCCCGGCACGGAGCTGATCATCGACTACGGCTGCGCGGACGGCTCGCTCATCCGCTTCCTGCAGTCGCTGTTCCCCTCGATGCACTTCATCGGCTTCGACATCGACCCGGAAATGGTCGCCGCGGCCAGCCGGCAGCGCACGGGGAACATGTGGTTCTTTTCCGACCCGGAGGAGATGCTGCGCAGGATCCGCGAGCTGGGCATCGAACGGCGGCGCATTGCGGTGAACTTCTCCTCCGTCCTGCACGAGATCTTCCACTACGACTGCGATAGGGGGATGATCACCCGGCTGATCGGGGAGATCGCCCCGAGGTATCTGGTCGTGCGGGACATGATGTACCACAGCGAGGATGACGGGGCGCGCGTCCCGGCGGCGGCAGAGCAGCTGCGCCGGGTGCTGCCGCCGCGGCAGGTGGCGGATTTCGAGCGCTGCTGGGGGCCCTTGGAGGTGCGGCGCAATCTGGCCCACCTGATCCTGAAGTACAAGTACGTGGAGAACTGGGAGCGGGAGTGCCGGGAGAATTACTTCTCCTACACCATGGATGACCTCCGGGCGCTGCTGGACCCGGAGGGGGCGTTCGAGCCGCTCCTGCTGAACCGCTGCATCCTGCCCTGGTGCCGCTACGATGCGGAGAATATGCTGGGCATCGGCATGGGCAGCGAATTCACGACCCACTTCTCCCTCATCCTCTCCCGCCGGAACGCGGACGGGATCATCACCATGAATCAGGAAATGTAATGGAGGCGCTTATGGCAGATTATCTTTTTGATGCGGCGCAGGCCCGGGACAACCTGGTCGCGGCGATCCGCAGAATCGCGAAGGAACAGGGCTTTTCGAAGGTCGTGCTGGGCATTTCCGGCGGCAAGGATTCCACCGTGGCGGCGGCCCTGTGCGCCCGCGCGCTGGGGGCGGAGAACGTCTACGGCGTGATGCTCCCCGACGGCGAGCAGAAGGACATCTCCGACAGCGTCCGCGTGTGCGAGGTGCTGGGCATCCGCAGCCGCACGATCAACATCGGCGAGATGCACCGGGAGCTCCGCCGCCTGACCGACCAGCTGGGCGACAACGCCGCCCCGGGGGAATTCAGCGTCCCCGCGCACCGGGAGAGCGACCTGAACGTCGGCCCCCGCCTGCGCATGACGACCCTGCGCTACATCGCGCAGGCGCTGGGCGCGCGCCTGGTGGGCACGGGCAACTTCTCGGAGATCACCGTGGGCTACTGCACCAAGGACGGCGATACCTCCAGCGACTTCTCCCTCCTGGGCGCGCTGACGAGCGTGGAGGTGGTGGAGGTCGGCCTGACGATGGAGGAGCTCCCCCGCGAGCTGGTCGTGAAGACCCCGACCGACGGCCTCTCCGGCAAGAGCGACGAGGAGCGCCTGGGCGTCACCTACCGCGACATCCACGCGTTCATCCGCCTGGGCACCAGCGGCGACGAGGCCGTGGACGCCCGCATCGCCCGCATGGAGCGCATGAACATGCACAAGCGCAGACGCCCCGTGGTGCTGGACCCCTTCGCCGGGGCGTGAGGGAGGAACGCAGATGCAGCAGGAGACACAGCGCCTGCTCCTGAGGGAGTTTTCCGCGTCGGACTTTGAGGATGTGCACGCCTACTCCTCCGATTATGAGACGGTGCGGCACATGATGTTCGGCCCGAACACCCCGGAGCAGACGCGGGACTATCTGGAGCGGCAGATCCCGGCGGAAATGACTACCGAGCCCCGGATGCACTACAATTTCGCCATCCAGCGCCGGGACAGCGGCCGGGTGATTGGCGGCGTGTCCTTCCACATGAACTGGCGGCGGGATGATGCGATCCTCGGCGCAGTGCTGAACCGGCGGGAGGCGGGGCAGGGCTTCATGACCGAGGCGGTGCGCGGCGTATGCGCGATCGCCTTCGAACAGCTGGGGCTGCACCGGCTGCATGCGGTGTGCGATGTGGACAACGGGGCGATGCTGCGGGTGCTGGAGAAGTGCGGCTTCCGCTGCGAGGGCCGCATGGTGCAGCGTGGCAAGTCCCGTCCGGAGGAAAAGAACCCCTATTTCGATCAGTTTGGCTATGCGATGCTGCGCAGCGAGTGGCTTGCCCGCCGCGATGAGGAACAATGAGGAGGAAATCGGCATGAAGCTCGAACCCATCGTCGTATCCCTGCTGGATACCGACCTGTACAAGTTCAACATGGATCAGGTGATCTTCCACAAGCACACAGACCTGAGCGGCGAATACTATTTCCGTTGCCGCAACACGGACGTGACGTTCACGCAGGAGATGTTCGAGGAGATCAACGCGCAGATCGACCACCTCTGCACCCTGACCTTCACGAAGGAGGAGCTGGACTACCTGCGCTCCATCCGCTTCATCAAGAACGACTATGTGGAGTTCCTGCGCCTGTGGCGGCCCATCCGCGACTATGTGGAGACCCGCCTGGGCGACAGCGGAAGGCTGCACATCGCCGTGCGCGGCCCGCTGTTCTCGGCGATGCAGTTCGAGATTTACTTGCTGGAGATCGTCAACGAGGTCTACTTCCGCATGAAGTATGACTACGCGGCTCTGCGCGCCTCCGCCGAGGAGCGGCTGGACCGGAAGATCGCCGATTTCCAGTCGGGCAAGTACACCTTCAAGTTCGCCGAGTTCGGCTGCCGCCGCCGTCTGTCCCGGGAGTGGGAGGAGGTCGTCGTCCGCCGCCTCATCAGCGAAACGAAGAACTGCATCGGCACCTCCAACGTCTACCTGGCCATGAAGTACGGCGTGAAGCCCATCGGTACCTATGCCCACGAGTATGTGCAGATGTATCAGGGCATCGACTCCATCCCCCTGGCCTACACCAACCATTACGCCCTGCAGGACTGGTACGACGAATACCGCGGCGACAACGGCACGGCGCTGACCGACACCATCACCACGGACCTGTTCCTGCTGGATTTCGACCGCTCGATGGTCAACAACTTCAACGGCGTCCGGCATGACAGCGGCGATCCCTTCGCCTGGGGCGACAAGATCATCGCGCACTACGAGAAGTACGGCGTGGATCCCCGCACGAAGCTGCTGCTCTTCTCCGACGGCCTGGACTTCGACAAGGCGCAGGAGCTGCACGACTACTTCACCGGCCGCGCGAAGGTCTCCTTCGGCATCGGCACCTTCTGCTCCAACGACACCTGCGAAAAGGCGCTGAACATCGTCATCAAGCTGCAGTCCGTCAACGGCCGCGCGGTGGCGAAGCTCTCGGACAACCCGGCCAAGTCCATGTGCCGCGACGAGGAGTACCTGTCCTACCTCAAGCGCTCCGTGGATTTCCGGCTCGACCGCGAAAAGAACGACCCGCTCCACTGAGCGATGACCCTGAACGAACGATAAAGAACGGGAGGATGAACCATGGGCAGCGGATACTGGACAAGAGAAAGCTTTGAATCCTACAGCAGGTCCCGGGGCCGCACGGTGACGGCCAGCGGCCATCTGGACAGCAAGCTGACCGACCGGCAGATCTACACGCAGAAGGGGCTGCATCCCCGGCTGAACCCGAAGAATGTGATGCGCGAATGCTGCGACTGCGCCGAGCACCCCCGGAGCATCCCGGTCATTCTCGCCCTGGACGTCACGGGCAGCATGGGCCCTGCGGCGGCCGAGGTCGCGAAGAAGATGAACGAGGTCATGACCCGCCTGTACAACGAGGTCAAGGACGTGGAGTTCATGGTCATGGGCATCGGCGATCTCGCTTATGACCGCGCGCCGATCCAGATGTCCCAGTTCGAGTCGGACATCCGCATCGCCGAGCAGCTGGACCTGGTCTACATGGAGTACGGCGGCGGCAGCAACCCCTACGAGTCCTACACCGCCGCGTGGTACATGGCGCTCAACCACACGCAGCTGGACTGCTGGAAGCGCGGAAAGCGCGGCCTGATCATCACCATGGGCGACGAGCCGCTCAACCCCTATCTGCCCAAGGACCCGCTGGCGAAGGCTACCGGCGACGCCCTGCAGGCAGATGTGGAGACCGCGCAGCTCTATCCCGAGGTGCTCAAGAAGTACGACGTCTTCCACCTCCACGTGCGGCACCGCTCCGTGGACATGCACTGGAAGCGCGTGCAGGAGACCTTCGGCAAGCAGCTGGAGCAGGGGCACCTGATGGAGGTGCCGATCGACGGCGTGCCCGATGCGATCGTCCGGATCGTCAAGGCGCATGCGGATGCTCCCGCGATGTACGTCAAGACGCCCCGCCCCACGGAGGCCGCCTCGGCCAAGATCCCCGTGAACGCGGAAAACGGCAAGGTGAACGGCATCCTCGTCCACGACGATGAGGAGCCGAAGAAAAAGAAGTTCTGGTTCTTCTGAGAAACGCACAAGGAGGCGGCGGCATGCGCAGGGCAGTGATCGTGATCGGCTGCAGCTACGGCGACGAGGGCAAGGGCATGGCGGCGGCCCACGCGGTGCGCGATCTGGGCACCCCCTGCCTGAACGTGCTGATCAACGGCGGCGCACAGCGCGGTCACACGGTCGATCTCCCGGACGGGCGGCGGCATGTGTTCCACCACTTCGGCTCCGGAGCGCTCCATGGTGCGACGTCCTGCGCGGACGAGGAATTCATCGTCAACCCGCTGATGTACATGGACGAGCGGTGCGCGCTGGCGGAGGAATTCGGCGTGACGCCGGAGCTGCTGGTGTCGGCGCGGTGCCGCGTGACGCTGCCCTTCGACATGATGCTCGGGCAGATCATCGAGGCGAACCGGGGTCGGGAGCGCCACGGCTCCTGCGGCTGCGGCGTGTTCGAGACGCGCCTGCGGTATGAGCAGACGGACTGGGCGCTGCGTTTCGGCGAGCTGATCCGGCTGGACGGCGGGGCATTCGCGGCCTACTGCCGGCGGGTCGCGGGGGAGTACATTCCCGCGAGGCTGGCGGCGCTGAACATGACGGCGGACGACCGCTGGCAGGCGCTCCTGACCGACGAGGCCGTGATCCGCAACGCATACGCGGACCTGATGGACATGGCTGGCGCCGTCCGGGTCTATGAGGACTGGGCGGAGGAGGCGCAGAAGTGGCCGTCGCTGGTCTTTGAGGCCGGGCAGGGCCTGGCGCTGGACGAGAACAACCTGGCGGATTTCCCGCACCTCACGCCCAGCCGCACCACCTCCTGCGTCAGTGCGCAGCGCATCGCGGCCCTCCCGGGCGACGCGGAGGTCGAGCTGCGGTACGTCACCCGCACCTACCTGACCCGCCACGGCGCAGGCCCCTTCCCGACGGAGTGCCCCATGGCGGAGATCAACCCGGACATGCATGACCGCACGAACGTCCCCAATCCGCACCAGCAGCAGCTCCGCTACGGCATCTTCGACGCAGAAGCCGTCCTGAAGCGCGTCCATGCCGATACCGCTGCCGCACGGGCGATCCTCCCCCATGCCCAAACCGCCATCCTCATCACCCACCTGAACGAGACGTCCGGCCAACTGACCGGCGCCACCCCCCTCGAGACCTTCGCCGCTCATTTCGACCGCCTTTACCTCTCCGACCGGCCCTGGACAGTCATGCGCTGTTCAGGCTGATTCACAGAGCCCCTGCATGTGCGGGGGCTTTTGTGGTGTGTGGGGGTGTGGGTGCGGGGGGGGCCTCCGGCGGGCAGGGGCGCTGCCCCTGCACCCTGCAAGGGTCTTCGACCCTTGACCCGTTTTGGGGAGTGTTTGTGGTCTGCTTTCTTGCGGGGGTCACGGGGCGTGACAGACGCCCCGCGACGCACTCGTGCGGCTGCGCCATGCGGG